>CAVKOQ010000027.1:0-24407 GCA_963657995.1 bacterium
AATGTGGCGGAAGTCAAGAGCACACATTTGAGTTAGATATTAATCTTTTTCTTGGATTTGATGTGCAGATGGGAAGAAGAGCACAGAGAAAATGTGCGTAAATAAAGATATGGAAAAAGAAATATTAAAAAATTAGCACTCAACACTTGACAGTGCTAACAGAACGTGTTATAACATAGCTTGTAATGAAAATGATTTATATCTGACCGCAAAAATCACTGGTCAGATGGAATAAATTTAGATAAGTTAGGAGGATTCAATAATGAAATTAACACCATTATTTGACAGAGTTGTATTAAAACAGTTAGTCGCTGAGGAGACGACAAAATCAGGTATCGTTCTTCCGGGTCAGGCAAAGGAAAAACCGCAGCAGGCTGAGGTTATCGCAGTTGGCCCAGGTGGAGTAGTTGATGGTAAAGAGATTACCATGCAGGTAAAGGAAGGCGATAAGGTCATCTATTCTAAGTACTCAGGTACAGAGGTAGAGGTTGACGATGAGAAATATGTCATTGTAAAACAGAATGACATTCTGGCAATTATTGGTTAATAGAAACTATTTATGGAGGATGATTGAACTATGGCAAAAGAAATTAAATATGGCGTAGATGCCAGAAAAGCCCTTGAAGCAGGCGTTAATAAGTTAGCAGATACAGTAAGAGTTACATTAGGACCGAAAGGAAGAAACGTTGTTCTTGACAAGTCATACGGTGCACCGCTTATTACCAACGATGGTGTAACCATTGCAAAGGAAATCGAACTTGCTGATCCGTATGAGAACATGGGTGCTCAGCTGGTTAAGGAAGTTGCAACCAAGACCAACGATGCAGCAGGTGATGGTACTACAACTGCTACAGTTCTGGCACAGGCTATGATCAACGAAGGTATGAAGAATCTGGCAGCAGGTGCTAATCCTATCGTTATGAGAAAAGGTATGAAGAAAGCTACCGATGCAGCTGTTGAGTCAATCAAGAACATGAAGAAGGATGTTAAGAGCCAGGCTGATATCGCAAGAGTAGCAGCTATTTCATCTGCTGATGATGAGGTTGGTCAGATGGTAGCCGATGCTATGGAGAAGGTTTCTAAAGATGGAGTTATCACTATCGAAGAGTCCAAGACCATGAAGACAGAGCTTGATCTGGTAGAAGGTATGCAGTTTGACCGTGGATATGTATCCGCATACATGGCTACAGATATGGAAAAGATGGAGGCAGTTCTTGACAATCCATACATCCTGATTACAGATAAGAAGATTTCTAATATTCAGGAGATTTTGCCACTTCTTGAGCAGCTGGTACAGTCTGGTTCTAAGCTGCTTATCATCGCTGAGGATATCGAGGGTGAGGCTCTGACAACCCTTATTGTCAACAAATTGAGAGGTACATTTACAGTTGTAGGTGTTAAGGCTCCGGGTTACGGTGACAGAAGAAAAGAGATGCTTAAAGATATTGCTATCTTGACAGGCGGTACAGTTATCTCTGAAGAGTTAGGTCTTGAATTAAAGGATACCACCATGGATCAGCTTGGACGTGCTAAATCCGTTAAGGTTCAGAAAGAGAACACCATTATCGTAGATGGCTGCGGAGACAGCAAGGCTATTGCAGACCGTGTAGCTCAGATTAAGGCTCAGATCGAGGAGACAACATCTGACTTTGACCGTGAGAAACTGCAGGAGAGACTGGCTAAGTTAGCTGGTGGTGTAGCAGTTATCCGCGTTGGTGCAGCAACTGAGGCTGAGATGAAAGAGGCTAAGCTTCGTATGGAAGATGCACTTTCTGCAGCTAAGGCAGCTGTTGAGGAAGGTATCATCGCAGGCGGCGGTTCAGCTTATGTTCACGCAGCAGCAGATGTACAGAAGGTTGTTGATACTCTTGAGGGAGATGAGAAGACAGGTGCACGTATCGTACTTAAAGCACTGGAAGCTCCACTGTTCCATATCGCAGCAAACGCAGGTCTGGAAGGTTCTGTTATCATCAACAAGGTAAAAGAGTCTCCGGTAGGTGTAGGATTTGATGCATACAACGAGAAATACGTAGACATGGTAGAAGCAGGTATTCTGGATCCGGCAAAGGTAACCAGAAGTGCTCTTCAGAATGCTACCAGTGTTGCATCTACACTTCTTACAACTGAGTCAGCAGTTGCAAACATCAAAGAAGAATCAGCAGCAGGTGCCGCAGCAGGTGCAGGCATGAATGGAATGATGTAATTTCCTCCTATTATAAGTGCATAATGGATTGATATTGAACCGTCACGCGAAATGTGTGGCGGTTCTTTACATATCTAATCTAAATATCTATTTACTAATACTTATTTATTCGTGCTTATATATAAGTTATGCTAATTAAAAAATGTAAGCAAAATCTATTGTCAAAACCTTTCCGCTCTAGTTGACATATTTCACAAAATTTGTTAAAATCAATCACTAACATCTAAATGTTTATTTAGAAAAAATAAGAAAGTGAGGAGAATATAATGGGTAAGATTATTGGCGATGGCATTACTTTTGATGATGTCCTGCTTGTGCCGTCATACTCTCAGGTTATTCCGAACCAGGTAAATCTGACGACACATTTAACCAAGAAGATTCAGCTGAACATCCCCCTGATGAGTGCCGGTATGGATACGGTTACTGAGCATCGTATGGCGATTGCGATGGCTAGACAGGGCGGAATTGGTATTATTCACAAGAATATGTCGATCGAGGCACAGGCTGAGGAGGTCGACAAGGTAAAACGTTCTGAGAATGGTGTAATCACTGACCCGTTTTATTTATCCCCAGAGCATACATTAAAGGATGCAGACGAACTCATGGGTAAGTTCCGTATTTCCGGTGTTCCGATTACAGAGGGCAAGAAACTGGTTGGTATCATTACAAACCGTGATCTTAAGTTTGAGGAGGATTTTTCTAAGAAGATCAAAGAGTGCATGACTTCAGAGAATCTTGTGACAGCTCCGGAAGGCATCACACTCATGGAGGCAAAGAAGATCCTTGCCAAGGCACGTGTTGAGAAACTTCCGATTGTTGATAAGGATTTCAACCTCAAGGGTCTTATCACAATTAAGGATATTGAGAAACAGATTAAATATCCGTTATCAGCCAAGGATTCACAGGGACGTCTGCTTTGCGGTGCAGCCGTTGGTATCACAGCTAATGTGCTTGATCGTGTAGAAGCACTCGTAAAAGCTAAGGTAGATGTAGTCGTTCTTGACTCTGCACACGGACATTCTGAGAATGTACTTCGTTGCGTAAGAATGATTAAGGAAGCTTATCCTGAGCTTCAGGTTATAGCAGGTAATGTGGCAACCGGAGAGGCTACAAAGGCTCTGATCGAAGCAGGAGTAGATGCCGTTAAAGTAGGTATCGGACCTGGTTCTATCTGTACAACCCGTGTCGTAGCAGGTATTGGTGTTCCGCAGATTACAGCTGTTATGGATTGTTATGCAGCTGCTAAGGAATATGGTATTCCTATTATCGCAGACGGCGGTATCAAATACTCAGGAGACCTTACAAAAGCTATCGCAGCAGGCGGAAGTGTCTGCATGATGGGTTCAATGTTTGCCGGATGTGATGAGAGCCCGGGAACATTTGAGCTGTATCAGGGAAGAAAATACAAGGTTTACCGTGGCATGGGCTCTATCGCAGCTATGGAGAACGGCAGCAAGGATCGCTATTTCCAGAGCGATGCCAAGAAACTTGTTCCGGAAGGCGTAGAAGGACGTGTTGCATACAAGGGACTTGTAGAAGATACAGTATTCCAGATGCTTGGCGGTCTGCGCGCGGGTATGGGATATTGCGGAGCATCTGATATTCCTACACTTCAGGAGACCGGACGTTTCATCAAGATCTCAGCAGCTTCGTTAAAAGAGAGCCATCCGCATGATATTCACATCACAAAAGAGGCTCCTAACTACAGCGTAGACGAATAAATAGTTAGAATTATAAAAAGTGGCATTCACATCACAGATATGGATGCCGCTTTTTTATTTCATAGGAAAGTACGTTCTATGAAATAAAAAAGTGCCGCGTGAATGCACACTCGCGCGAAGAAGAATCATGTCGCAAGCGACCGCACTCGGTGCGAGAATGTGCCAAGGCACATTCTTTGTTTCTTTCATTATTATAGTCTTGTGAAAAAACCTCTAATACGGTATAATAATCCATTAGAATAACAGAAACGGGCGACAGGAGGATATAGTATGACCAGAAGAGAACTGAGAGAGCATTGCTTTAAATTGCTTTTCTGTGCGGATTTTTACCCGGCAAATGAGATACAGGAACAGGTGGATGAATATTTTACAGAGCCGAAGGAAGAAGATGATATTCCTGATGGAGTTGGTGCGATTATTCACAATCCATTGTTAGATACATTTGACGGTGGATATGTAAAAACCAAGGTAGAGAAGATCCTGGGAGTACTTGAAGAGCTTGATAGAGAGATTGATGATGTGGCACAGGGATGGAGCACGCGCCGTATGGGAAAGGTGGAACTCACCATACTTCGTCTGGCATTATATGAGATCAAATATGATGAAGATGTACCTGAGAAAGTTGCGATCAATGAGGCAGTCGAGCTTGCAAAGAAGTTTGGTGGAGATGATTCACCGGCATTTATAAACGGTATATTGGCAAAGCTGGTTTAATATATGGCAGGTGTATATTCTGTATCTCAGGTTAATGCATACATAAAGAATATGTTTGCACAGGACTTTGCCCTAAATAGGATATCTGTTAAGGGCGAAGTGTCAAATTGCAAATACCATACGTCTGGTCATATTTACTTTACACTCAAGGACGGTCTAGGAGCGATGCAAGCTGTCATGTTTGCAGGCAGACGAAAAGGTCTTTCATTTCGACTTGAAGAAGGACAGCAAGTGGTTGTAAAGGGCAGCATCGAAGTATATGAGCGTGACGGAAGATATCAGCTTTATGCAAATGAGATCACACTTGATGGTGCCGGGGATTTATTTAAGCGTTTTGAGAAACTTAGAAATGAATTAGAAGAGATGGGGATGTTTTCCCCGGAATATAAGACACCTATACCAAAATATGCCAAGACTATTGGTATCGTGACTGCCAGTACAGGTGCAGCCATCAGAGATATTATAAATATCGCAGGAAGGCGCAATCCTTATGTACAGCTTGTGCTTTGTCCGGCACTTGTGCAAGGGCCGGGGGCGTCTCCTAGTATTGTGAAAGCGATCAGCGTACTTGATGCAATGAATCTAGATGTCATTATCGTTGGACGAGGCGGTGGTTCGATAGAGGATCTGTGGGCATTTAATGAGGAAAGTGTTGCGAGGGCTATTTTTGCATGCCACACACCGGTGATCTCGGCGGTAGGCCATGAGACTGATGTCACGATAGCAGATTATGTGGCAGATCTTCGTGCTCCGACACCGTCTGCAGCGGCAGAATTGGCAGTATTTGATTATCATCTGTTTGAACAGCAATGTATGTCAACGATGCAGAGGATGACAAGCTGCATGGATCAGAAGGTGGATCAATACAAGTCTCACCTTGAATCCTGCAGACTGAAACTAAAGCTTCACAGTCCACAGAGTCAGCTGAATGAAAGACGTCAATATCTGGAAGATGTACGGCTTAAGATGTCACGCCAGATGGAAAAGAAGATCTCAGATCTTCGCCATCGTCTGGAACTTATGTGCAGTCATATGGATGGACTTTCACCTCTAAAAAAAATAAGTGGCGGATATGGGTTTATTACTGATAAAGAAGGAAAACGTGTTGAGACGATCGCAGAACTAAGCACGGGGGATTTGCTGACCATAAGACTGCCTGACGGGCGTGTTGAGGCAGATATAAAAGAGATATATTCAGAAAAGCTCCCTATGGGATCTGAATAATTATCACAAATGCGAAAATCCTTATATATAAAACAGGAGACAATATCTATGGAAGAGCTTTCTATTGAGGAGATGTTTGAACAGCTGGATGAGATTGTTCATACGCTTGAAGACAGTAAGAGCACATTGGAAGAGTCATTTGCATCATATGAGGCCGGAATGCGTCTGGTTCGTGCCTGCAGTGACAAGATAGACAAGGTCGAAAAACAGATCATGGTTGTTAATGGTGAGGATACTGATACGGAGGCGTAGCTAAGATGGAAAATGCAAAAGAAAAGCTGGCACAGTCGGTTCAAGAGACAGAAGATATTATATATTCATACCTTCCGGCTGAGGAAGGGCATCAAAAGACGATCTTTGAGGCTATGAATTACAGCGTTAAGGCAGGCGGAAAGAGAATTCGTCCTATACTTATGCGTGAAGTATATAGATTATTTGGCGGCGATGGCAAGGAGATAGAGCCTCTTATGGCAGCTATCGAGATGATTCATACTTCATCGCTGATTCATGATGATCTTCCATGTATGGACAACGATGAATACCGCAGAGGCAAGAAGACAACATGGGTTGTGTACGGATACGATATGGCAGTGCTGGCAGGAGACGCACTCCTCATATATGCGATTGAAACCGCATCAAAAGCATTTGCCCTGACCGATGATGTGGCAAAGGTCGGAAAATGTATACAGATTTTAGCGGAAAAGACAGGCATTTATGGCATGATCGGCGGTCAGACTGTAGATGTGGAGCTGACCAATAAGCCTATACCGAAAGATAAGCTTGATTTTATCTATCGCTTAAAGACAGGGGCTCTTCTGGAGGCATCCATGGTGATTGGAGCCGTGATGGCAGGTGCGACTGAAACGGAATGTGATACCGTAGAGCGTATGGCGGCTGCTATAGGACTGGCATTCCAGATTCAGGATGATATTCTTGATGTTACAAGCAGCCAGGAGGTACTTGGAAAACCTGTCCTTAGCGATGAGAAGAACCATAAGACAACGTACGTGACTCTTGAAGGAATCGAAAAGTCAGGGAACGATGTCAGACAACTTTCAGAGACAGCAGTTGACATACTTTATTCATTACCGGGGAAAAATGAATTTCTTGAAGAGCTGATTAATATGCTGGTCAGCCGGAAAAAATAATAAGCAGCTGTACAATACTATGTACAGCTGGGGGATGAGCAAAATGATATTAGATATGATAAAAGGACCGGAAGATGTAAAAAGGCTTAATGATGAGGAAAGAAAAACCCTTGCAAAAGAGATTAGGGAGTTTTTGATTGAAACTACAAGTCATACCGGAGGCCATCTGGCATCTAATCTGGGGGTGGTGGAGCTTACAATTGCGATGTTTTGTGCATTGGATCTGCCAAAAGACAAGATTATATGGGATGTTGGCCACCAGTCATATACGCATAAGATCTTAAGTGGCAGGAAGGACAACTTTGACGGCCTGCGCCAGTATGGTGGGTTAAGTGGTTTTCCGAAGCGTAAAGAAAGTCCTTTTGATGCATTTGATACCGGACATAGTTCTACATCGATCTCAGCAGGACTTGGTATGGCACAGGGACGTGATATTCTGGGCGAGGATTATTCCATCGTTTCGGTTATTGGAGACGGGGCACTGACGGGCGGTATGGCATATGAGGCACTTAATAATGCCGGACGCATGAAGACTAATTTTATTATCGTTTTAAATGACAACAATATGTCAATTTCTGAAAATGTCGGTGGTATGTCGCGCTATCTCAGCAATCTTCGTGCTGATGAGGGATACAATCTTTTCAAGAAGAATGTTGCAGGCACTTTGTCGAGGATTCCAAAGATTGGTTCAGAGCTTGTAGATACACTTCTTAGGACGAAAAACAGCATAAAACAGCTTCTTATCCCGGGAATGTGGTTTGAAAACATGGGTATCACATATTTAGGACCGGTAGATGGCCATGATATCAAAGGGCTGATCCGTATATTCAGTGAGGCGAAAAAGATTAACCGTGCTGTTTTGATACATGTCATTACAAAAAAAGGCAAAGGATATCGCCCGGCTGAAAAAAATCCGTCAGCATTTCATGGAGTTGAACCATTTGATATTGATACAGGAAAACCACTTAAGAAGAAGGAACATCCGTCATATACGGAAGTATTTTCAAGAGAATTATGCCGTCTTGCGGCAGATAATTCTAAGATTGTAGCTGTGACGGCTGCGATGCCGGATGGAACGGGACTTAAGAAATTTTCAAAGGAATATCCTGACAGATTTTTCGATGTTGGCATAGCAGAAGAGCATGCGGTTACATCTGCTGCCGGTATGGCTGCTGCCGGACTCAAGCCGGTTGTTGCGGTATATTCATCATTTTTGCAGAGAGCGTATGATCAGGTTATTCATGATGTCTGTATCCAGAACCTGCCGGTTGTATTTTGCGTTGACCGTGCGGGACTTGTAGGAAGCGACGGCGAAACTCATCAGGGAATCTTTGATCTTACATTTCTTTCATCAGTGCCCAATATGAGTGTTATGGCACCTAAAAATCGTTGGGAACTTGAGAAGATGCTCGAATTTGCCATCTCGTATGACGGGCCTATAGCTGTGCGTTATCCGAGAGGAGAAGCCTACATGGGACTTAAGGATTTCCTTGCACCGATTGAGTATGGTGCAAGTGAGATGCTATATGAAGAGAGTGGGACTGCACTTCTTGCTGTCGGAAGTATGGTAAGCACGGCTGAACATATCAGAGAAAAGTTAAAAAGTACGGGAAAACCATGTACACTGGTAAATGGACGTTTTGTAAAACCTGTAGATACAGATGTGATTAACCGCCTGGCTAAGTCGCATCATACCATTGTAACTTTGGAAGAAAATGTATTGCGTGGCGGATACGGCGAACGTGTGACAGATTATGTACAGAAGCATTATCCGCAGATAAAAGTTGTCAATATAGCTTTGCCGGATGCTTATGTCGAACATGGAAACGTATCTGTGCTTAGAAATGAGCTTGGAATTGACAGTGATTCGATTCTTAAACGTTTAAAACGAGAAGGAGTTTTAGAATGAAAGAACGTTTAGATGTGCTTCTCGTAAAGAGAGGACTTGCAGACTCGCGTGAAAAAGCAAAAGCGATCATTATGTCAGGGATCGTATATGTAGAGGATCAGAAAGAGGACAAGGCCGGAACGACCTTTGATGAAAATGCCAGAATAGAGGTACGAGGCTCTACTCTCAAATATGTAAGCCGCGGAGGTTTGAAGCTTGAGAAGGCGATGACGCATTTTGGAGTAACACTTGATAAAAAGGTCTGTATGGATGTCGGTGCATCTACAGGCGGTTTCACAGACTGTATGCTACAAAATGGGGCAGTCAAAGTTTTTTCTGTAGATGTTGGACATGGTCAGTTGGCATGGAAATTAAGAAATGATCCTCGTGTTGTATGCATGGAAAAAACGAATATTCGATATGTGACACCGGAGGACATAGGCGAACCTGTTGATTTCTCTTCGATAGATGTTTCTTTTATTTCCCTGACCAAGGTACTTGGACCTGTAAAAGAGATATTGCGTCCTGATGGTGAAGTGGTTGCCCTTATCAAACCTCAGTTTGAAGCCGGACGTGAAAAGGTAGGGAAAAAGGGAGTTGTTCGAGAGAAGAGCACCCATCTTGAAGTTATACATATGGTTATGGCATATGCCAAGGAGATTGGTTTTGAGATCAGAAATCTTGAGTATTCACCTATAAAGGGGCCGGAAGGAAATATCGAGTATCTACTGTATCTGCATAAGCCAGAAAATACACAGGATGAGATGGTAACTGGCGAAGAAGCACTTGAAAAAGCTTTGAAAGAGTGCCCGGTTTCCCCAAAACAGGTGGTTGACGAGGCACATGGAGAGTTGGATAAGACATGAGAAATTTCTATCTGATCGTAAATCGTGAAAAACCCCGTGTTGAAGAAGCAGCCGATATGATCTGTGATTTCCTTGACAAAGAAGGATGTCACTGCATGCGCCTTGACCGACATGACGGTCTTAGAAGGGATGCAGGCATAGTGGCACCGTACCGCTATACAGACAGACGCACAGTGCCTGAAGATACGGATTGCGTGATTTGCCTTGGCGGTGACGGAACACTTATTCAGGCGGCCAGAGACCTGGCAGGAAGAGAGATTCCGCTGTTTGGCATCAACATGGGACATCTAGGTTATCTTACCCAGATTGGACATGAGGAAGATATATTGCCGGCACTTAGAGATCTTATGGAAGATCATTATCGTCTGGAAAAGCGTATGATGCTTAAGGGACGCGTGATTTCAGAAGGAAAGGTAGTCATAGAGGATATAGCACTCAATGATATCGTACTCAATCGTATGGGGATAGATGCCTTCAGGTTTGAACTGGACGTCAATGGACAGCTGTTCAATGAATATTCAGCTGATGGCATGGTTATATCGACTCCTACAGGTTCAACTGCATATAATCTGTCAGCAGGAGGCCCTATCGTAGCACCTGAGGCTGAACTTATGGTACTGACGCCGCTTTGTGCTCATTCACTCAATTCGCGTAGCATAGTGCTTGCACCTGATAATCATTTAAGTCTGAGGATTCAGACCATAGGCAGAACGAAGGTATCATTAAGCTTTGACGGAGATACTGTAGTTGATATAAAGCCGAAAGATACGATCGAGATAGCAAAAGCAGAGATAGATACGACACTTATTCAGCTAAAACAGGTTCCTTTTCTGGAAAACATACGGAATAAGATGAGACAGATATAGTAGCGGAATTGATCCGCTGAAAGGAGTCAGAAGCCATGAAGATGGAACGTCACAGCAAGATTGTGGAATTGATTGGTAAATACGAGATTGAGACTCAGGAAGAGCTTGCGGAATATCTCAATAAAGAGGGATACAATGTCACGCAGGCGACAGTCTCAAGAGATATAAGGGAGCTTAAACTTTCCAAGATTCAGACGGAGAATGGCGGACAGAAATATGCGGTTTTTCATCCGCAGACGGAATTTAATGATAAATATACCCGTATTTTACATGATAGCTTCATTTCCATGGATATGGCACAGAATATTCTTGTTATTAAGACAGTGTCAGGTATGGCCATGGCAGTCGGAGCGGCGCTTGACGCAATTCATTTTTCAGAAATTGTAGGCTGTATAGCAGGTGATGATACCGTAATGTGTGCTGTACGCACGGTAGATGATACAATTGTTTTGATGGATAAGATCCGCAAATTGATTGCGGGATAAGGAGGGGTGTAAAGCGAATGCTTTATCATTTAAGAGTTAAAAATCTGGCACTTATTGATTCTGCAGAGGTGGAATTTGGGAGCGGACTCAATATTCTGACCGGAGAGACGGGAGCCGGAAAATCAATCATCATTGGTTCGGTTCAGATCGCACTTGGCGGCAAGGCACCGAAGGAGATGATAAGAAGTGGTTGTGACAGTGCTTATATAGAATTAGTCTTTTCGGTTGATGATGAGAAAAAACTTAAGCAGCTTAAGGAGCATGAAATTTATCCCGATGAAGAGGGGCTTTTAATCATTTCTAAAAAAATCACACCGACCCGAAGCATAAGCCGGATCAATGATGAGACGGTGACAGCAGCAAAACTTCGTGAAATCACGGGTCTTCTTATTGATTTGCATGGTCAGCATGAACATCAATCTTTGGTTAATGCATCTAAACATCTTGAAATTCTCGATGAATATGGCACAGAAAAACTTACATTGTTAAAAAAGAATACTGAAGCCGCATACCACGAATATGTAGATGCTAAACGCAAATGTTCAGAGTTTGAGTCAGATCAGGATACCAGACTCAGAGAGATGGATTTTTGCCGCTTTGAGATCGATGAGATTGAAGCTGCAGCACTTAAGGATGGTGAAGAGGAGAATCTGGCAGCTGACTTAAAGAAACTTTCAAACGCAAGAAAAATTGCAGAGAGTCTCTCATCTGCCTATGAAGCTGTATCAGGAGATGCTGTATCAAGAGCATTTCGTGAAATCGAAAGTGTTCTTGCCTATGATGATGGATTAAAGGCGATTCGCGATGAACTTTGCGATGTTGATTCACTATTATCAGATTTATCAAGAGATATTGCTGGATATATGGATGAGCTCACCATCGATGATAAAACATTACATGAGACCGAAGAGCGTCTTGAATTAATACGAAGTCTGGAAAATAAATATGGTAAGACAATTCCCGATGTCCTAAAAACTCTTAAAGAAAAAAAATCAAGACTTTCAGAATTGGAAAATTACGACGAACTTCGTGAACAGGCAGAAAAGCAGTTTAAACAGGCAGAGGAAAAATTAGAAAAATGCTCGGAAGCGTTATCAAAGGCTAGAAAAGATCTTTCACTAGAGCTCGTTGAAAAGATTTCAGATGGCCTTAAGGAGCTTAATTTCCTTGATGTGCAGTTTAAGATGGAGTTTAGACAACTTGATCATTTCACGGCAAACGGAGTAGATGAGCCGGAATTTATGATTTCGACTAATCCCGGAGAACCTGTAAGATCTCTTGGCATGGTGGCATCAGGAGGCGAGCTGTCACGTATTATGCTGGCGATAAAGACTGTGCTTGCAGAGTCGGATCAGGTCCCAACCCTTATTTTCGATGAGATTGATACAGGTATCAGCGGACGTACGGCACAGATGGTGTCAGAAAAATTGAGAATCTTGTCTGAGCATCGCCAGGTTATTTGCATAACCCACCTTCCTCAGATCGCAGCCATGGCAGATCATCATTTTGAAATAAAGAAAAATACAACAGATGGACGTACTGCAACATCTATTTGTGCTTTAGATCAGGATGCGATGATAGATGAGCTTGCAAGGCTTTTAGGAGGAGTCACGATCACAGATGCTGTGCGACAAAATGCGATAGAGATGAAAGAACTGGCAAAAAAGGAAAAAAATAATTAGATTAGAAACGAAAAAGCCCGACATTTGTTTACAAAGTACTGTAAAGGTCGGGCTTTTTATGTATGTTTGGTACTGAATGATTACGATTAGTTAGTTTAGTCTTTTTTTAGAAAGCTCTCACACACGCGATCAAGTTCTTTTCGAATCGAGATATGCTGCGGACAAACAGCCTCACATTTGCCACATTTGATACATTCATTGGCATGACTTTTGCCGTGGCCGCCAACCAGCCAAGATTCCTGATGAGCTGCCGCACCAAAATTCTTGTAGAGAACAAGGTAGTTGAGGGCAGTAAACGAACCGGAGATACCGATATTTTTAGGACAGACTTTCGCACAGTAATTGCAGGTCGTACAAGGTATGATAGGAACCTTGCTCATGGCGATTCTGGCTTTTTCAAGAGTTTCTTTCTGTGCATCATTAAGCCCGTGGAAATCTTTCATGACATTTAAGTTATCATCCATTTGTTCTATACTGCTCATGCCGGATAAAACAGTGATGACTCCCTCTAAATCTGCTGCAAAACGCAGTGCCCAGGATGCAGGAGATGAATCTGGCTCGGCAGCTTTGAAAATATCCAAGACACTTTCAGGTGGTGTGGCAAGCATTCCGCCCTTTACCGGTTCCATGATGATGACTGGTTTGCCGTGTTTTCTGGCAACCTCATAGCATGCACGAGACTGAATTGCCGGATTTTCCCAGTCAGCGTAGTTGATCTGAAGCTGGACGAATTCAGCTTCAGGATGAGCTGTCAGGATAGCATCCAGCTCTTCTGGTGTCGAGTGAAAAGAAAAACCTACATGGCGGATAAGGCCTTCTTTTTTCTTCTCCATAACCCAGTTCCAGAGGTCAAAATCATCAAAAAAATGTGTACGTGATTCACCTAGATTGTGAAGCAGGTAAAAATCAAAATATCCGGCACCTGTCTTTTGGAGAGATGTCTCAAACTGTGCAGTTGCATCCTCACGTGTTTTACATTTGATCCATGCAGCCAGTTTTGTAGTTAACTGGTAAGATTCACGAGGATAGCGCTCTACAAGTGCCTCACGTACAGCCTCCTCGCTTCCGGCATAAGCCCATGCCGTATCAAAATAGGTAAAACCGGCAGCCATAAACCGGTCTACCATTTCCTTTGTCTGTTCAATATCGATCTTTTCGTCCTTCTGAGGAAGACGCATCAGACCGAAACCAAGTTTCTTAATAGATTCCCCTAAATATGCCATAAAGAACCGCTCCTTTCAAGAAATAGATGTGTTACTAGTATATCACTTAAAGTCAACTTCAGGTCAAGTGAAAAATATTCATATGAAATGAAAATTGTTATTACGATAATAAAAAATGTGATATAATGTTCCAAAAAGAAAAACAAGCGACCGCGAAGCGGACATTTGTTTTTCTTTGACCATTAACGAACGAACCGCCTGCGTTAGCAGGCAATGGAGTGCGTTAGCACGGAGTTCGTGAGTCTAATATGAGCACTTAGCGAGGTGTTTTCGAACTTAGTGCGAATTTACATCTGGCCATCAACGAACGAAAGGAACAACATATGAGAAAGATAAATTCTGCAATCTGTTTTCTAACGGTCATTACCCTTTTAACCGGTCTTTCCGGATGTAAGGGAGAAGGTATCATAGGAAAAACGGCATCTGATAAAAATACAGAAGTGACGCTTTGGACCTATTATAACGGAGAGCAGTTAGATAGTTTTAAAAAGCTGGTTGAGACATTCAATCAGACGATAGGTCGGGAAGAACATATCACTATAGTATGCTCAAGCCTTGGAAATGTGGATGACTTAGAGACAGATGTTCTGGCATCAGCAGAGGGCAAGGTAGGAGCCAAACAATTACCAAATATGTTTTCGGCATATGCTGACAATGCTTATACCATAGATCAAAAGGGACTTTTGGAAGACTTGTCATCGTATTTTACAGAAGAGGAGAAGGCACAGTATGTAGAGGGTTACATAGAAGAGGGTGCACTTTGCAAAGATGGTACTCTAAAAATCATACCGGTGGCAAAATCAACAGAGCTTTTGTTTTTAAACGAAACTGATTGGGATACATTTTCACAGGCAACAGGAGCTTCTTACGAAGATATGGAGACGATTGAAGGGCTTGTAGATACCGCTGAAAAATACTATGAGTGGACTGACAGTCAGACTCCTGAAGCCAATGACGGAAAAGCTTTGTTTGGCAGGGATGCCATGGCAAATTATCTTCTGGTAGGAGCAAGACAGCTTGGAATGAAGATTTTTGATGTACAAGATGGTGAGCTGACCCTTAATTTCAATAAAGAAATTATAAAGAAATTGTGGGATAATTATTATATACCATTTATAAAAGGATATTTTGCATCATCTGGACGTTTTCGCAGTGATGATATTAAGACAGGCAATATCATTGCGTATGTAGGCTCGACCTCAAGTACTACATTTTTTCCAAAGGAAGTTACATCAGTGGATGGAGCTTCACATGAGATAGAGCTGACAGTGCTTCCGAGCCCGCGTTTTAAAGATGGAGAGCACTTTATGGTGCAGCAGGGAGCAGGTATTTCTGTTACCAATGCTGAGCCTGATAAAGTAGAGGCATGTGTGACATTTTTAAAATGGCTTACAAAACCGGAGCAAAACCTGATCTTCTGTGCTGATACCGGCTACCTCCCGGTTATGAAAGCGGCCAATTCCATGGAGGCGATAGATAACAGCGATATTGATATTTCTGATACTGGAAGAAAAGTGCTTACTACCGCATTTGAAGAAATATCAAAAAGCGAGATGTATACGAACCGTGCTTTTAAGGACGGAAAAAATGCACGTTCTGTACTTGAGTATTCTATGAGTGATTGTGCAGCGACCGACAGAGAAACAGTTAAGGCACGGATGGCTGAAGGACAGAATTTTGAAGAGGCAGCAGCAGAATTTCTTTCAGATGAATATTTTGACAACTGGTATGATAGTACATTGTTAGAACTAAAGAAATATGAATAGTTAAAGTGATTTCTGATATTTGGAGGAAAGTGACATTTGAAGACACATGATAAATCAATATATCAAACTATATTAAAGTCACTTCTTTTTGCTCTTGTTCTGGAAGTGCTTATATTGCTGGCAGGAATATATTTGAGCCGTACAGTGCCGCAGCTAAATCAGAATTCAATGGATATACTTAAAAAGCAGGTAGAGAATAGGAAAAATTACCTGGAAGCCATGATGCTTGATGATCAGAATTTAAATGTATTATCAGACCGGATAAATAATGCACTTCAGCAACAGATGAAACAAGGCGTTACTAAGCTTAAGGATCTCGGAAAAACAGATGAAAGCTGTATCAATCTTATGAAACAGATAACACCTGATCTGATAAGTACACTCAGGCAGAAAAAGGTGACAGGTGTATTTGTGATGCTTGACTGCGAGGATATATCCGATTGGGAGAATGGAAAGCAGATGAGCACTGTATATATCAGGGATCTTGACCCTGATGCGACTTATTCAAGCAGGAATTCTGATCTGATGCTTGTGAGATCACCTGTGGGTCTTGTTAATTCTATGAATATTTCGACTGATACATCATGGAAACCATATTTGACATATAACAAAGATCTGGCATCAGATGATTTTATTGTTCCGGTGTTACAAAAGGCTATGGAAAATGATGAGAGATTAAAGGCGGAGGATTATGGCAGATGGACTACAAAACCTTATGTATTGGATGGCGATGATGCGTCTCATGAGGCAATCGCATATACTATTCCGCTTATTTTGCCTGATGGAACCGTATACGGTGTGCTTGGTGTAGAGATACTGACGAGTTATCTACAGTCGGTATTACCGTCTTTAGAATTGCAAAATGATGGCAAAGGTACGTATTTTGTTGCATCGGCTACGTGTGATTTGCAGAAAACTGAAGAGGTTCCTGTACAGTTTTCTGCAATGTCCGGAAGTGACAGTAGACTAAATGAACTCGGAAAATCAGCCGTTCTTAATAAATCAAATGAGAGTGATTATTGGCTTGAAGCTGACCAAACAAGTTATTACGCTGCTGTATCACCGCTTAATTTATATACCAGAAATGCTCCTTTTTCAGGCGAACAGTGGCTTTTGATTGGAACGGTAGAAACTTTCAATCTTTTTAGTTTTTCACATCAGATGCTTAGAACGCTTTTGCTTGCTGCCCTTTTGATGTTCATGGTAGGTATTATTTTCAGCATCTTTATCAGTGCCCGCCTTGCATATCCGATTTCGACTATGTCGCTTGAAATTGTACAGGCACAGAAAAACAGAAATGTGATTCCGGAACTTTCCAAAACAGGAATCAGAGAGCTTGACCAGTTTTCATCAGCATTTACACAGCTTGGGCGTGATGTTCTTGAGTCATCAACGAAGTTTTTAAGAATCATGGACATGGCGAGCGTCGAGCTTGCAGGATATGAGATAAGAACTGATGTGAATAGTATTTACGTGACAGATAATTTCTTTGAGCTTCTTGGAATGCCTGAGATTGATACTACGGCACTTGATGTTCATACGTTCCATGATATTATGGACGAATTCCAGAAAGAACATCCGAGTCAGAAGCGTGAAAAGGGCAGTCGTCTTTACCGCATTACCAAGTCAGGTGGTGGCGTGAGGTATGTAAGACTTGAAATTGCTGAGGAAAAAGATTCACAGATAGGCTTACTTGAGGAAGTGACCACGGTAACACTTGAAAGAATGAGAATAGAACGTGAGCGCGATTATGATTCGCTTACCGGAATTTACCGTCGTCAGGCACTAAGACTCGAATGTGAAAAACTACTCCGTATGCCTGATAAGATGAAACATGGCGCACTTCTCATGATAGATTTGGACAATCTAAAACAGTTAAATGATAATTATGGTCATGACTGGGGAGATCGTTATATCAGACATGCCGCAAGATGTCTGGAAGAGTATATATCAGAAAAAGATTTTTGCGGACGACGTTCAGGAGATGAATTTATCGTATTTTTCTATGGATATGACAACAAGGATCAAATTCGTATTCAGATTGAAAATATGACCAAAAAGATGAATGAAGACGAGCTTCTTCTTCCGAACGGAAAAAAGTGGAGAATCCATGCTTCCGGCGGAGTGGCGTGGTACCCGGACGACAGTACTGACTTAGATGATCTTGAAAGATTTGCAGATTTTGCCATGTATAAGGCAAAGAAAACTGAAAAGGGTACGATTCATGAGTTTGATTTGGAGTTATACAATCAGGAAGAGGAGATAGTAGAGAGCAGACGCGAATTCTACGAGATTATAGAAAAAGAACTGATAAGATATCATTTCCAGCCTATAGTATCGGCTAAAACAGGAAGAGCGGCGGCATATGAGGCTCTGATGAGAGTTACTATGCCACACGTATCGAATCCTGAAAAGATTATGAAAATGGCTCGTGAGGAGAGGCGTTTACATGATATCGAAAGAATAACCATGTTCAATGCACCTGAAGCATTTATGAAACTGCAAAATCGCGGACTTCTTAAAGGCGATGAAAAACTATTTATCAATTCTATTGCCAGTGAGCACTTAAATGAGGAAGAGCTCAATGATTTCTTTACAAGATACGAAGATATACTCGAACGCGTGGTTGTAGAGATCACTGAAGAAGAGGCGATTAATATGGAGGCACTTAACATCAAGAAAGACACTATGGGAAAATACGTTGCATTTGCTCTGGATGACTATGGAACAGGCTATAGCAATGATAAGAGCCTTCTGGATGTTTCACCTCGCTATATAAAGGTAGATCGCTGTATTATTCAGGATATTGAAAGAGACTATGATAAACAAGATCTTGTTGCAAGTATCATATCTTATGCACATGCGAGAAATATGTATATTATTGCAGAAGGCATGGAACGCCGTGAAGAACTCTTAACAGTGCTGGAACTTGGAGTGGATTATCTTCAGGGATATTTTCTGGCTTATCCGTCTCCTGAACCTGGTGCTATCAATCCGGAAGCAGTTGAGATTATAAAAAAGCACTGTGAAGATATAAGCGAACAGTGAAAATAATGAAGGAAAAAAATAATAAAAAGCAAGGAGAAAAATCATGAACACAGTTATCAAGAAAAATGCAAATGGCGGTAGGGGAGAGATCTCTGTAAAGTATATTCTGGAGGGAAATGAATTAAATGACAAATGTAAGATGTTTGCCGAGGTTACTATAGGTCCTGGATGTTCACTTGGATATCACGAGCACCATGGTGAGAGCGAGACTTATTATATCATCAAGGGTCAGGGTGAGTACGATGACAATGGAACGAAACGCATGGTTGCAGCCGGTGATAAGACATTTACCCCGGATGGCTGCGGTCACGGTATGTTCAATACCGGAGACGAAGATTTGGTTTTCATAGCTTTGATTCAGCTTAACTAAGAATTCTTGGCATACGTATATCATATAGTACGTATATCACAGAGTACATATATCATTGGGAGGCACATTTAAGTGAAATTTTTTCATCTTTCTGATCTTCATATCGGAAAAATGTTTAACGGGTATAGTTTGTTAGAAAGCCAGAAGGATGCTTTTTCACAGATTCTTAAATACGCAGAGGAAGAAAAACCGGATGCTGTTCTCATCTGTGGCGATATTTATGATAAATCGGTGCCTTCTGCTGAGGCATATACACTTTTAGACTGGTTTTTGACAGAATTATCTGCCGCTTGTCAGGAAGCGGAAATATTGATAATAGCGGGCAATCATGATTCACCTGAAAGACTGGCTTACGGTGCATCATTTCTTGCCCGTCACAGGATACATATTGCGACGGCACCTCCGGAGGATTCCTCAAAATACTTAAAACAGGTCACACTTTCTGATGAGTGGGGACCTGTACATTTTTATATGGTGCCATTTGTAAGACCAGGTCATGTCAGACATCTGTTTGATGTTGATGATAAGCCTGAAGGCGAATTAAATACATACACGTATGCCTATAAAAAACTTTTGGAACGTGAGAAAATAGAAACAAGGGATCGAAATGTGATTTTGGCACATCAATTTTTTGTTTATAACGATAATATGCCTGAAACCTGTGATTCAGAAACATCTGTTATGACATCTGGGGGTCTGGATGCGATAGATGTCTCGGTGCTGGCACCATTTGATTATGCAGCTATGGGACATATTCACGGTCCGCAGAAAGTGGGACAGAAATACTTTAGATACAGCGGGACTCCATATAAATATTCCGTCAGTGAAGAGCATCACCAAAAGGGTATCACGGTGATCGAGATGGGCGAAAAGGGAACTGAACTTAAGATAAGCCGCCTTCCGATCACCTGTCATCCAGATGTGAAGCATGTTAGAGGAACCCTTGAAGAACTCAAGAAATTGTCTGAAAATATGGAAAAATCATGCGATGGAACAGGTAGGGCAGACACGTACGTGAGCATTACATTGACAGATGAACTTGAAAGATATGACTTCAGGGAACGTCTTGAGGAGATGTTTTCCCATATTTTGGAAATACGGATAGAAAATGAGAGAACGAAGAAATATCTTGAAGAAGAACATGAAGAAGGAAAGATGATGACTCCGCTTGAAGCTTTCGAAGAGTTTTTCGAGGCAGTCAGACATTGCCCGATGACACCTGAACAGAGGAAAATTATAGTACATATGGCAGAGAAGGCAGAAGAGGAGGAGCGTACATGAAACCAAGGCTTCTTACGATGTCAGCGTTTGGCTCATATGGGAACGTGACTCAGATAGATTTTGAACGTGCCGGAAGCGGACTTTTTCTTATCACTGGTGATACCGGTTCGGGAAAGACTACTATATTTGATGCGATATCATTTGCATTATACGGTGCTGCGAGTGGCGCGGGAAGAGACGGCACCATGCTTCGCAGCCAGTACGCACCTGAAAGTGCTGAAACCTGGGTGGAACTGGTATTTGAAGATAAAGGACAGGAATATAGGATTAGACGAAGTCCATCATATATGCGCCTTAGCAAGCGAAAAAATAAGGACGGCGAATATACGGCCACTGCTGTCACAGCGAAGGCGTCGCTTATATTGCCTGATGGCAGTGAATTATCAGGACGGATCAGAGATATTGATGAGAAAATCCATGAGATCGTGGGAGTTGATAGGGAACAATTTTCGCAGATTGCTATGATCGCACAGGGAGAATATATCCGTCTGCTTCATGCATCCTCAAAAGAAAGGAAAGAGATATTTTCACGTATTTTTCATACGGGCATCTATGGAAGAATCCAGCAGAAACTCAGAGAGGCTGATAAAAATCTTGGTGTGAAGCTTGGAGAAAATAAAACTAAGTGTGAGGAAGCCTTACGACAGGTTGTGATACCTCAAAAAGATAAAAAAATGCCCGAAAAACGATGGCTTTCTGAAGAAAATGACTTTGATGATGGAAATTTTGATTTGGAAGAAAAGTGGAATTCACTTAAAGAACGATCATTGACCGGTGGGCACGAATTGATTAAATTTCTATGTCAATTATCGGAAATCAGCAAAAAATTGGAAGAAGAAGCAGGAAAACTAGAGGAGGAATCCATAGAGAAACTATCTGAACTGCAAAATAGTCTGGAACTTGTGAAGAAATACAATCGTGTGTCGGAAGAAAAAAGACGTTTTCAGAACTTGAAAATAGCTTCAGAGTTAGCTCAAAAAGAAAAAAAAGAGGAATATGAAAAACGTAAACCTGATCTCGAAGATCAGATAAGACAGATGAAAGAGGCAATTCCTTTATATACTAAACAGGACGAATTACGACGTGAATATGAAACCTGGGAAGGTAAAAAGGCATATTTGAAGAAGAGCCTAAAAAAAATGCAGGATGAACTGGAATTATGCCGCACTCAGGATGAGATACTTAAACAAAAGGAACGTGAGGCTATAGAAGCACGCGTATCACTGGTTGAGTTAAAAGCAAAGCGTGAGCGTATCGAACAGCTTCAGTCTGTGCTGATAGAACTTGATGAGTGCATGAAATCCGAGGAAAAATGGAGACAGTCTCTGTCAGTACAGCAAAAAAATCTTAAAGAAGCTGTGTGGGCATATGAACAGGCAGAACATTCATATCAGGAGGCGTCGAAGAGACTTTTCGCCATGCAGGCAGGCATATTGGCAGCAGAACTAAAGGATACAGAGCCGTGTCCGGTCTGTGGTTCCACAGTACATCCAAATCCCTGTCAGATGGAAGGTGAACCAATAAGGGAAGATGATGTGGAAAAACTTAAAGCAAAGCGTGATATAGCAGATAAAAAGCAGAGGGCTGCAGGAGAAGCCTGTCGGGAATCTAAGATTCATCTTGAACATGAAAGCGAGCGTCACATAGAAATACAACGTAAAATTTCTAAGCAAGAATTCTCAGAACAGATAAATTACAAGTATATGCTGTCAGGACAGAAAAAATTGGCAAAAAAACTTTCAGATCAAGATTTTTCTGATCTGCAGCACACTGATTTAGAAGATAGGATAAGTAATCTTACAGGTGAAATTGCAAAAATTCGTCATGAAGAAGAAATTTGTAGTGTAAGGCTTACCATGTCAGATGAGATTCATAAAAAACTTAAGATAAACGAGGCTAAAAAGAATGAACTGGAATCTACTATTGACAAGAGAAAAGAGGAACTTAAGCAGGCTGAGATAGAGTGCATCACAAAAGATAAAGAACTGACTAATCTTAGTGAGAAACTGGAGTGGAAAGATACGGTAGGACTTCAAAATGAGCTTGTAAAAAGGGAGAAAGAGCTTGAATTGCTTAAACAGGTGTCATTGAAGGCAGAAAAAACTGTACAGGAATACAGAGAGAAATGCCACGAAATAGAGGGAACATTATCATCCTTAAAAGAGCAGCTAGATATTTTTTCAGAGATTCCATCTGAAGAAACAATAGGGCAAAAGATCCGTAAGCTAAATGAAGAAAAGGCACTGGCAGTTAATCTTCACAGACAGAGAGTCTCTATGAGAACTCAAAATGAAAATGCATATTCTTCACTGAAAGTATATTTTGAAGAGCGAGACAAACTGGGACGTGAAAAGCAGCAGATAAGTGAGCTGTACCTAACAGCAGATGGAAAGCTTAGCGGTTTAGCAAGAATTGATTTCCAGACTTTCGTTCAACGTCAGTATTTTAAACAGATGATTAATGCCGCAAACCGCAGATTAAGACTTATGACCAGAGGTTCATTTGAACTTCAGTGCCGTGAACTGTCAGAACTGGGAAAACAGGGAGAAGTGGGGCTTGATCTGGATGTTTACAGCTTTGTGACAGACAGAGTGAGGGATGTGAAGACACTGTCAGGCGGAGAATCTTTTATGGCAGCACTTGCCATGGCTCTTGGCATGGCAGATGTGATTCAGAATGCAGCAGGAAGTGTGAAGATAGATGCCATGTTTATTGATGAAGGTTTCGGATCACTCGACGAGGATTCACGTACAAGGGCAGTACAGGTCCTTCAAAAACTTACAGATGGAAAACGCCTGATAGGTATTATTTCCCATGTGACAGAATTAAAAGAAGAAATGAGCCACAAACTCGTTGTTAAGAAGGAAAACGGTGGCAGCAGTGTTCACTGGGAGATAGAAAGTTAGTATAAAAATTTAGCTGTATTTTAATGTGCAGCAATAAAAATTAGCAAAAAGTAGATTTTTTAAGTTGATCTTTTGTGAAAATCTGCTATAATGGCTAGGACAATTTAATAATGAGAGATTATTACGAATTCGAGAGGAACAAAGATATGAAAAAGAAACACCTTCTTTCAGGCGTAATGGCACTTTTGTTATCTGCTGCACTCTGCGCATGCGGTGGCGGCAAGACGGCAGAAGGTACCTCAGAGGCAGCTCGCGACACCAGCGAGGCAGAAAGCAGTAATACTCTTTCAGAAGGAACACCAGTAACAGGCGGAAGCGTTGTATACGGTATGACGCAGGACCTGGCTAGTCTTGACCCCCATGTAGATACGGACGCAGGAACTAGAGACGTGGTTTTCAATTTGTACGAAGGGCTTGTAAAGCCTACTTCAGATGGCGGATTTATTCCGGCCGTTGCAAGTGATTACACCATTTCAGATGATGCAAAGACCTATACTTTCACATTGAGAGATGGCATTACTTTCCATGACGGCACACCGGTTACCATCGAAGATGTCAAATATTCCATCGATCGTTATGCGGAGATTCAGGGTGAATCCTCCGCATTTTCTTCGTTTGTAGACAGTATAGAGGCTAAAGATGACAAGACTCTGGTGATAGAGCTGAAAGAAAGCTATTCTGAGTTTTTGCCGCTTATGACGATTGCTATTATTCCAGAATCTAATGACGATCCGGCAGGTAACCCTATCGGAACAGGACCATTTAAGTATGTTTCCTATACCCCAGGCGAAAAGCTTGAGCTAGAAAAATATGATGGCTACTGGCAGGACGGTGTACCTAGCCTTGACAGTGTTGAATTTAAGTTCATAGCTGATGTAGATACTGCCTTTGTTGAACTTCAGGCAGGTACTATTGATATTCTTAAGTATCTGACAGCTGCACAGGCAGAGACACTCGGTGATGATTATAATATTATTCAGGGCAGCATGAATCTTGTACATGCTATGTATCTGAAC
>CAVKOQ010000028.1:0-24207 GCA_963657995.1 bacterium
TGCGTATGACTTTGATGTGCATCTTGAAGAAGACGCACATGAGCATGATGAGGAACAGCATTCTCATGAACATGGTCATGATGATGTTGTTCATGATCACGCTCATAACCACGAACATCATCACGATCATGAACATCATCACGATCATGAGGACGGTCAAGGTCATCATCATGATCACGAGGACGGCCATGATCATGATCACAGTCATGATTATGAACACCATCACGAACATCATCACGATCATATGCATCCGCATATCCACCGCAATATCCACGACATATTCAAAATCATCGATCGACTGGACGCGTCCGATCATGTTAAAAAACTAGCACGTAGGATGTTTGAGATTGTGGCAAAAGCAGAGTCAAAGGCACATGGGATTCCGGTAGACGAGGTTCATTTCCATGAAGTCGGTGCGATCGATTCGATCGTGGATGTAATCAGTGCGGCTTTCTGCCTGGAGGATCTTGGAATCCACCGAGTGGTAGTATCACCGCTATCAGAAGGTCATGGATTCGCACGTTGTCAGCACGGACTTATGCCGGTCCCGGTTCCGGCAACGGCTAATATTGCCGCTGAACAAGGACTGGAGCTTACAATTCGTGATGTAGAAGGGGAGATGGTAACTCCGACCGGTGCAGCGATTGCAGCAGCATTTAGGACTGAATGGGCACTTCCAAAGAAATATCAGATTGAAAAGATCGGTATCGGTGCCGGTAATAAAGATTTTGCACATGCAAATATTTTGCGTGCAATGATTCTGACGGATAAAACGGTGGAGGCATCGGAAGATATGGAATGTCGTGAAAGCAGCGTGAAAGTGCTGGCAAAAGGAAGCGTCGTAAATACAGAAACCGGAAAAGACGGTCATGACGAGAGTTCTATGTGGGTTATGGAGGCAAATCTGGACGACTGCACTGGTGAAGCACTGGGATTTGCTATGGAGATGCTTTTAGAAGCAGGTGCCAGAGACGTATGGTACACACCGGCCTATATGAAGAAAAACCGTCCGGCTTATGTGCTTCATGTATTGACAACGGCAGAAAACCGTGAGGAATTAGAACAGCTTATCTTTTCCTGCACAACCACAATAGGTGTGCGTCGTTATCCAGTAGAGCGGACCATTTTACCGAGAGAAGTAAAAGAAATAAAAACCCGCTATGGAGCTGCAAAGGTAAAAATCTGCAAGCGGGACGGTGCATATACGTGCTATCCGGAGTATGAGAGTGTGCGTGCGATTTGTCTTGAGACGGGAAAAAACTTTTTGGAAGTATTTCATGGAATTATGGAAGATGGAAGCATCATATAATCGAGCAGACTAGAGAGGAATTACGGAATATGGAAGATAAAAATATGAGATCTGATATAGAAAAAAGAGATATTTTAAGGAATTTTATGGCGCAAAAAGCAAAAGAACCGATCTGTATTGCCTTTTCGGGAGGTGTGGACAGCAGCTTGATTTTAAAGCTTGCATGTGACGCTGCAAAAGAGACTGGGATGCCAGTCTATGCCGTGACGTTTCACACCATATTGCATCCGGCCTGCGACCTTGAGATTGCAGAGCGTGTGGCAAGAGAGCTTGGGGCGATTCATAAGATTATAAAGGTCAATGAGATGGAGCTGGAGGCAATCCGCACCAATCCGGTTAACCGCTGCTATATCTGCAAACATCATCTGTTTGCGACACTTCTGGATTTTGCAAAAGAAGAGGGAATTTCATGCGTGATGGACGGAACCAATGAAAGCGACCTTCATGTGTATCGTCCGGGGATTAAGGCACTTAGAGAACTTGGTGTAGTCAGTCCACTTGCACAGTGTGGATTGGAGAAAAAAGACGTCAAGGCATTTGCCGCTGACCTTGGAATTTCTGTTGCATCCCGTCCTTCTATGCCATGTATGGCAACAAGACTGCCGTACGGCACTTCATTTGATATGGATGTGCTTAAAAGGATAGAAAAGGGTGAAGATTATCTTAGAAGTGTATTTGGAGGAAATGTTCGCCTGCGCCTGCATGGCGATATTGTTCGGATTGAGGTGGATGCAGATAAGTTTGAACAGGCAATTGCACAGCGTGAAACTATTTGCAATACACTTAAGGAAATGGGATTTTTGTACATCACAATCGATCTGGAAGGTTTTAGGTCGGGTAGTATGGATATAAATATAAAAAATAACTAGCATTCCTTGTACTTTAAAGCGGAATTAAATATAATGAATGCAGATAAAAATGAGGGAGGGCAGTATAGAATATGAAATACAATTTATCTGATCGAATATTGAGAGAACTTTCCTCTTTTGCAAAAATACATTCAATTGATAAAATTATATTGTTTGGGTCCCGTGCACGAGGTACGAATACAGAGAGGAGCGATATTGATATAGCTGTATATGGCGGAGATTTTGACAGCTTTTATTGGGACGTTAAGGAAAAAACGCATTCACTTCTGATGTTTGATATTGTACAGGCAGATGCATCTATTTCGTCGGAACTAAAAGAAGAGATAGGAAGGGATGGTGTTGTGATTTATGAAAAAGTTAGATAACTTTGCGAATTGCCTGGCTGTCCTGGCAGATGCGGATTTTAGAATGGCAGAAACAAATGATATATACCGAACGGGAATTGTCGGCCAGTTTAATCTTACATTTGAGCTTGCATGGAAGGCATTGCAGGAGGTTATGAGGGAACATAGCGTGGAAGAGGCTTCCACAGGTTCTCCGCGAGAGATCCTTCAGCTTGGTTACAAGATTGGATTTATTGATGATGCTGACACGTGGTTACTCATGTTAAGAAAACGCAATACCTCCGTGCATATATATAATGAAGACGAAGTGGATGAATTGATCCTGTTGATACGTGATAGTTTTATTCCAGCTTTTACGGTTCTTAAAGATACACTTGTAAATAAACTTAATGAAGCAGAAAGTGGTTGGATGTAAAACTTCAAATTTACTTAAAACAATAGAAAAAATTGTCAATAGCCCTGTGAGAAATCCCAGGGTTATTTGTGCCTAAGAAGGGGACAGCACTATAAATATAGATTTCGTGAAATCAGGAGGAACAATGGATGAAAATTGATATTACATTAAAAATCACCCCCAAGATGGTAACTGATGCCCAGGGCAATGAGAAAAAGGCACTGGTGGGACACCTGGGAACCCATTTTGATGTCATGAATAAAGAGTTTCTATTGGATTATACTAAGAGAGATGGAATAGTATTCGACGTCAGTGGTGTGCAGGATAGAGATATTGAGATCGATGACATCGATTTGAATCAAGTAAAAAACGATATGTTTGTCGCATTTTACACCGGTTTTATTGAGAAAGAAGGATACGGAAGCAGACGATATTTTTCAGAGCATCCGCAGCTGTCGAATGAATTGCTGGAAGCACTTTTGCAGAAGCAGATATCTATTATCGGAATTGATTTTGCAGGTGTAAGGCGCGGAAAAGAGCATACCCCGATGGATCAGCACTGTGCGGATCAGGGAGTGTTTATTATCGAAAATCTGTGCAATCTGGGAAATGTGTTAAAAAATAAAGCCACTTTTACGGCACATACATACCCGATGAATTATGCGGAAATGACGGGACTGCCGTGCAGAGTGGTTGCGGAAGTTTAACTCAGTCGAAAAGATCCCCCACCTTCGCTAAAGCTTAGAGTAGGTGGGGTTTTGACACTGTAACCATTGTCACGCTACAAATGCGTACATCATCACATAATGGCACAGACTTCCGCCCATGACAAACAGGTGGAAAATCTCGTGCGAGCCGAAATTTTTATGCTTAGCATTGAAAATCGGCAGTTTCAGTGCGTATATCACGCCGCCAACCGTGTAGATGATGCCACCGGTAAGCAGCCAGATAAAAGCACTTTTTGGCAGTGCAAGAATGATCTGCCTAAATGCCAACACGCAGATCCAGCCCATCGCGATGTATACAAGCGACGAAAACCATTTAGGACAGTTGATCCAGAGTGCGTTTATAAGGATTCCGGCAATCGCGATGCCCCAGACGAGTGCCAGAAGTCTGTAACCGGAGTTATTTCCGAGGACAATCAGGCAGACTGGTGTGTAAGTTCCGGCGATCAAGATGAAAATCATCATGTGGTCGATTTTTCGCAGGATTTTATTGACGTGCTCGGAAATATTAAAGGTGTGGTAGGTCGTGCTGGCGGCATAGAGCAGAATCATGCTGACGATAAAGACGGCCAATGCCGCGAGATGGCCGGGATCCGCCTCACCAGCCGCTTTATGAAGCAGAGGAACCGCTGCAATTATTGCACCGATCATAGCAATAAAATGTGTCAGTGCGCTTCCGGGATCTTTTACGCAGAATTTATGCTTTCCTGTTCTAGCAATTTTTTCCTTGTCTGATGAATGTCTTTTGCCTAAAATCATAGGATAACCCCCTTTACTGTATAATATTTGAGATAATATAAATCCTTATAGAGTATTGTTGAATGCAACATGTAGTATTTAAAACTACATCTAACGTTTTTATACACTATACAACTTTTTCGAAAAAAATGCAATAGGGGAAAGAGATATGCTACAATGTAATGAGTCAGGGAGAAAAGAGGAAATTAGTATGTTAGAAATTTTATATGAAGATAAAGATATTCTGGTTGTAGTCAAACCAGCAGGAATCGAGTCGCAGACGTCGAGACGTTTGGAGCCTGATATGGTTAGCGAGATTAAAAATTATCTCCACAATCATGCTGTTGAATCAAAAAAGTTGTCCACAAAATTATCCACAAGTACATCCACAGGCTATGTGGATCCATATGTCGGAGTTATCCACCGCCTGGACAAGCCGGTGAGTGGGGTGATGGTTTATGCAAAGAACCAGAGAGCTGCAGCACACTTAAGCCGCCAGGTACAGGAGGGAAGACTTGAGAAAATTTATCAGGCAGTTTTGTGTGGAAAACCTGTGGATAATGTGGGTAAGTACGTGGATTACCTGTTGAAAGATGGAAAAACGAATACCAGCAAGATTGTTGATAAGTCGGTTAACGGGGCAAAGCTGGCAGAGTTGGAATATCAGGTATTAGAAGAAAAACAGGAAGATGGAACAGTGCGTTCGCTTGTTGAGATTCATCTGCTCACAGGACGACATCACCAGATTCGTGTACAGTTTGCTGCACATGGGACACCGCTGGTGGGAGATACAAAATATGGTACTGATGGGATTTCTTCATGTAGAGAGAATTCATTAAAAACACGTTCAAGAAGAGAGCAGCTCGCACTTTGCGCAGTAAAGCTGGCGTTTTATCATCCGGTCACAGGCGAACTGATGCAGTTTTCAACAAAACCGTCTGCAGGAGCGTTTGGAAATTTCAACGTTATAGGGTAAGAAGGTATAAAAAAGGCATTCAAAGTGTTATATGGAGGAATTAACGTGAATTTATATGCAAAAGAGTCAGGTACTGGACAGGCAATGGTATTGCTCCACGGCAATGGTGAAGACGGTTCATATTTTATCGGTCAGATTCCATTTTTTGAAAAAAAATATCAAGTTATTGCCATAGATACCCGTGGACATGGAAAATCGCCGAGAGGTAATGGAAAAGTTACATTGGAACGTTTTGCAGATGATTTGAAATATTTTCTTGACTGTCGAAAAATCAAAAACATCATTTTGCTTGGATTCAGCGACGGCGGCAACATTGCATTGATTTTTGCACTGAAATATCCCGGATATATCGACCGGCTGATTTTAAATGGGGCAAATTTAAACCCATTTGGAATGAAAATATCAGTACTGGCAGATGTGATGCGGGAGTACATGATGGTTGTGGGAAAGTTCTGGATACAGAAAATTGACATAAAAAAAGGAAATGATCGAGACAAAAATATACATCAAAAGGAGCTTTTATCTTTAATGATATTCGAACCGTGGATTCGTCCGAGGCTTCTTAGACGGCTAAAAATGCCAGTTCTGGTTGTGGTTGGAAACAATGATATGATCCGTGAACGACACTCGCGACTGATTGCCAGAGCGATTCCGAAGGCGAAACTTCGGATCTTAGATGGTACTCACTTTATTGCGGCAGAGAAACCAGAGAAATTTAATCAGTGTGTTGCGACATTTCTAAAACAGACGCAGGGCAGTGAACTCACACAGATGACACGCCTTTGGGGAAGCCGGCGAGCCGGACGCCTTGAAAAGGAGAAGATTAGGCGGGCAGCGGTGCTGGTACCACTGATAAAAAAAGGCGGGGAGTACCATGTGGTGTTTGAAGTGCGAGCCGGAAGATTAAAAACACAGCCGGGTGAGATCTGTTTTCCAGGCGGTGCAGTTGAGCAGGGAGAAACATCTAAGCAGGCGGCTGTCCGTGAGACTATGGAAGAGCTTTTGATAAAACGCAGCCAGATCCGCATCATCGCACCGTTAGATGTGTTGGAAGCACCGGGGGCAATGGAAATTTTGCCTTATTTAGGTATATTGCAGGATTACCGTTGGTCGTATTCCGAAGCAGAGGTGGACCATACATTTTCAGTTCCGCTTAGGTGGTTTGTTGAACATGAACCTGAACGTTACGAGACGGAGCTTGTGACCGTGCCGGAAGAGACATTCCCGTTTGAAGATGTACCTGACGGGCGTGATTATCACTGGAGACGCGGACATTACGACGTTTATTTTTACAGGCGTGAAGAGGGAATTATCTGGGGAATGACGGCAAAAATCCTGCGATCACTGGTAGAAATGTACCGGGAGGATATAGAGTTCTAGCCTTGACAAACCAGCTAAATTAGCGTAAAATCAGGACATTGAAAACAGGCGAAGAGAGGAATTAGTAAACTTTTAAACACATTCAGAGAAAAAGTCATATGGTGCGAGGCTTTTGTGTCCCTTAGAGTTGAACCTGTCCTGGAGCTGTGCATGAAAGTGCAACGTATTTTCGGCGTTAACGGATTATGAGTGAACTGGAAGAATAGAAATTCTGGTTAAACAGGGTGGTACCGCCGAAGTTAAGCCATTCGGTCCCTTTGATCACAATGATCAGTGGGATCGGATGGCATTTTTGTATGTAAAAAAAGGAGATATGACATGGCAAAGGAAAAGAAGATGGTAGAGGCCATCACATCGATGGATGAAGATTTCGCACAATGGTATACGGATATTGTAAAGAAAGCAGAGCTTTCTGATTACTCCAGCGTAAAAGGATGTATGATTATTAAGCCAGCAGGATATGCAATCTGGGAAAATATCCGCAATGAGCTTGATAAACGTTTTAAGGCTACCGGTGTAGAAAATGTATATCTGCCTATGTTTATTCCGGAAAGTCTTCTGGAAAAAGAGAAAGACCATGTAGAAGGTTTTGCTCCTGAGGTAGCATGGGTTACTCAGGGCGGTCTGGAACCACTGCAGGAGAAACTGTGTGTACGCCCGACTTCTGAGACACTTTTCTGTGATTTTTATGCACATGACGTGCATTCTTACCGCGATCTTCCGAGAAACTACAATCAGTGGGGCTCTGTTGTACGTTGGGAGAAGACCACTCGTCCGTTCCTTCGCTCCAGAGAGTTCTTATGGCAGGAAGGTCATACAGCTCACGCAACTGCTGAGGAAGCACAGGAAAGAACAGAGATGATGTTAAATGTATATGCTGATCTGTGCGAGGATTTCTTGGCAATTCCTGTTATTCGAGGACGCAAAACTGACAAGGAAAAATTTGCAGGTGCAGAGGCAACCTATACTATTGAGGCACTGATGCATGACGGAAAGGCACTTCAGTCCGGTACCAGCCACAATTTCGGCGATGGATTTGCAAGAGCGTTTAACATTCAGTACCTTGATAAAGATAATAAATTAAAATACGTTCATCAGACTTCATGGGGTATGACGACACGTATGGTTGGTGCGATTATCATGGTTCACGGAGATAACAATGGCCTTGTTCTGCCGCCAAAAGTAGCTCCGACTCAGGTTGTCATCGTTCCGATTCAGCAGGCAAAAGAAGGCGTGCTTGACAAAGCATTTGAGGTAAAAGATGTTCTGTCAAACTTCCGCGTGAAAGTTGATGATTCTGATAAATCTCCGGGATGGAAATTCAGCGAATCTGAGATGAGAGGTATTCCGGTACGTGTTGAGATTGGACCGAGAGATATCGCTGAAAACCAGGCAGTACTGGTTCGCCGTGATACACATGAAAAGATTACAGTATCTTTGGATGAGATTGCAGATAAGGTTTCGGAACTTCTTGATACCATTCATCATGATATGTTTGAACGTGCAAAGGCACACAGAGATTCTCATACATATGAAGCAACCACTCTTGATGAGATGAAAGATATCGCAGAGAATAAACCTGGCTTTATCAAAGCTATGTGGTGCGGCAATCAGGAGTGCGAGGATAAACTTAAGGAAGTAGTCGGAGTGACATCTCGCTGTATGCCATTTAATCAGGAGCATCTGGCTGATACCTGTGTATGCTGCGGTAAGCCGGCTGTGAAGATGGTTTATTGGGGTAAGGCATATTAATTATGATTCCAAAAAGGATAGAAATGCCGGTTCAGGTAGAAGAAATCTTAGCTAAACTTCGTGAACATGGCTATGAGGCATATGCGGTCGGTGGATGTGTCCGTGATGCCATTTTAGGACGTGTACCGGGTGACTGGGATATCACGACATCGGCACATCCTGATGAGGTTAAGCAGGTGTTTGGTCACACGATTGACACCGGACTTCAGCACGGTACAGTCACGGTTATGCGTGATCATGTAGGATATGAAATAACAACTTACCGCATTGACGGTGAATATGAGGATGGACGTCATCCAAAGGAAGTAGTATTTACAGGTGAACTTTGTGAGGACTTAAGGCGCCGCGATTTTACGATCAATGCGATGGCATACAGTCACGAAACCGGAATTGTAGATATTTTTGGAGGAGTTAAGGATCTGGAAGAACGCCGGATCCGCTGCGTCGGTGATGCAAAAGAAAGGTTTACCGAGGATGCACTTAGAATTCTTAGAGCGGTGCGTTTCTCGGCCCAGCTTGATTTTGCGATAGAAGAGACAACCTGGGAGGCACTTTGTGAGCTGGCACCGTCGCTTGTACATGTGAGTAAAGAGCGAATTCAGGTTGAACTCACAAAGACACTGCTGTCAGACCGACCAAAATATATCTGGAAAACTGAACAGGCAGGGCTGGCACCGTATATTTCAAAGACATTTCCTGAAGTGTTTGCAGCCTGGAATGAACGAAAAGGTTGCTCAGAGAACGAGTCAGATGTTGATAGTGATGCACTCAAAACAGATATACAGGAGAAACGGGAATGTGCCTTAATCGAACATCTTCCGCCACAAAAGGCCCTACGTTGGGCATATTTTCTGGCTCCGGCAGGAGAAGAAACCTGCGTGAAGGTTTTGAGAGAACTCAAGATGGACAATGACACGATCGACAAAGCTAAGATTTTATGTCGTTTTGCATTTACACAGATCGAACCGGATGAGGTATCTGTTCGACACGTGATGAGTGCGATGGAGGATACTGTATTTGACTGGTTACTTCTACTTAAGGAAGTTCTGACACCTGAGCATACGGATGTGGTGGAACAGGTTCGTTCACTTGCAGAGCAGATTCGGATGCATGGTGATTGCATTCGTCTCAAAGATATGGCTGTTACCGGAAAGGACCTGATTCAGGTGGGTATAAAACCGGGGCCACAGCTTGGAAATATACTGAGCATTTTGTTTGAAAAGGTACTGGAAAATCCGGATCTGAATGAGAAAGAGCAGCTTTTAGCTGAGGTAAAAACACTGAATCAGTAAAAAAGCATAATAAGACATAAAAGAGACAAAATCATTTGAAATCGGTAAGATAAGCCGTACTAAGGATTTTGTCTCTTTTTGTATTGAATGAAGCACACTAGAGTTTTTTATATTCTTTGAAGAAAAGTGTCGCTGTCGTGGCCACAGCGATTGTATCCGCTACCGGTTCTGCTAAGAAGACGCCAAATACCGGATTTGAAACAATGTGTGGCAATATGAAAATCAGTGGAATCAGGAGCAGTACCTTTCTAAGCAATGCCAGAAATACGGATGTTTTCGCATTTCCAAGAGCGATAAAGGTTTGCTGACATGCAATCTGAACGGCAAAGAGCAGTGATGCAGCCATGTAGATGCGTATTGCCCATATAGTATAAGAGGTAAGTTCTGTATCATTTGTAAATATTGAGACAAAAATCTGCGGAATGACCATGCATAAAAGCCACAGTGTACCAGAATATAATGCACAAGAGCGAAGAAGCAGGAAAAAGGCTTTTTTAACTCTGCGTATATTATTTGCACCATAATTAAAACTAATTATGGGCTGAGCACCCTGAGTGAGTCCGTGAAGCGGAAGCATGGAAAACTGCATAACGCTTGAAAGAATTGTCATTGCGCCTACTGCAGTATCACCACCGTATTTTAAAAGGCTGGTGTTGAAACTGATTGACAGCGCACTCTCGGTAAATTGCATGATAAATGGTGCAAGACCGAGTGCGAGGCAAGGCAGAATGAATTCTTTCTTAGGGCGAAGCATTGTAAGACGTATCTTAAGAGTGCTGCGTTTGCCCGTCAGAAATAATATAATCCATATGCAGGAAATGCCCTGAGATATGATGGTGGCAAGTGCTGCACCGCGAACATCCATATGAAAACCGAATATAAATATGGGGTCAAGTATGATATTGCAAAGTGCACCGATGACTACGGTAATCATGCCGGTTTTGGCGTATCCCTGTGCATTGATAAATGCGTTGAGCCCGAGTGCCATCTGTACAAAAAAAGTACCGCAGACATAGATCTTCATATAATCCCATGCATAGGTAATGGTCTGCTTGCTGGCACCGAACATCAGAAGAATCGAACGCCCAAAGCTTAGAAATAAGGCGGTAAGCATAATTGAGATGACGGTAAGCATAAATGTACAATTGCCAAGTATATTTTCAGCAGAATCCCTGTCGCCTTTTCCCATAAGGATAGAAGCCTTAGGAGCACCTCCCATGGCAGCAAGTGCTGCAAAAGCCGAAATACACATGATGATTGGCATCGTGACACCAACTCCGGTCAGAGCATTTGGGCCAATATCAGGAATATGACCGATATACATGCGATCTACCATATTGTATAAAACATTTATGATCTGTGCAGCAATCGCGGGAAGTGCCAATTTAAAGAGAAGAGAACCTATCGGGGCATTGCCTAGATCAGCACTGTTGGATGATGCATTGCTATCAGAATGCACGGTTGATTTATCAGAACCGCTGCTGTAGAGCGTCTTTTTTTGTTGTGAATTTGTGGACAAAGAAAAACCTCCTTTGATTTAGAAAGTTGTCATTCAGTTACGTATGTGTAAAACATTTTAGCATAACGATAAAATGATGACAATGAACAAAAAAACAGATATGTGATCAATGTATAAAATTGATGTTTATTCTCTTTATTTTTCAGAATAATTATACTATAATAATAAAAAAGTCATCCTAAAAGAAAGCAGGGGGTAATTGAATCATGAAGGATTACATGATGATTTACAAAGAGTGGCTGGACAACCCATACTTTGACGAGGCTACGAAAGAAGAGTTGCGTGCCATTGCAGACGATGAAAATGAGATTAAAGAACGTTTTTATATGGATTTGGAGTTTGGTACGGCAGGGCTTAGGGGTATTATCGGAGCCGGTATCAATCGTATGAATGTCTATACAGTCAGACGTGCTACACAGGGACTTGCAAACTATATTATCAAACAGGGTGGAGAGAAAAAAGGCGTTGCGATAGCATTTGATTCACGTCATATGTCCCCTGAGTTTGCAACCGAGGCAGCTCTGACACTGGCGGCAAACGGCATCAAGGCATACCGTTTTGAGACGCTTCGTCCGACACCGGAACTTTCATTTGCAGTCCGTGAGCTTGGCTGTATAGCTGGTATCAATATTACAGCAAGCCACAATCCACCGGAGTATAACGGGTATAAAGTATACTGGGAGGACGGTGCACAGTTTACCCCTCCGCATGATAAGGGTGTTACCGAAGAGGTTATGGCGATTACTGATCTTTCCACAGTAAAGACCATGGATGCTGAGGAGGCCAAAGAAAAGGGGCTCTATGAGATTATAGGTGCAGCAATCGACGATAAATATATTGCACAGGTAAAGGCACAGGTTGTAAATCAGGGTGCTATTGACCGTATGCAGGATCAGATTAGCATTGTATACACACCGCTTCATGGTACAGGTAATATTCCGGCCAGACGTGTTATGAAGGAACTTGGCTTTACTCATGTATATGTTGTTCCACAGCAGGAACTTCCGGATGGAGATTTCCCGACAGTAAGCTATCCAAATCCTGAGGCTAAGGAGGCATTTGAACTGGGACTTGCTCTTGCAAAGGAGAAAAATGCAGACCTGGTATTAGCGACAGACCCTGATGCAGATCGTCTGGGTGTCTATGTTAAAGATACTAAATCCGGTGAATATATTCCGCTGACCGGCAATATGTCAGGTTCACTGCTCTGTGAATATGTACTCAGCCAGAAGAAGGCAAATAACAATCTTCCGACAGACGGCCAGGTTGTTAAATCTATCGTTACAACCAATCTTGTTGATGCAGTTGCCAAAAACTACGGTGCAGAGCTTATTGAGGTTCTTACAGGATTTAAGTGGATCGGAAAACAGGTTCTTAAAAACGAGCAGGAAGGTAAAGGAACCTATTTGTTTGGTATGGAAGAGAGTTATGGATGCCTGATTGGTACATATGCGCGAGATAAAGATGCCATTTCCGCGACCGCAGCACTTTGTGAGGCAGCAGCATACTATAAAGAGAAAGGTATGACGCTGTGGGATGCAATGGTAGAGATGTATGAAAAATACGGTTACTATAAAGATGAGGTTAAGTCAATCGGTCTAAAAGGCATTGAGGGACTGGCAAAGATTCAGGAAATTATGGAACATTTCCGTAAGAATACACCATCAGACTTTGCCGGATATAAGGTGTTGTCAGTGCGTGATTATAAGGCAGATACTGTGAAAGATTTGTCAACCGGAGAGATCAAACCGACAGGACTTCCGTCATCGAATGTTCTTTATTATGACCTGGAAGATAATGCTTGGCTTTGCGTGCGTCCATCCGGAACCGAACCAAAGATCAAGTTCTACTACGGTGTAAAAGGTACTTCCTTGGAAGATGCAGCAGAGAAATCTGAGAATGTAGGTGCGTCTGTTATGGCGATAGTAGATGGACTTCTGTAGTTATATATACAATTGAATGAAATGTAAAAGGCGTTACTGCTAAACAGATTTCTGGTGATTCTGTTTGGAGGTACGCCTTTTTCCTTTCTTATTTTACCGATTTCAGAAGTTTTTCTTCCATAATCACAGAGAAATTATTTGTTTTGATCCTTCAATTCTTTGAGTGCAGCTGCAAATTTTGAAGAAAATGCAGTGGGATTTCCTCTCAGCAGTCCCCGGAGGTAGAATGCAGAAAGTTTTTTTACTCTGTGCAGAGATTGGCAATGGTGCTTTAGTTCTTCAAGCTGGGTGCTCAGACGGGTAAGACGCTCATCAAAGGCGATTCTGGCATCGGCTTCGGTGCGTACATCGTTAAGATGTTTGCTGATACGTTGTCTGGCAGCTTCGAGACGTTCCGTGCCTTCTGCTTTGGCAATTTCGATGCGGGTCGTGGCTTCTTGTTTGGCACCAGAAAGCCGTTCTTCGGCACCGTTTCGGATGGATGCCAGTTTGCGTGCGGCTTCTGCCTGAGCGACAGCCAGTTTTTCGACAGCTTCTTCACGGGTCAATGTACCACGTTCGATAGCTTCCTCGCGAAGCAGTTCGATTTTCGACTGAAGTGATTCAATATCAGCTTTGAGCTTTGTCATAGCTTCCAGAGTATGTCCCAGAGCCAAAGCAGCCTTGGTGGATTCGTAAGTATCAAAAGTAAACATGACGCTGATGACAAAATCACAGACAATTAGGATAACCGGGGAGACAGCCAGTATAGCATTGGCGATCGGCTCATGGATAACATCGGTCATAAAAATGGTCAAAAATCCCCATGCGATCGAGGAACTCAGACAGATATAGCCGTTAATCTGAAAATGCTTATTGCTGTAATCCCAATAACGTACTTTAAATAATCGCTCCATAACTGCACCGGTGATATATTCAAGTATAGTAGCGGCAATGAAACCAGAAATGTACACTAACAGCAGGTTGTCCTGCACCGGAATGGATACAAAAAGCATCATAACAGCACCGGATCCGTATAACGGAAGCATAGGCAGACGCAAGAAACCACGGTTGACGAGTCGTTTTTCTTTTAGTGAGACATAGGTGGATTCAAAGATCCAGCCAAAAAAACAATATAAATAGAAAAAAGCTAACCATTGGTACCAAGTGTATGTGTACATGAAACCTCCAAAAGACAACTTCCACAATCCTGCTTTGATTCGGATTTCCGCGGTGTTTTCGCCCTACTTCATCCTCTTTGAATGGATTGTCATAAGATCCATCTCCCACAGACATGCAAGCATATCGTAGAAGCTTGAGTTTTGATACTGTAATCAAAATTATCTCCTATCTTACTATACAAATCAGAAAAATTTCAAGGCATTCAATGAAAATAAAATAGAATTATCAGCAAATCTTGTTGATGGTCATACAACTAAGGAACAGTAACTAACAAATCTCTACTTGCCACAAAAGCACGCTTCGTGTACAATAAATCAAATAATTAACGCAAAAGATAAGAGAGGTACACAAGTGAGTATACTTAATGTGGAACATTTAAGCCACGGCTTCGGAGACCGGGCAATATTTCAGGATGTTTCGTTTAGACTGTTAAAGGGAGAACATATCGGGCTTATCGGTGCAAACGGAGAAGGAAAATCTACGTTTATGAATATTATTACCGGTCATATGCAGCCAGATGAGGGAAAGGTTGAGTGGTCGAAGCATGTCAGGGTTGGATATCTTGATCAGCACACGGTCTTAGAGAAAGGTATGACGATCCGAGAAGTCTTAAAAAATGCATTTTCCTTTCTGTTTGAGCTTGAGGCACAGATGAATGAGATTTGTGATCATCTTGGAGAGGCATCAGAAGATGAGATGAATGCCATGATGGAAGAACTGGGAACTATTCAGGATCTTCTCATGAACCATGACTTTTATTCGATTGATGCGAAGGTTGAAGAGGTCGGACGTGCACTGGGACTTACAGATATAGGACTTGATCGCGATGTGACGGATCTGAGCGGCGGTCAAAGAACAAAGGTATTGCTTGGAAAACTGCTCTTGGAAAAGCCGGATATACTTTTACTTGATGAACCGACAAACTATCTGGATGTTCAGCACATAGAATGGCTGAAACGATATTTGCAGGAGTACGAAAATGCTTTCATACTGATTTCTCACGATGTTCCATTTTTAAATAGTGTTGTTAATATTATTTATCATATGGAAAATCAGAAACTTGACAGGTATGTTGGAGATTATGACAAGTTTCTTGAGGTGCATGAGGCTAAGAAGGCACAGCTTGAGGCGGCTTATAAGAAGCAGCAGCAGGAGATCGCACAGCTTCAGGATTTTGTTGCACGCAATAAGGCACGTGTTTCAACACGAAATATGGCGATGTCCCGTCAAAAGAAGCTTGATAAGATGGATGTTATAGAGCTTGCCAAGGAAAAACCGAAGCCAGAGTTTAACTTTATTGAAGCGAGGGCGGCCGGAAAGTGTATTTTTGAGACTGAAAATCTGGTGATCGGTTATGGTGAACCACTGTCTAGACCACTTGATTTGTACATGGAACGTGGTGAAAAGATAGCGATGGTCGGTGCCAACGGTATTGGAAAGACAACACTTTTAAAGAGTATTCTCGGACTCATTCCTGCAGTATCAGGCAAGGTGACACTGGGCGACTATCTGTCCATGGGTTACTTCGAACAGGAGATGGCACCGGGCAATACAACAACCTGTATAGATGAGATATGGAAAGAATTTCCGTCATATACCCAGTATCAGGTGCGTTCAGCACTTGCAAAGTGCGGTCTGACTACTAAACATATTGAGAGTCAGGTTCGTGTTTTGAGCGGTGGCGAACAGGCGAAGGTTCGTCTCTGTAAACTGATTAATCGTGAGACAAATCTATTGCTTTTAGACGAGCCGACCAATCATCTGGACGTTGAAGCAAAAGAAGAGTTAAAACGGGCACTTACAGCATATAAAGGAAGTATTCTGCTAATCTGTCATGAACCGGATTTTTATGAGGGATTTGCAACTAAAGTCTGGGACTGCAGTGAGTGGAGTCTGAAAGTATAATGTAGATATTAGAAGCATAAAAAGCAGAAACGCCGTAGGCTGAGAGTCCGACGGCGTTCCTGCTTTTCTTAAATTGGGAATGGTAGGTATATAAAAAAAGAAATTGGCTTAGGGGGGCCGGACGATTCGCATCGTCCGGTATGAGTATGAAAAAGCTTTTTTTATTTCAAGTGGTACTTGAAACAAAGGCCTGTTACCCTTTCGGATAACATATGCATATAATACATGGAACTTGTGTCAAAAGTATGTCTCGTTCATAAAAAAAATATAAAGTCCATAAAAAAATAAAAACCTCTTTCAAAAGAATAAAAAATTGTATATAATATTAATCGGTATAGTCCGCTCTTGGATAATGGGTGGACCTAATGGCAGCGATGAAGAGAAAATGAGACAGAATATAATAAAACTCGTAGATTGATTTATTCAGAGCAGGAGGAAAACAACTATGTTGATGTCCAATGACATTGGTATCGATCTGGGAACAGCCAGCATTCTTGTATATATCAAGGGAAAAGGTGTTGTTCTGAAAGAGCCGTCTGTAGTGGCGATTGATCGTGATACGAATAAGATTATGGCGATCGGTGAAGAGGCTCGTCTTATGATTGGAAGAACCCCGGGCAATATCGTAGCGGTGAGACCACTGCGTAAGGGTGTTATTTCAGATTATACAGTGACAGAGAAGATGATGAAGTATTTCATCAACAAGGCAGTAGGTAAGAGAACATTGCGTAAACCACGTATAAGCGTCTGCATACCAAGCGGTGCTACGGAAGTTGAACGCAAGGCAGTTGAAGATGCGACTTATCAGGCAGGAGCCAGAGAAGTATCTATCATAGAGGAGCCTGTAGCAGCTGCTATCGGTGCCGGTATCGATATTTCCAAGGCATGCGGCAACATGATCGTAGATATCGGTGGAGGTACTGCTGATATTGCTGTTATTTCACTTGGAGGTACAGTTGTCAGCACATCTATTAAAGTGGCCGGTGATGATTTTGATGAAGCATTAGTCCGTTACATGAGAAAGAAACACAACCTTCTTATCGGTGAGAGAACTGCAGAAGAGATCAAGATTAACATTGGTGCTGCATACAGACGTCCGGAGGTAATCACGATGGAGGTACGTGGCCGAAATCTGGTAACAGGACTTCCAAAAACTATCATAGTTACATCTGATGAGACTTTGGAGGCACTTCGTGAGCCGGCACTTCAGATTGTAGATGCCGTTCACAACGTATTAGAGAGAACTCCTCCGGAATTGGCAGCTGATATTTTCGACAGAGGTATCGTGCTGACAGGCGGTGGATCACTTTTAAGCGGCCTTGATGCACTGATAGAAGAGAAAACTGGAATTTCTACGATGATTGCCGAAGATCCGCTGACTGCAGTTGCGATCGGAACAGGTAAGTTTATTGAGTTTGCGCATGGTGAGAAGAAAAATTATGATTAATCTTATCGTCATAGGCGCCTTACATTAGGATAATATGGCAACAGTTAAAGGATATATTGAAAAAGTAAAATACCGCAATGAGGACAACGGTTATACAGTTTTGTCTATCAGTGGTGCTGATGATGGGGAAGAATATGTGCTTGTCGGTACATTCTCTTATATTTCTGAGGGCGAGATGATAGAAGCAAGCGGGCGTATGACTGAACATCCGATTTACGGGGAACAGATGGCAGTTGAAAAATATGAACTAAAAACGCCTGAAGATACTGTTTCAATGGAACGATATTTAGGCTCCGGTGCCATAAAGGGCATCGGAGCTGCTTTAGCTTCCAGAATTGTCAAAAAATTCAAAGCTGATACATTCAGAATCATGGAGGAGGAGCCGGAGCGACTTTCCGAAGTTAAGGGAATCAGCGAAAAGATGGCTATGTCCATAGGAGAACAGGTTGAAGAAAAACGCGATATGCGTCAGGCAATGATGTATTTGCAGAATTACGGTATTTCTATAAATCTTGCAGTCAAAATTTATCAGGAATACGGCCCGGCCATGTACACGATCATTCAGAATAATCCGTATAAACTCGCAGATGATATTCCGGGAGTCGGATTTAAAATGGCGGATGATATAGCAGCAAAAATAGGAATTGTGGCTGATTCTGATTTTCGTATCAAGAGTGGTATTTTGTATACACTCTATCAGGCAACGGCCAGCGGACATACTTACCTGCCGGAGAGTGAGCTTACAGACAGGGCAGCGAGACTTCTTCAGATTGAGATTTCAGAGATTGATAAACATCTGATGGATATGCAGATGGATAAGCGACTGGTGATAAGAGATGTGAAGACAGAAAACATATCATTTCGAGCTGTATATGCATCTAACTACTATTATTCAGAGCTAAATACTGCCAGAATGCTCCATGACCTCAATATTACAGGCAAAGAATCTGAAGAACAAATCAGAAAGAGCCTCAAAGTTATACAAAAAGAGGAAAATATAGAACTTGATGAACTGCAGATTCAAGCAGTCATTGAGGCAGTAAATTGCGGACTTCTGGTGATTACTGGTGGACCGGGAACCGGAAAAACTACGACGATCAATACCATTATTCGCTATTTTGAAAAAGGTGATATGGATATACTTTTGGCTGCACCTACGGGGCGTGCTGCAAAGCGCATGACAGAAGCCACTGGCTATGAGGCTAAGACTATCCACCGTCTTTTGGAACTGACCGGTATGCCAGAGGAGGATGAAAAGAGCCGCATAAATTCCATGCATTTCGAACGCAATGAGGACAATCCACTTGAGGCTGATGTCATTATCATTGATGAGATGTCGATGGTGGACATCAATCTGATGCAGTCACTTCTTCGGGCAATTAATGTGGGTACCAGACTTATTCTGGTGGGTGATGTGGATCAGCTTCCAAGTGTCGGACCGGGTAATGTTTTGCGCGATATCATCGAATCAGAGTGCTTTCATGTGGTAAAACTTACAAGGATTTTCAGGCAGGCAGCTCAGAGCGATATTATAGTCAATGCCCATCGCATCAATGCTGGTGAAACTATACCTATCGGGAAACCGAGCAAGGATTTTCTTTTTATTAAGCGTGACGATCAAAATGCGATAATTAATGCGATAATTACCCTTGTGCGTGAAAAATTACCCAAATATGTAAATGCCGATTTGTTTGATGTGCAGGTAATGACACCGATGCGAAAAGGCCTGCTTGGTGCTATGCGTTTAAATTCTATTCTTCAGGAGTTTTTAAATCCCGCATCAGCGGGGAAAGCTGAAAAAATGTACGGTGAGACAATATTTAGAGTCGGTGATAAGGTCATGCAGATCAAGAATAATTATCAGATCGAATGGACCTCATACAACAAGGCGGGTATTCCAGCTGAAAAGGGAACCGGTGTGTTCAATGGTGATCTGGGGCATATTCTGGATATTAATACATTTGCTGAACTGGTGACGGTTGAATATGACGAAGGAAAACGAGTTGAATACAGCTTTAAACAGTTGGATGAGCTGGAGCTTGCATACGCGATCACTATCCACAAATCACAGGGAAGTGAGTATCCTGCTGTCGTGATTCCGATTTGGAACGGACCGCATATGCTGATGACAAGGAATCTGATTTATACAGCAGTCACACGAGCAAGGTCCTGTGTTTGCCTTGTGGGAATACCATATATATTTCAGCAGATGGTTGACAATGAGATGGAGCAGAAGAGGTATTCCGGTCTTCGCGAACGTATTGAAGAAATAATGGAGTCATTGTGATAAAAAAAGATATAAAATTCGAACAAATCCCACATATCCTTATGGAAGCCCTGTATCCAAGGCACTGCCCGGTTTGTGGTGAAATCGTTATGCCAAAGGGCAGACTTATCTGCCCTTCTTGTCTTATCAGGCTATCACCTGTCAAATCACCTACTTGTCAAAAATGTGGAAAAGAAGTACAAAATGATGAAATTGAATATTGTCAGGACTGCATAAAACATCGAAGATCGTTTAGCAAGGGAATGGCACTTTTTAATTATACAGGGGAAGCGGCACGTTCGATGGCTGCTATAAAGTATAAAAATAAGAGGGAGTACCTGGATTTTTATGCTGAGGTTGCGGTCTCAAAACTCACACAATATGAATCTGTGAGGTCGTGGCATTTTGATGCACTGGTACCTGTTCCGGTGCACCCGGCAAGAAAAAGAAAAAGGGGCTTTAATCAAGCTGAGGAGTTGGCTGTGCGTATCGGGGTAAAATTAATGGTCCCTGTATATTCGGAATTTTTGTATAGAGTTAGAAATACAGACCCACTTAAAGAGATGAATCCGGATGAACGCCTTCGCAATTTGCAAAAGGCATTTCAGGCTGATGAGGACATCATAGGTGAAACTGGTGTGAAAAGTGTTCTCTTAGTTGACGATATTTACACGACAGGAAGTACAGCGGAAGCATGTACAAGGGCACTATTACGAGCAGGAATAGAAAAAGTTTACTTTTTTTCTGTTTGTATTGGACAAGGCCGCTAAAGTGGGATATTATAGATAAGATGAATTTCTGACGAAAAATAAAGCAAAGGAGTTGAAAAAATGCAGGAATTTGAATATCGCCTTGAAAAGGAAGATTATAAAAACTGGATTCACTGGAATGTACTTAAACATGAATCTAAGAAAATGAAGATGATATCGGCAGTGATTTATGTAGCTTTTCTGGCTATTTTTCTGGGAAAAGCAGCAGTTCAGGCTGAAGGTAATCTGGCTCTTCTTGCACCAACAGCAGTGGTTGCGATATTTATTGGATGCGGTATGTTCTATATGATTTCAAATCATAATCAGGAGCGAATCATCTGGAAGAGGAGTGGACTGAAAAACCTGGAAAAGACCGGAAAGTTCCCTGTTGTACATCTGACTCTCGATGAGAAGACGCTTACAATGACTGTGGCTGAACAGGAGATGACAAAAACCTACAGCTATAGTGATATTGAGCAGATGGTTGAGATAGAGCGACTGTATCTGCTTGAGACCAACGAAAAAACCTGGCAGTTTGTTGCCAAATCTGCATTTTCCAGTGAAGATGAGAAAAATAGGTTCGTGGATTTTATGAATGAAAAACTTGAGGATGCCAAAGAGAAGCCTGAAGAATATCCGACAGTAACCATGAAACAGGAAAATTCAGAAAATAAGGGTGGTACACTACATCAGAATGCCTCGCTAGAGGAAGATGTCGTTAAAGATTTTGAACCAGATGAACCGGAAATTACCAGAGTCGATACAAGCCACATGGGTAAAATCGGAAAAATGGCACATTTTGTAGGCAGCGAGACATCGGATGACGCCGATGAAGATGAAACTAATAAAACTGAATCAGATGATGATAACAGTACGGAACAAGAATAATAAAAACATCCGTATGTTTGAATAGCAGATGGTATTTTCGGTTTGGAAAGTGCCTGTCTATACACTGTGGTTATATGCTTCAAAAAGCGACGAATGTCAGCTAAGTATTGCTTGACTCGTCGCTTTTTTTGTGATATAGTAGACGGGCGAATGGAAGAACATAGGTCTTTTTTTTATGCTCAAAAATGGCTTTTCATTTGAGAGTTAAAGACCACATACTAAGAAAATGGAGGTGGAAGTTGTGCGTACAAGAATTACACTGGCATGCACAGAATGCAAGCAGCGCAATTACAACATGACCAAGGATAAGAAGACTCATCCGGACAGAATGGAAACCAAAAAGTACTGCAGATTCTGTAAAACACATACGCTTCATAAAGAAACGAAGTAAGAGTAACTGGTTGGTTCTGCGAGAACAGGCATGTGCCTGAGCACTTTGGAGGACAAAAATGGGTGATACAGAAAATACCAAAAAAGCTCCTAAAAAGAGTTTCTGGAAAGGTTTGAAGGCTGAGTACAAAAGGATCATCTGGCCTGATAAAGAAACAGTTACAAAGCAGGCAGGAGCAGTTATAGCTGTTTCTGTTGCACTGGGACTTATCATTGCGGCTCTCGACACGGCTATCGTGTTTGGACTGCATTTCGTTATGTAAAGGCAAGGGTGAGAAAAATGGCAGAAGCAAATTGGTATGTAGTGCATACTTATTCCGGCTACGAAAACAAAGTAAAAGTTGACATCGAAAAAACTATCGAAAATCGAAATCTTCAGGACCAGATCCTGGAAGTTTCTGTTCCGATGCAGGAGGTTATCGAGGTCAAAAATGGTGCCAATAAACAGGTCGCCAAAAAGATGTTTCCCGGATACGTACTGATCAACATGGTTATGAATGATGATACATGGTACGTAGTACGCAACACCCGAGGAGTTACCGGGTTTGTTGGTCCGGGCTCCAAACCGGTTCCTTTGACAGAAGAGGAGATGGCCGGTCTCGGATTTAAGGAAACCGGCGTTGTCGTTGATTTTGAAGTTGGCGACACGGTTGTTGTAACGACAGGGGCATGGAAAGATACCGTTGGTGTTATCGAGTCCATCAACGAGGAAAGACAGACCCTGACGATTTGTGTGGAACTGTTTGGCCGTGAGACACCGGTTGAACTGAATTTCACTGAGGTCAAGAAGATGTAAAGAGACTCACTTTCGAGTCTGTGGGAGGGAGATTCCCGCAATTACCACAATTTATAGGAGGTGCCGACAATGGCAAAGAAAGTTACAGGATATATTAAATTACAGATTCCTGCTGGAAAGGCTACACCAGCTCCGCCAGTAGGTCCGGCTCTTGGACAGCACGGTGTAAACATCGTACAGTTTACCAAAGAGTTCAATGCTAAGACTGCAGACCAGGGCGATATGATTATCCCGGTTGTTATTACTGTATATGCAGACAGAAGCTTCAGCTTCATCACAAAGACTCCGCCGGCTGCTGTTTTGTTAAAGAAAGCTTGTAAGATTAAATCCGGTTCTGCTACACCGAACAAGACTAAGGTAGCCACCATCTCGAAAGAGGATCTTCAGAAGATCGCTGAATTAAAGATGCCTGACCTGAATGCTGCAAGCCTTGAGGCTGCTATGAGCATGATCGCTGGTACAGCAAGAAGTATGGGTATCACAGTTGCCGAATAATTTTCGGGATGTTTATCAGTAACGTGGGAGGGAATTCCCCGACAATACCACTAGGAGGTTTTTTATAATGAAAAGAGGAAAAAGATACGTAGAGGCTGCTAAATTAGTAGATCGCGCAAACCTTTATGAAGCTGCAGAGGCTATTTCCATCGTGAAAAAGGCTGCAGGTGCTAAATTCGATGAAACCGTAGAACTTCATATCAGAACCGGTTGTGATGGCCGTCATGCTGATCAGCAGATTCGTGGTGCAGTTGTACTGCCACACGGAACTGGTAAGACTGTTCGCATCCTTGTATTCGCTAAGGGACCGAAGGCTGATGAGGCTCAGGCTGCTGGAGCAGATTTTGTAGGCGGCGAGGAACTGATCCCGAAGATTCAGAACGAGGGATGGTTAGACTTTGACGTAGTTGTAGCTACTCCAGACATGATGGGTGTAGTTGGACGTCTTGGTCGTGTACTTGGACCGAAGGGCTTGATGCCAAACCCGAAGGCTGGTACTGTTACTATGGATGTAACTAAAGCCATCAATGATATTAAGGCAGGTAAGATCGAGTACAGACTTGATAAGACTAACATTATCCACGTGCCAGTAGGAAAAGCTTCCTTTACAGAGGAGCAGTTAGCGGACAACTTCCAGACGCTTATTGACGCTATCCTGAAGGCAAAACCAGCTACATTAAAGGGTGCTTATTTAAAGAGCGTTACCATGACTTCAACCATGGGCCCTGGCGTTAAACTGAACGTAGGTAAGCTGATTGGCTAATCAGAATACGTTATAGAATCAAAAGGATGAGACTGAGTTTAGGTCTCGTCCTTTTTTTGATTCATAGGAAAGTGCATCCTATGAATCAAAAAACGCTCCGCACGGA
>CAVKOQ010000029.1:0-24141 GCA_963657995.1 bacterium
GACGGACGAAGTAAACGTACGCGACTTTATCCAGAACAACTATACTCAGTACGAAGGCGATGAAGCCTTTCTTGCTGAACCTACAGATGCTACAAACAAACTCTGGGGACGTCTTCAGGAACTTCAGAAAGAAGAACATGCAAAAGACGGCGTTTTAGAGTGCGAAACAGAGATCGTATCAAGCCTTACTTCATATGGTCCTGGGTATATTGACACAGAATTAAAGGATCTTGAGCAGATCGTGGGTCTTCAGACTGACAAACCTCTGAAACGTGCCTTCATGCCTTTCGGTGGAATCAAGATGGCTGAAGAAGCCGCTGAAACCTATGGTTATCATGTAAATCCAAAATTCCACAAGATTTTCACAGAGTATCATAAAACTCACAATCAGGCTGTTTTTGATGCATATACACCAGAAATGAAAGCTGCACGTCACTGCCATATCGTAACCGGACTTCCGGACACCTATGGCCGCGGCAGAATCGTAGGCGATTACCGCCGTGTAGCTCTTTACGGAATTGATTTCCTGATTGAGGAAAAGAAAAAAGACCTCGATCGCTGTGGAAACGGTGCTATGTACGATGACATCATCCGCCAGCGTGAAGAGATTTCCGAGCAGATCCGTGCATTAAAAGGCATCAAGGATATGGCTGCTATCTACGGTTTTGATATTTCAAATCCTGCTGTCAATGCAAAAGAGGCTGTTCAGTGGCTCTACTTTGGTTATCTTGCTGCAGTTAAGACCCAGAACGGTGCTGCCATGAGTGTTGGTCGTATATCCACATTCCTTGACATCTACATCAACAGAGATTTGGCAGAAAATACACTGACTGAGTCTGAGGCACAGGAACTCATCGATCATATGACCATGAAATTCCGTATGGTGAAATTTGCAAGAATCCCATCATACAATCAGCTGTTCTCCGGTGATCCGGTATGGGCAACACTTGAAGTAGCTGGTCTTGGACAGGACGGCCGTCATATGGTAACAAAAACAGATTTCCGTTTCCTTCATACACTTGAGAATATGGGACCGTCTCCGGAGCCGAACCTGACAGTTCTCTACTCCTCAAGACTTACAGATGCTTTCAAAAAATACGCTGCAAAGATTTCTATCGATACATCTTCAATCCAGTATGAAAATGATGATGTGATGCGCCCTATCTGGGGAGATGACTACAGCATCTGCTGCTGTGTATCTGCTACCCAGACCGGTAAAGAGATGCAGCTTTTCGGTGCACGTGCAAACCTTGCAAAATGCCTTCTCTACGCTATCAACGGTGGTAAGGATGAGAAATACACAACTAAGGAAGGACTTCCTATGCAGGTTGGTCCTGAATATGCACCGATCACCTCAGAATACCTTGATTATGACGAGGTTATGCACAAGTACGACCTGATGCTTGACTGGCTGGCAGGTATCTATGTCAATATTTTGAATCTGATTCACTATATGCATGATAAGTACTACTATGAGTCAGCTGAGATGGCACTTATCGACACCGATGTACGCCGTACATTTGCAACAGGTATTGCCGGATTCTCTCATGTAGTAGATTCCCTCTCAGCAATCAAATATGCCAAAGTTAAGGTAACTCGTGATGAATATGGTATCGCCAGAAGCTTTGAGATTGACGGTGAATTCCCGAGATATGGCAATGATGATGACCGTGTTGATGATATCGCAGTATGGCTCTTAAAGACATTCTTACAGAAGGTAAAGAAATATCATACCTACCGTAACTCCGAGGCTACAACCTCCATCCTTACCATTACTTCAAATGTAGTATACGGCAAGGCAACCGGTGCACTTCCTGACGGTCGTGCAGCATTTACCCCATTTGCACCTGGTGCAACTCCATCCTACGGTGCAGAGCAGAGCGGACTTTTAGCATCTCTTAACTCCGTTGCAAAACTTCCTTACGAATACGCACTTGACGGTATCTCAAATACTGAGACCATAGCTCCAAGCGCACTCGGACACAGCGAGGAAGAGAGAAAGACCAACCTTGTTAATGTACTTGACGGATATTTTGACCAGGGTGCACACCACCTAAATGTCAACGTATTTGGTCTCGACAAGCTCAAAGATGCCATGGAACATCCTGAGAAACCGGAGTATGCTAACTTCACCATCCGTGTTTCCGGATATGCCGTTAAGTTCATCAATCTGACCAGAGAACAACAGCTCGATGTCATCGCCCGCACCTGCCACGAGGTGATATAATCATGAGCACAACCGGATATGTCCATTCCATAGACACATTTGGCTCTGTAGATGGTCCCGGTGTCCGCTTTGTGGCATTCATGCAGGGCTGCATGATGAGGTGCAGATATTGCCACAATCCTGATACATGGACATTGCCTGAGGGAATTTCTTCCTCAGGCAATTCATTAAGTGTCTGTCAGTCTTTACCAAAATGTTCGAATAATTCTGAAAATATAGATTTTAAGACATACACTGCTGAAGAACTTCTTCGGCAGGCACTGCGCTATAAAAGCTACTGGAAAGGCGGCGGTGGAATCACTGTCAGTGGCGGAGAGCCGCTGTTGCAGGCAGAATTTTTAAGTGAATTATTTAGACTTGCTAAGTCAAAAGGTGTTCATACGACTCTCGATACATCCGGTCAGCCATTTACAACAGATGAGCCGTCATTTAGTAAATTTAAAGAACTTCTAAAATATACCGACCTTGTTATTCTGGATATTAAACACATAGATTCTGAAAAACACAAGATTCTGACCGGGCATACCAATGATTCCATACTTAATCTCGCAAGATTTTTAAATGAGATTCACAAGCCAATGTGGATTAGACACGTACTGGTACCGGGTGTTACCGATGATGAGGCAAACCTAATGGGAATACGGGCCTTTCTTGACACACTTTCAAATGTCGAAAAAGTAGAAATTCTCCCATATCACACACTAGGCATGTATAAATGGGAGAATCTTGGTATACCTTATTCTTTATCTGACGTACGACTTCCGGATGAGAAAGATATCAAAAGGGCTGAAAATATACTTATTAAACCATAAGCACTAAGCTCCAAAACACCTCACTAAGTGTTCATATTATACCTTAAATCTGTATCCTACGCCCCATATAGTCTCTATATATTGCGGCTTTGCCGTGTTAAACTCGATCTTTTCGCGAATCTTCTTAATATGTACGGTAACAGTCGCAATATCTCCGAGAGACTCCATATCCCAGATCTCACGGAAGAGCTCTTCTTTGGTATATACATGGTTTGGATTCTGTGCTAAAAATGTTAAAAGATCAAATTCCTTAGTCGTAAAGTTCTTCTCTTCCCCATTGATATAGACACGGCGAGCCGTCTTATCTATCTTCAGGCCTCGAATCTCTATGATCTCATTTTCCGGTGTACCGCTTCCTATAAGCCGCTCATAACGTGCCATATGTGCCTTCACTCTTGCTACCATCTCACTAGGGCTGAATGGCTTCGTAATATAATCATCCGCACCGAGTCCCAGGCCACGTATTTTATCAATATCATCTTTTTTCGCAGAAACCATAATAATCGGAGTATTCTTTACTTCTCGAATTTTTTTACATATTTCAAATCCATCAACACCCGGAAGCATCAGATCCAAAATCAACAGGTCAAAATCCTCTTCCAATCCTCGCTTGAGACCCTTTTCTCCATCATTTTCTATCTCTACCTCAAAACCGGATAGCTCCAGATAGTCCTTCTCCAGTTCTGCGATACTTTCTTCGTCTTCTACAATCAATATTCTGCTCATGCCAAACTCCTCCTGTTATTAAAAAGAACGTTCCCCATCTCATGCTCCGACATACTTACGCAGCACAAAATGAATTTCGGTTCCGATTCCTTCCTTACTGGTCGCCCAGATGCGTCCTCCGTGATCCTCGATAATCTTCTTTACAATCGAAAGGCCTATGCCGCTTCCACCCTTGGATGAATTTCTCGACGAATCCGTCCTGTAGAAACGGTCGAAAATATAGGGCAGATCCTTTGTGGCGATTCCCTTTCCGTTATCTTCGATAACAACCTGTATGAAATCACCGTCATCTTTGATCCTGATATTTATAATTCCCTTTTTCTTATCAAGATATTTAAGAGAATTTCCAATGATGTTGTTGATCACTCGTTTCATCTGCTCAGCATCAGCGATAACAATCACATCTTCATCCACATAATTGAAATATCCGAGCTCTATGCCTCGCGTCTCCATATCAAGACCTACTTCCTCGACACAATCTCCGAAGTATTCAGACACATTGATCTTAGAATAATTGTACGGTATCTTATTCGTATCTATTTTCGAATAAAATGTCAGCTCATCTATGAGGCGATCCATATCATTGGCCTTATTGTAGATAGTTCTGATGTATTTATCCAACTTTTCAGGCGATGATGCCACTCCGTCCTGAATCCCTTCTACATAGCCCTTAATGGCCGTAATAGGAGTCTTGAGGTCGTGGGAAATATTGCTGATAAGCTCTTTACTTTCCTTGTCATACTGAAGTTTTTCTTCCTGTGATTCCTTGAGTCGCATCCTCATCTCTTCAAAATCCTGACAAAGCATACCTATCTCATCTTCATCATCCACATCCAGAGTGAAATCAAGGTTGCCATCCTTAATCTGCTTTGTAGCCTCCTGAAGTTTGTGAAGAGGCCTTAAAAGCGAGCGGTAAATCCACATAATAAGAAGTCCGCCCATAAATATGATAATCAGGATACCAAGCATCACCATCTCACTTAAAAGTGCCTTGATCTCCGGAACATACTCGCCTACATTGGTCACTATAAATACGCTTCCCTTGGAATTATCTGCAAATCTGAAGTCGATCTGCTTTACCAGATGCTGTTCTTCACCGTCCATGTAGATACCACCGGCCATACTGCCCTGATCGCCATACGGTGCAAGTCTCGCACAGAGTTTCATGCCCTCCTCGCTGCCACAAAATGTAATCTCATCATCTTTTCGTACAATAAGGCATGAGTATTTATCAGATAACTTGTCATTGAGACCTTTTAAATATTCCTGATCTTCAAACAAATCAGTATTTGCTTCGACTGTCTTACGGATTTCTTCCTGAATTCCCTGGGTTAAACGGTTAAACACCTGTGTCTGGTTGCCGGAAAGCAGATCGATCTGCTCAGACAATCCATATGTCTTCTGAAACAGATGTTCCTGATAGCTTACAAGCCCCATTGCCGCAATAAATATAAGCACAATAGGAACAACTGTAATAGTCACAAAGGCGATCGCCAGACGTGTGCGTATCTTCATCCTGATTCCCCCAGTATACGACGTTTATAATCCGTTAAAATAATTCTAATTCTCTACCTAGTTTAACATACTTTACAATTTACGTCTCTAAAAGAATTATAAAAAATAGAAAGACTTCCCCTATAAATAAAAAAAGACCCTTGTTTAAGGATCTTTTTCAATATTTTAGTCAAGAGATTGTCAATCCCCCACTTTCGCTAAATCTTAGAGGAGTGGGATTTCTTCGACTGAGTTAAATTCTATGTTTTTACAGGTATGCCTTTAATTCATCTACCTTATCCAACTTCTCCCACGGAAGATTAAGGTCATTGCGGCCAAAATGTCCGTAAGCAGCTGTCTGCTTATAGATCGGGCGACGAAGATCAAGCATCTTGATGATGCCTGCCGGACGAAGGTCAAAATGTTTGCGAATCATCTCAACCAACTGTGACTCATGCAGTTTGCTGGTTCCGAATGTATCAACCATGATAGATGTCGGCTGTGCAACACCGATTGCGTAGGAAAGCTGAATCTCGCATCTGTCTGCAAGTCCTGCTGCTACGATATTCTTGGCAACATAGCGTGCTGCATATGCAGCTGAGCGGTCTACTTTTGTGCAGTCCTTTCCTGAGAATGCACCGCCGCCATGACGTGCCATACCACCGTATGTGTCTACGATAATCTTTCTTCCTGTCAGACCGCTGTCTCCGTGCGGACCGCCGATAACAAAGCGTCCTGTCGGATTGATGAAGAATTTTGTATTCTCATCAACCATCCCTGCCGGAAGAATCTCATCAAATACATATTTCTTGATATCTTTATGAATCTGTTCCTGGCTGACCTCTTCATCATGCTGTGTAGAAAGTACAACCGCATCAAGTCTGCATGGCTTGCCATTTTCATCATATTCTACAGTAACCTGTGTCTTACCGTCAGGACGAAGATAGCTTAATGTACCATCTTTACGAACCTTTGTAAGCTGACGTGAAAGCTTGTGTGCAAGATAGATCGGATAAGGCATATACTCCTCTGTCTCGTTGGTTGCATAACCAAACATCATACCCTGATCGCCTGCACCGATTGCCTCAAGCTCCTCGTCTGTCATCTTATTTTCCTTAGCTTCCAGTGCCTTGTCAACACCCATGGCAATGTCAGGTGACTGCTCATCTAAAGCTACGATAACGCCGCAGGTATCGCAGTCAAAGCCATATTTTGCACGATCATAACCGATCTCACGAACTGTATTACGAACCAGTTTCTGAATATCAACATATCCTTTGGTTGTGATCTCTCCCATAACCATGACAAGACCGGTTGTGGTGGCTGTCTCACAAGCCACGCGGCTCATAGGATCCTGCTCTAAAAGTGCATCAAGAATAGCATCTGAAATCTGATCACACATCTTATCCGGATGTCCTTCGGTTACTGATTCGGATGTAAAAAGTAATCTTTCCATATTTCCTCCATTTAAATTATGGTAACTATTTATAAACCATCTCAATATTAACCAACTTTAAGCTTGAACTTCTGTGCCTCTTTCTCTGAATCAACTTTCTCAATCACAGCACCAAGTCCCTGAAGTTTCTTTTCGAAGTGTTCATAACCTCTCTGGATATAACCAATCTCATCTACAGTCGTATATCCTTCTGCTGCCAGACCGGCAATAACCAATGCCGCACCTGCACGAAGATCAGGTGCCTCTACCTGTGCTCCTGTCAGCTTCTTCACACCGGTAATAATCGCGGTATTGCCTTCGACCTTGATTCGTCCGCCCATGCGTGCAAGCTCATCTACATACTTGAAACGATTTTCAAATATACTTTCCGTCACCACGCTGGTTCCTTCCGCCAGTGCCAGAGTAACAGTAATCTGCGGCTGCATATCTGTCGGAAATCCCGGATAAGGAAGTGTCTTTATATCGGTATGAACGTGTCTTGGACGTCCCACAACACGAACAGCCTCGTCAAACTCAGTCACCTCACAGCCCATCTCTATAAGTTTAGCCGAAATAGCCTCAAGATGCTTTGGAATGACGTTCTGGACCATCACATCCCCACGGGTAATGGCTGCTGCACACATAAATGTGCCAGCCTCTATCTGATCCGGAATGATCGAATATTCAGTACCGTGAAGCTTGTGAACTCCTTTGATTCTGATAAGGTCAGTTCCGGCACCCTTTACATTGGCTCCCATACTGTTTAAAAAGTTAGCCACATCAACAACATGAGGTTCTTTGGCCGGATTCTCGATGATGGTCTCTCCCTCTGCCAGAGTCGCTGCCATCATAATATTGATCGTAGCACCTACAGATACCATATCAAGGTAAATATGTGTTCCTACCAGATCAATCGCATGTGCGATAACCGCACCATTTTCTACATGTACCTTTGCTCCAAGTGCCCGAAATCCCTTCAAATGTTGGTCGATCGGACGACTGCCTATATTGCATCCGCCGGGAAGCGGAACTTGTGCACTCTTGTATTTGCCAAGCAGGGCACCGATAAAATAATAGGATGCCCGAATACGTCTTATATATTCATCATCAACATGGATCGCATGAATTGCTTTTGCGTTGATACGAACGGTATGCCTGTCAATCCGGTCTACCATCGCACCAATTTCAGAAACGGCCTCAAGAAATACGTTAATATCACGCACATCAGGCAGATTCTCTATCAAAACATCTTCATCGGTCAGAATCGATGCCGCCAGTATTCCCAGTGCCGCATTCTTCGCACCACTGATAGTTACCTCACCTACCAGCGGATTTCCGCCCTTCATAATAAACTGTTCCATTATGCACCTCAAAATCTACTATCTGAAAAAAATACTCTATCATATACAATAATCCATAAGTCACTTTAATCTAAGCTCTTTAGAATATACCTCGATCCTTACGATTATATATCATATCACTGCCATTTGTAAAGCACCGGCTTATTAGTTTGTAAGAAAACAGATAAAGTCGTTGCCACCGTTGTTTTCAAAAAATGCAGCCGCATCATTCAGTCCCATCTTGTCGCTATAGGCATATTCGGTGCCCGGATACCATAAGCAGGAAATATTGTATGTGTCATATCCGTAGATAAGGCCGTAGCTGCCATTTCCAAAATATCCCACCACAGGCATGCCTGCATAGACAAAATACAGAACCTGATTTAGTGTGAGTCCTCTTGCATCTATGAGTTTTGTACCATCGGAAGATGTAGTCTTTCCCTCTGCAAGTTCTGAAAGATACTTGTTTACAGTTCCTGCCATGTTCTGAACCTCGCGAATCGTCTTTGCATCGCTTCTGTTGGCTCTTACCCAGATAACTCTATCATTTTCATCGGTCACCAGTCCCATGCCATCATATGCAGCCTTTACCGCACTCGCAAACTCTGCATAAGTTCCTTTCAAACGCCCTTCACTGTAAGCACTGTAAACAGGCTGCGACAGTGTAGTACTGTTTTGAAGCACCATCACATCATTTTCTTCGGCAGACACCTGCTTTGGCACATGAATCCTGTTGTTTCTGGCTTCTTTTCCCGAATCAAGCTTCACTGAGTAGATGCGTCCCTTTGTACTGTCACTAGATGAGATGATGCCATCTAACGGATCCTTGTTCACTTCTTCGTTGCATACTAGCGTATCATCGTCCATTGCCTGATAGCTATCTCCGATACGTCGCATTCTTGACAGATGAATACGGCTATCCTGAATATTTACATCTGAAAGACTGATTCCCTGCTTCTCATAGCGAGTTTCTATACCCATATCTATGCCTGCAATCTCGACTGCATACATCGGAAGTCCGGTTACACGTCCGTCTGTTGTAAGAAGTTCACCAGGATGTGCCAGACCGTAAACCAGGTCTGTTCCTACAAAACCTATCAGCCTTATTACCGTCTGATCTTCAAATGACACCTCATTTTTATTGCCTGAATCAAGGTCCATGACGTTGAGTCTTGTCGAGCGGTAAATATCGGTTCCGTCCTGCCATGCGATTCTGGAATTATCCGTGCTGACAGCAAAATTTTCTTCTGTCAGTCCATCTGCCACTACCATATACTCTTTGCCAGTCAAATCAACGCTGTAAACAGTGTGATTCATAAGAATATATAATGTCTGAGAGTCGCTTAAGTAGCAAAGCTTATTTATATCCTGTCGCAGATTGCCATAATCGGTCGATGACGGCAGATACAGTCTCTCTGTAAGTGAATTATCAGAACTATCATATCGGTAAAGTGCCACTCCTGTAGTTCCCTCATGGTTTCCACGACTCATATAACCATAGACGACGAAATCAATTTCTCCGCTTTCTCCTACATTCAGAATCTTAATTCCGTATGTATCATAATTAACTCTAGTATCGCTCTCATTTTTTCTGAATGCAAATACCTTGATACTTTCTCTTTTTGAAATATCATAGACCCAAAGTGCACGATTGGCCACAAAAGCACGGTATTTACCTGAGGCATCCTGCACCGACTGAAGATCTTCCGTATCGGAGATGCCAAGTGCAATCTTATCGCCCGAATAAAGACTCGAATCTCCTGTGAAAATCTGGTTCACACGGCGATCATAATTCATCATATATATACGTTGCTTGCCAAGCCTCATCGTGAAGCTCTCGATCACATCGTAGTAGGCAACTGCCTCATCATTTTTCATCTCGCTGACCACATACTTCAAATCAACGGTACCCATAGTACCCTGCAGTTCACGCAGATGAATCTCCGGTGTACTTATGCGTTCCATAGTAAGACCGTTCCATGTAAGATGATTAAAATCGCTTTTAAGTGTAACATGTCCCAAGGAGCTGTTATCTGCCTCCGGATCAGTCTCAAGATATGTAGTCAATTCTTTTGCCGCATCATAGTCAAATGTTTTTTCCGAAAATGATTCCGCCAAATCGACCATTTCCTGAGCCTGGTTATCTTTTAACCATACAACTCTGGTATAAAAATATACTGCCGGGTGTTTGTCTGTGGCTATGGCAATCGTAAGTCTGTACTCGGTTCCTTCTGTCAAAAGATTTTGAATCGGAAGCTCCACTGTAGCTTCCTCGCCTGACTGTTCCCAACTATCAAGAGTAGTACGCTCTACAAGGCGTTCCCCATCAAGACTTCGTATCTCATACTGCATACCAGTGATCTGGGAATCAAGTTTATCTATAGTCACTGACAGTTTCAAATCCGCAGGAAGTACGGTCAGATCCCCTCGTCCTGCCTCTTTCTGGTTATCCTCCACGTAGCCATCAAGCTCATTCATCCGGCGTCCTAAAATATCAACATAGGCAGTCGGAAGATCTGCATCCTCTATAGACGTATATACCGCACCATCTTCACGCTGCTGTATCCATTCGAAGGCAAAATAGCCGACAGCCGCCAGGACAAATAAAACTAAAAGTATCAAAATGCGTTTGAGCTTGTTTTTCATATATATCAATTCCTTTTTTTAGACTCGCTAAGCATTTCCAGTATATCATAACCAGTGACAATTTTCCACGATAAAGAATATTTATAAAACGTAAAAGCCGAGATAGTGTATTTTCTATCCCGGCTTCTAATTATGCATTTTTTATAATTTCATCAACTCTTTGCGGTCGATCTTTCCGTTATGGTTATGCGGCATATCTTCCAGATGTATCACACGATTTGGTATCATATAGTGTGGAAGACGCTCTGAAAGCTTTGCTTTCATCTCTTTGCCATCCCAAGCGGTGCCTGTATAGTACAGTATGAGTCTTTTACTATCTGCCTTATATACACAAGCACATTCTGCAATCTTGTCAAGAGCCGAGCAGGCACACTCTATCTCGCCCAGCTCAATGCGGTAGCCCATACGCTTAATCTGGAAATCTTTTCTGGAAGAATACATAATCTTTCCGTCCAGATAGTAAACAAGATCTCCTGTACGATAAATGCGTTCAGGATACGCATGATTAAGCGGATTCTGTATAAATACCTCGGCTGTCTTTTCCGGATTCTTATAATATCCCAAAGCAAGGCAGGTGCCTTTTGCACACAATTCTCCGATAAATTCTTTCCCTGACTGTTCCGGCTTTATCTCATGGTTATTTTCATCTAAAACAATAACTTTGATATTTTCACACGGTACACCGATTGGCAGAATATCATCATCCGCAAATTCTCTGTCTACAATATAGTACGTGATTATATTGGCTGCTTCTGTTGGACCATAGATATTGACATACGTTGCCTTAGAAACCCTGTTTCGCCAATAATTCAGAGTCTTGCATGGCATGACTTCTCCGGCAAACATGACTAATCTGAGATCCGATGGAATCACATCATTAATTGCATCCAGACTTGACACAATTCCGTAAGCGGACGGAGTCCATATGGTTATCGTGATCTTTTTTTCATGTAAGGTCTTAACCAACTCTGCAGGTCGTGAGAAAATTCCCGGAGCAAAGAATACCGTACAGCATCCGGTTAAAATCGGTGCATATACATCCTGAACCGAAAGATCAAAGAATAACTCTGTCTGATTGCCCATACGGTCATTCTCAGTGAACTCAAAGCGGTGCGTTACCCATTCCAGATAATCAATCACAGCCCTCTGTGGAAGCACCACGCCCTTAGGTACTCCTGTCGAACCGCTTGTAAAAATGATATACAGCGGATCCATATCTGTTCTGGTCTTTCTTACCGCAGATAACAGCTCATCATCTGCAGTTTCTTTAACAAGATCCTCGTATACCAGAACTTTTCCTGTATATCCAAGTTCCTCAAACTGCTCCTTCATATCCCTGCTGACACAAACTGCACACGGCTCAAGAGTGGACAATATCATCTTAAGACGTTCTGCCGGCATAGCATAATCAAGTGGGCAATAGCTGTCAGCAGCTGATGCACTGCCAAAGAAGGCCGACACCATATCTATACCCTTTTTCATATAGATGGCGACTGTACCGCCAGAACAGCCCTGTTTTAACAAGGCTGTTCCTATGCTGTCTGCACGATTTTTAAGTTCCAGAAAACTTATTTTCTTATTTTCTTCTTCGTAAGCAATCCTCTGTGGAAAAGCCTCTGCCGCACGTTCTAAATATTGGAGGATATCTGTAATCATGATCTCTCTCCTAATTTGTTGCTACAAGATACTCAATTGCATCTACTTTCGAATTAGTCATGTAAAAGCAGATTTCCACGCCATCTTTGGTATAACGGTAAACATCATTTTCTAATTTATAATCTTTACCATAAGCCTTGACTACATCCTTGCTTCCTGAACCGATCTTGATTCCTTCTTCAGTCTGAACTGTTCCATCCAGAATATATACGGATGAAACATATTCTTTCTTTCCTACCGGATAAGTAGAAATCTCAAAGCCATCATAAGAATACACCTTGTCTTTGCCCTGGTAAGCACATGAATTCTGCTCAAATACAGATTTAGCTTTTCCAAGCTTAGCCAGTGCTGCGGATGCATCCTGGTTAATCACAACTCTGGTGTCATTTACTGTAAATGCGTATCCAGTGTTAGCAGTTGATACTGCTGTGGTTTTTACAGCGGCCATTGCTGTCTGTGGTGCTGATGCAAGAACTGCTGCCATTCCTAATACCATAATAAATTTCTTCATATTATAAATCCCCTTTCCTATGACTCATCCGAAAATTGCTTCAGATAGCCTAATTCTTTGATTTCTTCTTCCTGTGCTAACCTGTCGTGATCATAGCGTGAAACCTTTTCTTCCCAAATTTCCGAAAGCTCTTCTTCGCCTCTGTGATCCGCAAGTTCCACATTTTCCTTCAAATCATTTCCAAGATACTCAGAAAACTTCTCTGCTCCATATAGATTCAGGTGAAGTCCTCCGTCATATGTATCTTTGGAATAATCTAAATCCGCATCCATATAATTGATATAGACCAGATTCTTCTCCTTTGCATAATTTTCTATCTGCTCTTCATATTGCTCGGGCCACGTCGGATATAAAGCCGGTGCCTTAATCAATATCAGCTGTATACCATTATTCCTGCACAGTTCTTCCATCTTATCAAGATACTCCCAGGAACTGTCAGGGAAATCATAACTTGATTTTCTTCGCTCTGCCGGAAATTCTTCAGCTTCTCTTACGTCACAGCGCATATAATATCCATTATATGACACCTCAGGCCTACGAAAATAATAGGTAAAATCGTCAGCTGACAAATCACTCCATCTGGAATGATACCTAAGCAGTGGGAAAATATACTCTATCATATGTTCCTCAGGCAGGCTGGTGGCACGGATAGCATTCCACTTAGACGAAGACCACCGCATTCCATCAAATGTCATACGGTTATATGTCTCCTTCTCCTGTTCCGCCATTTTCATGGCACCTACATTCCAGACTACAGCCTTAGGAGTTTCATAGCGAAGTGCGTCTTCTAAAAGGTAATACGACTGTGCCGGCATCTGGTCGGCACCTCCCCTGATAAAGGATGTAATTCCAAATTTGTTCCACAACACTATCGGGGAAATATTTTCGTATACTTCGCAGTCTCCTATAAATAGAACATCATGTGATGACTTATCCTCATAATATTCCTTTGTAAAATTGCCTTCTATGACTTGTCCTGTATACTTAGGTTCAAGAAGCCTCTGCAATCCAAAAAACATAAGAAGGAATATCAGGATCCCCAAAAAGAGCAGTCCTATTTTACGTAATTGTATCATTTTGTCTATTCCCCTTTTTGTTTAGTACTGATTGTATATAAATTGTCCGGCATCATAGCCCTGTCCGTATACTCCAAGGACTATCGTAGCAAGCACAATTCCTGCCCAGATCATATAACGAACTACTACATTAAAACTTTCAAGCCGTTCCCACAGGTTACCTTTTCCCTTCCAGAAACCAACCAGACAAAACAGGCATACACCAACAAGAAGAATAACTATATCTGCCCCTGTTATTCCAAGAAGTGCAAACTTTTCACCAAACAGTTCACTTACATGAAATGTAGGAATCATCATAACAAAGGCCAAAAAACCTTCAGTAGCAGTTGCATAATAGTCCGTCATCTGCACTGTGCTGACGATAAACAGTGTACGTAAAACAGCAAAATAATGATATGCCTTTCCATTGGAAAAAGCATATTTTTTATGAAATTTTCTATAAAACGGTGTCAATTCCTGCGAAACTAATATCATCACGCAGTTTATAAGGCCCCATACTACAAATCTCCAAGAAGCTCCATGCCATATTCCGGTCAAAAACCATGTGACAAGACTTGCAAAATATACCGGAAGCTTTGCTGCCTTCTTTCTTGGCAAGAATTTCTTACCGAATTTCATAAGGTTTCCGGCCACACCACTGACAGACAGAGGATAAAATACATATTCCCTGAACCATTTCATCAGGCTCATATGCCATCTGCGCCAATATTCGGCCAGACTTGTCGATGCAAACGGTCTGTCAAAGTTCTCCGGCAGGACGACGCCAAACATCTGTGCACATCCTATAGCCATATCAATTCCACCGGTAAAATCCCCATAAAGCTGAATGGTATAGGCAAACATACCTATAAGTGTATAAACACCGCCAAGCTCCTCAGGATTGCCTCCCACTGCCAGAACTACCGGCAGTACACGGTTGGCAATAACCAGCTTCTTAAAATAGCCCCACAGCATACGCTGTGCTCCACGTTTTATCTGTACCAAACGTATTTCATGCTCTGAAAAAAGAGTTTCCTTAAGTTCGTCAAACTGTGATATCGGTCCCTGAATAAGCTGCGGAAAAAACGAAAGAAACAGTAAAAGCTTTCCGGGATTTTTCTCTGCCTCATACTTTCCCCGGTATACATCCGTCAGGTATCCTATAGCCTGCAGCGTATAATACGACACTCCAAGCGGCAATACTATATCAATAAGCTCCAGCGTATTTTCACTTCCAACTATTCCTAAAACCTGATTTACATTCTCAATCGCAAAATTCGCAAATTTCAGGAAAATAAAAACAAATAGATTCACTCCCATTCCAAGAAGGAAGATTCTCTTTCTCAGTTTCTGTTTTCCAGCCGGAATTCCCGATATAACTATCGCTGTCTTATAAACCGTAACACCTGTAAAAAGTATAAATAAGAAATACTCAACGCCTCCGCATATATAAAACAGTGCACTGATAATCAGCAGGAAACACCACTGCATCTTCTTCGGTATCAGATAATAAAAAATCAGTGATACCAGCAAAAAAGCGGCAAATCCGTATGATATAAATGACATATCAGCGTTCTCCCTGCAGTTTCTGAATCAATGCATATATGCTCTGTACAGATTCAAAATTTTCTGGAACTATCTGTTCAGCCGGAATTTTTACATTAAATGTCTCTGCAATCTCAGAAACCATCATTACAATCTCCAATGATGTGATATATCCTCCACTTACCAAATCTGTGCAGGTTTCATACTCAACATCCGGATTTATATCCTCTAAAATCTCAATTAATTCTTCCATATCATTTCCTCCATCTTATCATCACGGTGTCGGCGGGTACAAACTATGATCAAATATATGTGCACTGCTGTATGCAATCTGGGCATCTGTCAGCAGACAGAAATCCCCTCCGGTGCGTCGTGGACACGGATCAAAATGATACCAGTTTCCGTCTACTTCTACCAGATTCCAGTAATGATCATTGTCAGTTGAACGAACAATTTCTATCGTTCTCATACCTGCACGATTAAGCATTTCTGAAGATAATGACGCATATGTATAGCAGTCTCCATGACGCTTTCTGAGGCCATCCCAAGCCGCACCTTCCCAGTCACCTATAGTTGAATGTCCGCTGTATCTCAAATTGCCTTTTATCCAACGGTAAATTGCAGTTGCCTTCTGCCACTGGTTCATCTGATCATTGATGATCTGAGACAGTACCGCATCTGTTGCCGCATCTACCTGACGAAGTAAATCTGATTTTTCTGAATCAGCCGGGATAACACGTGGCTGTTTTGGATATGCCCACTGTGCCGTACCAGCACCTGAAGAATCAAAATGATATGTAATACCATCAATGACAAGATCTGTATCGCTTACCATATCACCATCTTCATTCAAATAGTAAAAAATACCATTATCGGTAAGTTTTCCGGTTTTCATGACACCATTTTCATCACAATAGTACCATTTATCCTTATAAAATATCCACTGACTGGCAGCATAACTGCCATCATCATTTTTGTAATGCCAGCCGCTTTCGTCCTGAATCCACTTCGATACCTGCTCCAGTTCAGCCGCCGGACCGGTAGCCTTCGCTGCCTGTGCAGAAACAGGGAATAAAAGCAGACTTCCCACTGTCAAAAGCAGTGCACCCACTCCATGTTTCATCTTTTTCATACTGTTTTCCATTCCTCCTAACATATATTCATACACGCTCATATCATACCCCCCCCAGGCCTATTTTGGCAATAGTTTGAAGAAAAAAAGCATGCTAAAAGGTTGCATTTATATATATTCATTTAGAACGCAATTTCCTATGAAATCAAAAGAGACGTGTGAAAAATGATTTTCATCTTCCACACGTCTCTAATATCTAATTGTCTAATGTCTGATCATTAAAATAATTTCTCCGGATATACTCCTTCGCGAATCAATGCACGTATCGATTCTGTAACACTTTCCTTGTCCTCACGGTATGTCACTCCAAACCAGCGGTCATGAGTCTCAAGCAGTTTAACACGGGCTCTGCCATCGTGAATCATCTGGTCGATGATCGTAGGCAGTAGGTACTCAGACTTCACATCACCTTCTTTAATACCGGAAAGGAATTTCGGAAATCCCTTTTCAAGTTCTTCCACAAATCCCGGTGTAAGTCCCCACATATTCATGGATACATGCTGATCCTCACTTACCTTGACAGGATTACCTTCCTTGTCTGTCGCTGTCATGCCATCCGCAGTCTTCTGAATATTGTATGTTTCAGTAACCCTCTTTAAGATCTCATCTTCACCGACCTCACAGACGCCTCTTGTGACACCGCCATTCTCACTAAGCGTATTGGCCAATATAAATCCGCCCATACAGATATCATACACAGGTGCATTCACGTCCATCTGTTCTACCATGTATGTATGAATCTTTCTAAATACCTCTTTTCCGTAGTAATCATCAGCATTGATTACCAGGAACGGTTCTTCTACAAGTCCTCTGATGCTTAAAATCGCCTGGCCTGTTCCCCATGGTTTCTTTCTGTCTGCCGGAACGCTGAATCCTTCCGGGACATCTGAAAGTTCCTGAAATGCATATGTAACAGGTGCAATTTTCTCAATACGACGTCCGATTACTTCCTTGAAATCCGCCTCTAAATCGTGACGAATAACAAAGATAATGCGATCAAAGCCAGCTTCCAGTGCATCATGTATGGAATAATCCATGATGATCTCACCGTTCGGTCCTACCGGTTCCAGCTGCTTGATCCCTCCGCCAAAACGGCTTCCGATACCGGCCGCCATAATGACAAGTGCTGTTTTCCTCATCTTCCCTCTCCTTGTTCGTTCAAAATAACTGTTATGCGACTGTCCTGTTCCGCCACAGTCACATTTTTAATAAAATCATGAATTCAGTATACCACACAAGTAAAATAGTTGCAATCAATCGAAGATTTTGATGGAAAGCATATTCTTACCCTTCTAGTGAAATAATGCGGTAACATTGGCTACTTCCTGTGCAGCCGCTTCACGTGTAAGAGAGGATAAATCATAGAAACAATATCCGCTTACCTGTCCGGTTTCGCGTCCGGCTATCACCTCTCTCTTCATAATATCATTATATCTTAGCCATTCAGGCACATCGTTGCCATCTTTTGTATCAGTTCCCACCTTATATAAGGCCAGACCGAGATAGAGCTTTACATTTCCCTTCTTTTTTAGTTCCACCCACTCATTAAGACAATTTGTGAAAGCGTATCCGGCTGTCTGCCCGCCCTGTTTGGCTTCAAATCCCCAGTAAATCTGCGGCATCAGATAATCCACATATCCGCTCTGGGTCATCCATGTATCAACATCCGTAAACTGACGTGTATCCAGTCTTAGATTCTTAAGATATCCTTCAGGGCTGATACCAAACTCTACCTGCGGACGAATTGATTTAACCGTACTGTAGACATTCTTTACCAGCTCATTTACATTATTTCGTCTCCATGCAGCTACGCTAAGCGAAGTACCGCTTGATGTGTATTCCGGGTAATCAAACCAGCTCTGTTCATTGCTATCATCAAGACTAGGATAAAAATAATCATCAAAATGGATTCCATCCACATCATAATTCGTGACGATCTCCTTAACTCCATCAATGATAAGCTGACGCACCTGGGGGATAGCCGGATTATAATAATATTCTCCATTCTGGCAAAGCACCCATCTGTCATTTGTGCTGTCGCCATCATTGGCCCACGCTACGGCCGGATTGGATGCACACAAATCAGAATACCGGTTCAGATATCCCGTGATACGATACGGATTGATCCAGGCATGAATCTTAAGGCCTCTCTGATGTGCCGCCGTAACTGCATAGGCAAACGGATCATATCCCGGATTTTTCCCCTGTGTACCGGACGCAAACTTTGACCATGGAAAATACTGTGACGGATACATCGCATCACCGTCAGGTCGAACCTGCAGAAACACCGTATTCAAACCTTTTTGTACACACAGATCAAGTGTCTGGTCCATCGCCTTCTTATATCCCGCCTCATCCTTAGGCCACTTGTTCCAATCAAGATACGAAATCCAGACGCCTCTCATCTCATCCGCTGAAGAAACACTTCCTGACGCCGGTCCGGCATATGCCTTTGAAATCGGCAAAAGTAAGATCAGCACTGCTATAAAAAAGACCACCATCCATCCAAGTACTCTTTGTACCTGTTTTGACATCAAAAATCCCTCCCATATACCATTATGTTCTATCAGAACCTTTCTACATTCTAACAGATTTAGTCACGGTATATCTTACTTTTTTCTTTCCTATAAATTAAAAAAGAAATGCCTCTCGCGATCATCCATTTTCACAGATAATCCGAAAGGCGTTTCTTTTTGGTTATAAATCCATACCCGTTAAATTTACATTTATGAGCACTTTTCCTGTTTTTCTTTATAGTGATGCTTCTCTTCAAGCATCATATCCTTTACCTTCATCAGGCGAATCTGGGTACTGCGCTCATTTTCATCAAGTTTCATCGTGATATATTTGATATTCTTCTTCGCCTCAGGAATAATAACATGTTCGAGTGCATTAACCCTACGGCGTGTCTTCTCAATCTCAGCCGCCATCAGCTGGCATGCCTTCTCAGTCTCGGATAATTTCAGCATATCCGGCAAAATATCTGCCAGTGACTTGACCGCCCCATCCAGATCGCTGGATGTAAATGCAAATCCGTAAGAATAGATATCATTTTCATCAGCAGTTCTGGTCTTATAGTGAAAAACCGGAATATCGACACTCATAACATTCTTCTTGTCTGCTTCAAGATAAACTGCCTGCTTCGGTGCAGCAAGTGCCGTGTTGAGTGCCTGTTCAGACATGCCTGCTTTTGCAATGACAAAATTTACATTTGCGTTCTTTATCCCTGCCTCAACCTTCTGGCGAAGTGCCATATTCTCACGGACAAGATCCAAAAACTGACGCATAAGCTCATCACGCTTATCTTTAAGAAGCTTATGACCTCTGGTGGCTGTCGCCAGCTTCTTTTTAAGTCTCGTAAGCTCCATTCTGGTCGGATTGACCTGTGTCGATGCCATGCGTATCACCTCTCTCCTGCGACTACAACCTGTTCACAATCATTCAAACAAAGGCACTGATCTTATGAACAGTTTCAGTCATCTTTTATTCCTTGCCATAGTACATATCCAGATACTTCTCATCGATACGTTTAAGCTCACTTCTAGGCAGTATAGAAAGAAGTTTCCAACCGATACGAAGTGTTTCCTCGATATCACGGTCTGTAGTATATCCCTGAGAAACGTACTCTTTTTCAAAGGCATCCGCAAATTTGGCATAGATTATGTCAACATCAGACAGTGCCGCCTCACCTAAGATAACCATCAGCTCCTTAGCTTCCTTACCTCTTGCATAGGCCGCAAAGAGCTGATTCAACGTATTGGAATGATCCGCACGGGTCTTTCCCTCACCGATTCCTTTATCTTTAAGACGTGACAGAGACGGAAGTACATCGATCGGAGGAGTGATGCCCTTGCGATACAGATCACGGCTCAAAATAATCTGTCCCTCTGTGATATATCCTGTCAGGTCAGGGATAGGATGTGTCTTATCATCCTCAGGCATGGTCAGGATAGGAATCATGGTTATGGATCCATTCTTACCTCTCTGACGTCCGGCTCTCTCGTAAAGTGATGCCAGATCTGTATACATATATCCCGGATATCCACGGCGTCCCGGTACCTCCTTGCGGGCTGCGGAAATCTCTCGCAGTGCATCCGCATAGTTGGTAATATCCGTCAGAATAACCAAAACATGCATATTTTTCTCAAATGCCAGATACTCAGCCGCCGTCAGTGCCATACGCGGCGTCGCGATACGCTCTACAGCAGGATCGTTGGCCAGATTTACAAACAAAACAGTACGGTCGATAGCACCTGTTTCTTTGAAGCTCTCGGTAAAGAAATGAGCCTCCTCAAATGTAATACCCATAGCTGCAAAGACAACGGCAAATTGTTCATCTGTGCCGCGAACCTTCGCCTGTCTGGCAATCTGTGCTGCAAGATTGGCATGTGGAAGACCTGATGCCGAGAAAATCGGCAGTTTCTGTCCTCTTACCAGAGTATTTAAGCCATCAATCGCAGAAACACCCGTCTGTATGAACTCCTGCGGATAGCTTCTGGCTGCCGGGTTCATCGGAAGGCCATTGATGTCGCGTCGTTCTTCTGGCAAAATCTCCGGGCCGCCATCGATAGGATTGCCCAGTCCATCAAAAACTCTTCCCAACATATCCTCAGATACGCCAAGCTCCATGGTTCTTCCAAGGAAACGTACCTTACTGTTTGAAAGATTGATGCCGGTAGAGCTCTCAAACAGCTGTACCAGTGCATTGCCACCGTCGATCTCAAGTACCTTGCAACGCCTCTTCTCACCGCTCGCAAGCTCGATCTCACCAAGCTCATCATAGGTGACATTTTCAACGCCCTGCACCAGCATCAGAGGGCCGGCGACTTCCTGTATGGTTCTATATTCCTTTGGCATTTAGAATGCCCCCTTTCCAGCCGCATCAGCAACCTCTTTAGCAAGTTCATCAAGGACTTCCTGATACTCTTTATCCACATCTTCTGCTTTCGTATATTTAAAACGTCCGATCTGCTCACGAACCGGCATCTTTATAAGATTCTGTATCGAAGCTCCATTCTCCAGTGCTTTCTTGGATTGCTCATAGAATGCCAGAACAAGTTTCATCATACTGAACTGCTTTTTAAGTGGTGTATAAGTATCTATCTCATGGAATGAGTTCTGATGCAGGAAGTCCTCACGGATAGATCTCGCTGCCTCCATCTTCAGACGATCTATCGGGGACAGTGCGTCCATACCAACCATCTTTACGATCTCTTCAAGTTCTGCCTCTTCCTGCAGTAAACTCATGAGCCCCTGCCGACAGCTCATCCACTCGTCTGATACATTTTCATCGAACCATTTTCCGAGACTATCTACATACAGAGAGTAACTCGTCAGCCAGTTGATAGCTGGGAAATGCCTCTTGTATGCAAGAGACGAATCAAGTCCCCAGAACACCTTGACGATACGAAGTGTAGCCTGGGAAACAGGCTCTGAAATATCACCACCAGGAGGCGATACTGCCCCGATTGCCGATAATGCGCCCTCACGTCCGTCCTTTCCAAGACAGATAACATGACCTGCTCTCTCATAGAACTGTGCAAGACGGCTTCCAAGGTATGCCGGATAACCTTCCTCACCGGGCATCTCTTCCAGACGTCCTGACATCTCTCGCAGTGCCTCTGCCCATCTGGACGTAGAGTCTGCCATAAGTGCCACCGAATAACCCATATCACGGAAATATTCTGCGATCGTGATACCTGTATAAATAGATGCTTCACGTGCTGCTACAGGCATATCCGATGTATTGGCAATAAGTACAGTTCTTTCCATCAAAGAATGACCGGTCTTAGGATCCTTTAATTCAGGGAACTCATTAAGAACATCCGTCATCTCATTGCCACGTTCGCCGCAGCCGATATAAACGACTATATCCGCCTCTGCCCATTTGGCAAGCTGATGCTGGATAACAGTTTTTCCGCTTCCAAATGGTCCCGGTACCGCAGCAACACCGCCTTTGGCTATCGGAAAAAATGCGTCAACTACACGCTGTCCTGTGATAAGTGGCTTTGCAGGTGGGAGCTTTGTCTGATATGGGCGTCCGCGACGAACAGGCCATTTCTGCATCATAGTAAGCTCTTTTTCGCCATTTTCGGTCTCAATAACCGCTACGGTTTTATCAACGGTAAATTCTCCGCTCTTTATCTCTTTTACAGTACCCTTCACTCCATACGGAACCATGATCTTGTGTTCAATAATCAGGGTTTCCTGAACCGTACCGATGATATCGCCTGCCTCTATACTGTCGCCAGCCTTTACAGTCGGCACAAATTGCCATTTTTTATCACGTTTTAAGGACGGAACCTCAACACCACGCTTTAAGTTGTTGCTTCCGGTCTCCTTCATGATATCATCAAGCGGACGCTGTATACCATCGTAAATACTTGTCAGAAGTCCCGGTCCTAACTCTACCGAAAGCGGTACGTCCATGGACTCAACTGGTTCGCCTGGTCCTAAGCCTGATGTCTCTTCATATACCTGAATCGATGCCTCATCTCCGTGAATCTCTATAATCTCGCCAATAAGGCGCTCGTCACTTACTCTGACGACGTCGAACATATTGGCATCCCGCATCCCGCTGGCGATAACCAGCGGTCCTGCTACCTTCTTTATCGTTCCCTTGCTCATTGGAAGGTTTCACCCACCTTTCTATCATATAGCACTGTCATCCACACCATATACGGATGCTATGATTCTCCGAACAATATATCCGAACCAACTGCCTGTTCTACCGAATGCTTAACAAGCTCTACACCTTTTCCCGTATTACCGGATATGCCCGGAATTAAGATAACGGACGGAAGAGGCTTCTCACGGTAACGCTCGATAACCGTCGAAATTCCTTCAGCTGCTGCCTCAGTGATATAAATCACTGCATACGAACCCGAAGCCAGCTTTAAGAATATTTCCTCCGTTTCCTTAGAATCGGACACCGGAAATGTTTCCAGTCCCAGTGCCGCAAATCCGTAGATACTGTCGTAATCTCCGACTACTGCAACCTTATACATACATCTCCCTTATCCTTTCACGAATCTGTCCCTCATCAAGACCGTTTAAACGTGCGGTCAGAATGATGCGGACCGTTTTTATCTCATTTTCCTTTGCCAGCACATAAGCCACAAGTGGACCTGCCGTAAACGGGTTGTATTTCTGAGGCTTGATCGTCTCTATGAGCTGATTGTCACACCATCTTTCAAAAGATGACGGTGATTCTTTCAGTGCCTGAGCACCACCCGCATAACGGGTTCCCTCTAAATACTCGCTTATGGCACCCGGTCCCTTTAGGGCTGCCTGCGACAATCTGTCGGTACTGAGGCTGTCGCACGGTGCCATCGCACGTCTCATAAATTCCAGATTTTTGCCAGTTTTCTGAGAACGCACTGCCACTTTGATATCCGCAACTGCAACCGTAGTCTCAGCATAATCCTGTATGATCCTATCCGATGATTTCTTACCGCACTCATAGATAGCAGAAAGTGTAGCCTTATCAATGATGATATCGCACAGCTGACCATCGTGCGTATGGAGAAAAGTCTCACTGGCCTCCTTTGCCGCTTCCCGCA
>CAVKOQ010000030.1:0-23677 GCA_963657995.1 bacterium
GCCTTGCACTCAGCTGTATCATGGATATAGACGACAAGGGTGTCGTGATAGGTCATCAGATTGCTGAGACCGTGATCAGGGTAGATCGTCGCATGACATATACGGCAGTCAATGCGATCATAACTGATGATGACGCAGAAACAAAAGCAAAATATAGCGATTTTGTGGAATTGTTTATACAAATGAAAGAACTTTCAAGCGTTCTTCGGAAAAAACGCCGTGAGCGAGGGGCTATTGATTTTGATTTTCCTGAGAGCAAGATCATACTTGATTCTAAGGGACGTCCTATAGAGATCAAACCGTATGAACGCAACGCTGCGACCAAACTTATTGAAGATTTTATGCTGATGGCCAATGAGACTGTAGCCGAGGATTACTATTGGCAGGATATGCCATTTTTATATCGAATTCATGAAAAACCGGATGAGGAAAAAATGGTAAAACTTGGTACATTTATCAATAATTTCGGATATTCCATACGTATGCCTGGAGGAGAAGTACATCCAAAGGAACTTCAGAAATTGCTTGAAAAGATCGAAGACACGCCGGAAGAAGCACTTCTTAGCCGTCTGACACTTCGCTCTATGAAACAGGCTAAATATTCGACGCTAAATTCAGGCCATTTCGGATTGGCGGCAAAATATTATACTCATTTTACATCTCCAATCAGACGTTATCCTGATTTACAGATTCATCGCATAATTAAGGAATGCCTGCATGGCAATATGGATGATAAAAGAACGGCACATTTTGATAGGATCTTGCCTGAGGTGGCGGTTCAGACATCGGCTTTGGAACGAAGGGCAGATGAAGCAGAGCGTGAGACGGACAAGATGAAAAAAGTACAGTATATGGAGCACCATATAGGAGAAGAATTCGAGGGAGTTATCTCCGGTGTTACAAACTGGGGATTTTACGTAGAACTGCCGAATACAGTTGAAGGTCTGGTTCATGTAAATGAACTTAGAGGTGACTATTATGTCTTCGATGAAACACATTATGAACTGGTCGGAGAGATGACGAAAAAGACTTATAAGCTTGGACAAACCGTACGCGTGAGAGTAAGTTCATGTGACAGGTTTGCAAGAACCATAGACTTTGTTCCGGTGTTTTGACACCGGAACTGTCAATATGATTGTAAATTATCTCGCGAGCGAGTCTTGACACTATAAAAAATGTTTTCTAAAGAATATATCCATTTGCTGCCCGACAAAGCCTATCATTTTACCCATGGTAAATGCCGCTGCAATAGTTCCGATACCAAGTCCGTCAAGACGGTGCAGGAAAATAAGAGTCATAATGGCTGTCGTGGCAAGACAGATGACATCAAAGGATACTTTGATTCGTGAATAGTTGATATTCGTTATCTGTGAGAGCTCTCTGGGAAACAGATCTGTCGGCACTATCGGAAGACCGCAGCGGTTTGAAAGTGCGATGCCGATAGAGATCAAGAGATAACTTATGATAAAATACAGGATTCGAAAGTAGATGTCTGTCGGCAGTATATTTATCCATGCCTCATGTACATCAAGTAATTCGCTGAAAATAAATCCGACTACAAAGCTGCAAAGATATGTAGGTACGAATTTTTTTCTAAGAATCATCAGAGTGGCGATAAGCAATCCTTGAAATATATAAGTCCAGGTACCAAGACTGAGTCTTGGAAAGACTTCTGAGAATGCGTATGGAACACTTGATATGGCAGATATGCCGGCATTTGAATAAAGCATCAATACGACACCAAAACTGTTGATACAGACGGCGATCGCGAGGGCAATTAAGCCAAGCGGACGAGGCAAGATAACAGCCTCAGATTTTTTTGAAACTGATGAGACGGCCTTGTTGCCGGTTAAGTTGTGAGAGTAGTCCATGATGTCAAAACCTCCAGATGACAAATTGTATAAATCGAACAGTACCTACTTTAGCACAGAGTGAGGCCAAGATCAACAGTCGCCATAACTTGACTCAGTTTGGACGTAAATGTTATAATCAATGCTATCGTTTGTTCGACATTCTATTATGAAAAGAGGAATCAAGATGGGAACAGGTATTAAGTTGGTAGCAAATAACAAAAAAGCCTACCATGATTATTTTATAGATGATAAGTTTGAAACAGGTATAGAGTTATTCGGTACTGAAGTCAAATCAATTCGCATGGGTAAATGCAGTATCAAAGAGTCATTTATCAAAATAGAGAGTGATGGACAGGTATATGTATTTGGTATGCATATAAGCCCATATGAGAAGGGAAATATTTTTAATAAAGATCCTCTGAGAGTGAGAAAACTGCTTCTGCATAAACAGGAGATAAACCGTCTTACATCGAAAATTAAGGAAAAAGGTTATACTTTAGTACCGCTGCAGGTCTATTTTAAAGGAAGCCTTGTGAAGGTCGAGATAGGCCTGGCACGCGGTAAAAAGTTGTATGACAAGAGAGATGACCTGGCTAAGAAAGATGCAAAAAGAGAGATCGACAGGGCATTTAAGAATAATCAGAGATAGCCTTATTTAGTTGTCTCTCTTTGCAATTTTGTGAGTTTTCGCCATATTGTTAAAAGCATCGTTCCAAAGCAGGCCATACCACCAACGAAGTTTGATATAGGTTCGGCAGCGAATACACCGTCTGTACCCATTCCGAACACGCCAGGGAGAAGTATGGTCAGCGGAACAACGATGATTACTTTTCTGAAAATAGAGAAAAAGATGGCTTTTTTTGATTCGCCCAGACCGACGAATATGGACTGACCTGAAAACTGGAGCGACATCATGAAAAATCCGAAAAAGTACAGTCTGATCGCCGGTATACCGGCTTTGATAAGTTCACCATCCTGGTTAAATATTCTTATAAAGAATGCCGGAAATCCGTCTACTATAAGCCAGATTGCTACAGTGTATGTGATCGCGATAGCAGCTGTAAAGACGATTGCACGCTTGACACGTCCGTATTCTTTCGCACCATAATTGTATCCAAGTACCGGCTGAGCACTGTTTGTCACTCCTGTCACAGGAAGTGTGGCTATCTCACGGATAGAATTGATGACAGTCATGATTCCTACATAGAGATCACCGCCGTATATCTGTAATGTCGCATTGCACATGATCTGGACGGTGCAGTTTGTTATGGCCATGGTGAATCCTGAAAGACCGAGACCAACGATTTTTTTGACTCTTTTTGCGGATAAATGCATAGCGTTGCGTCTGAGTTTTAGAAGAGTCTTATCGCCGGTTAGGAACCGAAGGATCCATACTGCTGACACAAACTGAGACAGAATAGTTGCAAGGGCAGCGCCTCGAATTCCTAAGTCAAATATAAAGATAAAAATAGGATCAAGGATTATATTTGTGACAGCACCTAAAAGCACAGTCATCATACCTATATGGCCAAATCCCTGTGAATTTATGAATGAATTCATTCCCAGCCCTACCATCACGAAAAAACTGCCCAGCAGATAGATTGTGATATATGCATCTGCATATGGGTATGTTGCATCACTGGCACCAAATAGATAGAGCATAGGCTTTTTAAATATTAAACATAATATTGTCAGAATAATGCCGGAGATGACCATCAGGGAAAAAGAATTTCCCATGATTGCCTCGGCTTCTTTTATATTTCCTCGTCCACGTTCAATAGAACATAGCGGTGCTCCTCCCATGCCGAAAAGGTTGGCAAATGCGATAACAAGAGTGATGATCGGCAGTGAAAGTCCTATTCCGGTCAGTGAAAGTGTAGCATGATCCGGAATTCTTCCGATATAAATTCGGTCAACGATGTTATATAGGACATTGATAAGCTGTGCCAGTGTCATCGGTATGGCAAGGCTCATAATATTTTTAACAATACTTCCTTTAGAGAAGTCGTTTTGCGTGTTAGAAGAGCTCATGAATACATCTCCTTCTATTGTTTTGTGTAGTTTGGAACTTTTGATCCCGGTATCATATTATAATAAAGAGGATGGATTTTGTCTATGATGCTTTTAACTCAGTCAAAAAAATTCCCATCCTCTAAGCTTTGGCGAACGTGTGTTTGGACTTTCTGATTGCAAAAAAGTTAAATTTATGTAATAATAATAGATAAATACTTTATAAATTATTTTCAAGCTTGATTTTTATGGCTTTGATATAAAGATATATATTGGAGGAATTGATATATGGCTAAGACACAGTATGATGCGGACAGCATAACGGTTCTTGAGGGACTGGAGGCTGTCCGCAAGCGTCCCGGTATGTATATAGGAAGTGTCGGGACTAAGGGTCTCAACCATCTGATTTACGAGATAGTTGACAATTCGGTTGACGAGCATCTTGCGGGTGCCTGCACTCAGATAAATGTGACTCTTGAGGCGGATGGTTCCTGTACGGTACGTGACAACGGACGAGGTATCCCGGTTGAGATGCACAAGAAGGGTGTAGCAGCGGAGCGAATCGTACTTTCTACACTTCATGCAGGTGGCAAGTTCGATAATAATGCATATAAAACTAGCGGAGGACTCCATGGAGTTGGTTCATCCGTAGTTAATGCTCTCTCTGAGCATATGGACATCAAGGTCTATAAGAACGGCCAGATTCATCACGATGCATATGAAAGAGGAATTCCTACAGTAGAGCTGATCGATGGCCTCTTGCCTGTGATCGGAAAGACGAGAGAGACAGGAACGGAGATTAATTTTCTACCAGATTCTGAGATTTTTGAAAAGACGAGATTCAAGGCTGACTGGCTTAAGAGCCGTCTGCATGAGACTGCATATCTCAATCCTAAGCTTACAATTACCTATACAAATAAGCGATTTGGTGAAGAGGAAAAGGTTACATATTCTGAGCCTGACGGAATAGTGGCATATGTTCGTGAACTTAACAGTACAAAGACACCTATGCACGACCCGATATATTTTAAGGGCGTATGTGACCAGATTGAGATTGAGGCAGCATTTCAGTTTGTGGACGCCTTTGAGGAAAATGTTATGGGATTTTGCAACAATATTTTCACTCAGGAAGGCGGTACTCATCTGGCGGGATTTAAGACTCGTTTTACTCAGATGATCAATACATATGCAAAAGAACTTGGAATACTCAAGGATAAAGATGCCAAGTTTACAGGCCCGGATACAAGAAATGGTATGACCGCAGTGGTAGCTATCAAACATCCGGATCCTATTTTTGAGGGACAGACCAAGACTAAGCTTGCGAGTGCAGATGCCACAAAAGCTGTTTTTAGTGTTACCGGAGATGAACTTCAGTTATATTTTGACAGGAATTTAGAGGTACTTAAGGCGATTATCGGCTGTGCTGAAAAATCTGCTAAGATTCGAAAGGCTGAGGAACGTGCAAAGACGAATATGCTGACAAAATCACGTTTTTCCTTTGACAGCAACGGAAAGCTGGCAAACTGCGAGAGTCGTGAAGCGGAGAAATGCGAGATTTTTATAGTAGAGGGTGATTCCGCGGGTGGTTCAGCTAAGATGGGCAGAAACCGCCGTTATCAGGCGATTCTTCCTATCAGAGGTAAGATTTTAAATGTTGAGAAGGCGTCTATGGATAAGGTCCTTGCCAATGCTGAGATCAAGACCATGATCAATGCCTTTGGCTGCGGTTTTTCTGAAGGATACGGCAATGATTTTGATATTACAAAGCTTAGGTATCACAAGATTGTCCTGATGACTGATGCCGATGTCGACGGAAGCCATATTGACACATTGCTTTTGACATTTTTATACAGGTTTATGCCTGAACTTATTCAGAATGGCCATGTATATATTGCCATGCCGCCTCTTTTTAAGGTTATTCCGAAGAAAGGCAAAGAGGAGTATCTGTATGATGAGAAGGCACTTGAACGTTACAGAAAGACCCATACCGGTGAATTTACACTTCAGCGATTCAAGGGTCTTGGAGAAATGGATGCGGAACAGCTTTGGGAGACTACACTTAATCCAGAGAATCGTGTGCTTAAGCGTGTAGAGATTGAGGATGGCCGCATGGCGTCTGAGATCACAGAGATGCTTATGGGGAGTGATGTTCCGCCGAGAAGGCAGTTTATATACGATCATGCAGATGAAGCAGAGATTGACGCATAGCTTGATGTGTGATTTATGGTTAGATGTGTCAATTCAAAAAATAAAATCCGATGCAGTAGATAGATTTAGGAGATAGAAAATAGAATGGCTGAAATGATCATTACGACAGAATATTCAGAGGAAATGCAGCGAAGTTACATGAATTACTCGATGAGTGTCATCACTTCACGTGCCATTCCGGATGCAAGGGATGGATTGAAGCCGGTGCAGCGGCGAGTTCTTTATGATATGGGAGAACTTCACTTAGGACATGATAAGCCGCATCGTAAGTCGGCACGTATTGTCGGTGATACGATGGGTAAATATCATCCTCACGGTGACAGCTCCATATACGAAACTTTAGTAGTACTTTCGCAGAATTTCAAGAAGGGGATGCCGCTTGTAGACGGTCACGGAAACTTTGGTTCCATAGAAGGCGACGGAGCGGCTGCCATGCGTTATACTGAAGCACGTCTTGAGAAATTCGCAGAAGAAGTATATCTTAAAGATTTGGATAAAACAGTCCGTTTTGTACCGAACTATGATGAAACTGAGAAAGAACCGGAAGTTTTGCCGGTTCGTGTACCTAACCTCCTTATAAACGGTGCCGAGGGTATCGCTGTGGGTATGAGTACAAGTATCCCACCGCACAATCTTGGCGAGGTTATAGATACGGTTATGACCTATATAGATAATCCGGATACTGATACCTCTCAACTACTTGACATACTTAAGGGACCTGATTTCCCGACAGGTGGTATCATAGCCAATAAAAGCGACCTTCCGGCTATCTATGAGACAGGTACCGGACGAATCAAGCTTCGTGCCCGTATGGAGGTTGAACTTGGAAAACGCCGCTCTGACAAAGATAAGCTTGTGATTACAGAGATTCCGTATACGATGATCGGTGCCGGCATCAACAAATGTCTGTCAGATATAGCGGATCTAGTTGAATCCAAGAAACTTGCCGATGTTGTAGATATTTCAAATCAGTCCAACAAAGAAGGTATACGAATTGTTCTGGAACTTAAAAAAGATGCAGATATCGAGAAAATCCAGAATATTTTATATAAAAAGACAAAACTTGAAGATACTTTCGGTGTCAATATGCTGGCGATTGTAAATGGCCGCCCGGAGACACTTAATTTAAAGGGAATACTTAAAAATTATCTCGATTTTCAGTATGAAAATAATACACGCAAATATCAGGTGCTTCTTGACAAGGAACTTGAGAAGAAGGAGATTAAGGAAGGTTTGATCTCAGCTTGTGATTGTATAGACCTTATCATTGCCATTCTTCGCGGTTCAAAGAATCTTAAAGATGCCAAGGCCTGCCTGATGGAAGGTGATATTTCCAAGATTCAGTTTAGAATGCCTGGATTTGAAGAGGATGCAAAGAAGCTTCATTTTACTGAAAAACAGGCATCGGCTATTCTTGAAATGCGTCTCTATAAACTCATTGGCCTTGAGATTCTGGCACTTGAAAAGGAGTACAAGGAGACTCTTAAAAAGATAAAAGAATACAAGAGAATCCTTGGAAGCCGTGAGGCTATGGATGATGTTATAAAAGAAGACCTTAAATCCATAAAAGAAGAATTTGCTACTGAGAGACATACAAAGATCGAAGATGGACGAGAAGTGGTTTATGACGAGATGGCAGAGAGTGCTAGACCTGGAGTATTTGTTCTTGACAAATTTGGCTATTGCAAGATACTTGAACCGTCTATTTACGAGAGAAACCGCGAGACAGCCGATACGGAAAATGTTTATGTGCTGCCATGCCAGACGACCGATAAGATAGGTCTTTTTACAGATATTGGTGCATTCCACCAGGTTAAAGTTACGGAGATTCCTTTCGGAAAATTGCGTGACAAGGGAGTGCCTATTGACAACTTAAGTAAATTTGACGGTATGAAGGAAAGACCGGTCTGCGTGGTTAATGTTACTGAAATGAAGGGTAAGAAGTATTTATTCGCTACCAAAGATGCCATGATTAAGATTGTACCTGGAGAAGAGTTTGAGACAAACAATCGTGCAGTTGCTGCAACCAAACTTCAGGATAATGATATGCTTCTTTCTGTACAGCAGGTGGATGACATGAAAGAGGCAGTGATTCAAACTACAAGCGGTGTATTCCTGCGCTTTCCGATAGAGGAAATTTCTGAAATGAAGAAAAATTCAAAGGGTGTAAGGGGTATCAAGCTTGGACGCACAGAGTCATTGGAAGCAATTCATCTGCTTGGTGGCACTGAAGACGATCCGATTGTTATGTATAAGGAAAAAACGGTTCACCTTAGCCGTCTTAAGATAGGACATAGAGACGGAAAAGGAAGCCGGGCAAGGGGTTAAATCTTTGTTTAAAGTTAAAAGAGGAGGTAATTCATATGGCTGAAAATTTAAACACACCGACTGCTCATATTGGAGCAGTTAAAGGGGAAATCGCAGAGACTATACTTTTACCGGGAGATCCGCTGCGCGCGAAATTTATCGCAGAACATTTTTTTACAGATGTTAAGCAGTTTAACACAACCAGAAATATGTATGGTTATACCGGGGATTATCAGGGTAAGAGGGTTTCGGTTATGGGAACAGGTATGGGCTGTCCTTCTATGGGGATTTATTCTCACGAACTGATTCATTTCTATGGATGCAAGAATCTTATACGTATCGGAACTGCCGGAGCACTGCGTTCGGAAGTTAAGGTAAGGGATCTCGTATTTGCCATGGGCTCCTGTACCACATCAAACTATGTGAAGCATTTTGGACTTCCTGGGGATTATTCTTGTATCTGCAGCTATGATCTTCTTGAAAAAGCTGTTGCTTCGGCGAAGAAAAGAGGAATCAAGTACCATGTGGGCAATGTTTTGTGCACAGATACGTTCTATGATCTGCCATTGGAGCCTACTGGAACAACCTGGGATCAGATGGGAGTGTTGGCAGTAGAGATGGAATCGGCAGCTTTATATAGCAATGCCGCACACGGCGGGGCAAATGCTATCTGTATTCTCACAGTTTCAAATTCTGACTTGACAGGTGAGGAGACGACAGCTGAAGAGAGGGAGAAGACATTTACCGATATGATGGATGTGGCCTTTGATCTGATCTAGATCCGTAATCCGCGACAGACGTTATATTTTATCTCCGTGTCCGCGATAGACGTACAAATGTATTTTTCTTGCGGAAAAATCTTGATTTTTTGCAGAATATGGTATATGATAGCCGAGAATTACGGTGGAAAGTTAAAATATTAAATGGAATTATAAAAACCACCGCTGGAAGAGGAGATAAACAATGAACATGGAAAAGAAATTACGTGTAGGCATTCTTGGTGCAACCGGTATGGTAGGTCAGCGTTTTATCACGCTGCTTGAGAATCATCCGTGGTATGAGATTAAAGCTCTGGCAGCCAGCCCTCGTTCTGCAGGAAAGACATATGAAGAAGCTGTAGGCGGACGTTGGAAGATGCAGACTCCGATGCCTGAAAGCGTTAAAAATATGGTCGTTATGAATGTAAATGAGATCGAAAAGGTAGCATCTGAGGTTGATTTTGTATTCAGTGCAGTTGATATGACAAAAGAAGAGATTCGTGCTATTGAAGACGCATATGCAAAGACAGAGACACCAGTTGTATCTAACAACAGTGCACATCGTTGGACACCTGATGTTCCGATGGTTGTTCCGGAGATCAACCCTGAACACTATAAAGTAATTGAATTCCAGAAGAAGCGTCTTGGCACAACAAGAGGTTTTGTTGCTGTAAAACCGAACTGCTCAATCCAGAGCTATGCACCGGTTCTCACCGCATGGAGAGAATTTGAGCCTTATGAGGTAGTAGCTACTACATATCAGGCAATTTCCGGAGCTGGAAAGACATTTAAGGACTGGCCTGAGATGGAGGGAAATATCATTCCTTATATCGGTGGCGAGGAAGAGAAGAGTGAACAGGAGCCGCTTCGTCTCTGGGGTGAGATCAAAGATGGCGAGATTGTAAAGGCATCTGAGCCGGTTATTACCTGTCAGTGTATCCGTGTTCCGGTTCTTGACGGACATACAGCAGCTGTATTTGTAAAATTCAGAAAGAAACCTACAAAAGAACAGCTTATCGAGAAACTGGTTAATTTTAGTGGTCTTCCGCAGGAGTTAAATCTTCCAAGTGCACCAAAGCAGTTTATTCAGTATCTTGAAGAAGACAATCGTCCTCAGGTACAGCTCGATGTTAATTATGAGAATGGCATGGGAGTATCAGTTGGACGCCTCAGAGAAGATAAGGTATATGATTGGAAGTTTGTAGGCCTTTCACACAATACACTTCGTGGAGCAGCCGGCGGTGCCGTGCTTTCAGCAGAACTTCTGACAGCACAGGGGTATATTCAGGCTAAATAAGTTATAATTGAAGATATGTTCTGTACAGTTACCAATTATTTAACCATACAAAGGCAAAAAGGGATATGCATGAAATGCATATCCCTTTTTGCAAATACATTTTGACCCCAACATAAAAATATTGTATACTAATAAAGATAATTGAACGAGGAATTATTTGAATTAATACAGTGAACAATTGATGCAATGAACAGGGGGATTTTATATGGTTGAGAAGTCATTTTTTGGCAAGATGGATGATGGAAAGGAAGTCAGCAGATATACGCTGACCAATAAAAATGGTATTTCAGCATCATTTTTAGATTTGGGAGCAATCTGGTCTACCATGATGGTTCCTGACAGAGACGGAGTGTTTAAGGATGTTTTATTGGGACATGAGACGGTTGAGGAGTGCCTTTCAAGTGATGGGCATCTTGGAGAGGCAGTAGGACGTAATGCAAACCGAATCGGCGGTGCTTCATTTACACTAAACGGTAAAAAATATGAACTTACGGCCAATGATGGCCCGAATAACCTGCACAGCGGTCTTGATTTTTACCGTAATCGTATATGGATGGCAGAATATAAGACTGATGTGAACACGATTTCATTTGTACTTGAGAGCCCTGATGGTGATCAGGGATATCCGGGCAATGCCCTGATTCGTGTTACATACACACTTACTGATGAGGATGAAGTAAAGATTCATTATGAGGCTAGTTGCGATCAGGATACCATTTTCAATATGACTAATCATGCATATTTTAATTTGGCAGGACATGATAGTGGTGAGGCACTTTCACAGTTTGTTTATATCGACAGCGACGCTATGACAGCGGTGAATGAAGTCCTGATTCCGACGGGTGAGATTTGTAAAGTTTGCGGTACTCCGATGGATTTTACAGATTTTAAGCCTATCGGTCGTGATATTGAGTCAGATTATGACCAGCTGAAACTCGGCGGAGGCTATGATCATAACTGGATTCTGAATCATGAACCGGGTGCATTTAGTTTGTCCGCAGCAGCTATTGATGAAAAGAGCGGTAGAAAGATGGAAGTATATACGGATCTTCCGGGAATACAGTTTTACACCGGCAATTTTCTTGATGAACATGTTACCGGAAAAGGCGGAGTGCGATACGGAAAACGTCATGGCTATTGTTTTGAGACGCAGTATTATCCAAATGCGGTAAATATGCCGGGATTTGCATCACCTGTTGTTGCGAAAAATGATAAATACGACACGACGACAAGCTACAAATTTATGACAATATAAAAGGATACTAGAATGTTTAATTTTGGCAACAAAGGAATAAAAGCGCTGGCATCTGCCAGCCTTTTGTTTGTAACTATTATATGGGGAAGTGCCTTCGTTGTGATGAAAAATTCCATCGATGTGATTTCTCCGACATTTGTTTTAGCATATCGATTTACAATTGCTGCACTAGGCATGATGATCCTCTTTTGGAGGCAGATAAGAGGAATATCAAAACAGGAGTTAAGATGTGGGGCATTGCTTGGAGTATTCTTGTTCATAAGCTATTATTTCCAGACCTATGGACTCAAATACACGACTGCCAGTAAAAATGCATTTATAACGACTTTATATGTGGTCATAGTTCCGTTCCTAGGCTTTGTTATAAATCATGTAAAACCGAAGCTAAATAATTCGATTGCGGCTGTACTTGCAGTCGTAGGATTGGCACTATTGTCTTTGAAGGGCGATATGACAATCAATTTTGGCGATTTTCTGACATTTATTTGCGGTATCTGTTTTGCGGTTCAGATAATTTTTCTTGAGAAATATACAAAATACTGTACACCGATTCGTCTTACTGTCATGCAGATGGCATCGGCAGCGATTTGTTCATGGATTATAGCAATTCTTACAGAGGGACCATTTAAACCGGAAGTATTTATGCTGCCTGGTGTGACAGTTTCCATGCTTTATCTGGGTTTATTCTCCAGTATGATTTGTTTTCTGCTTCAGTCAATCGGTCAAAAGTATGTGAGTGCGAGTACTTCCTCGATTCTTCTGTCGTTTGAATCAGTGTTTGGTCTTGTCTTTTCGGTATGGCTTCTTCATGAAGAATTGACAGTAAAAATGCTTATCGGATGTGCGCTTATGTTTGTAGCTGCAATTCTGGCAGAATTAAATCCCGGAGGAAGTGAATAAATTTGAAAAATTTCATGATGGACCTAAACGGTCACTTTTAGATAAGGAATATAAGATATAGAAAGATAGGAGCAGCAGTTTGGCAAAATCTTTATTTATAGCTGAGAAACCAAGTGTAGCACGTGAATTCGCAAATGCACTGAAAGTAAATGGCAGATCAGCGGATGGTTATATAGAATCTGAAAATACGGTTGTGACCTGGTGCGTAGGTCATCTGGTTACAATGAGTTATCCGGAAGCGTATGATATAAAATACAAACGATGGAGTCTTGAAACACTTCCATTTCTGCCTAAGGAATGGAAATATCAGGTTATAGACAGTGTGAAAAAGCAGTTTAATATCGTTAGCGGTCTTTTGAATCGTAAAGATGTAGATACGATATATGTCTGTACCGACTCCGGGCGAGAAGGAGAGTATATTTACAGGCTGGTTGCCCAGATGGCAGGCGTTCATGGCAAGAAAGAAAAGCGTGTATGGATTGATTCACAGACAGAAGAAGAGATTTTAAGAGGTATACGTGAAGCGAAGGATTTATCAGAGTATGATAATCTCTCTGAGTCGGCCTATTTAAGAGCAAAAGAAGACTACCTGATGGGAATAAATTTCTCACGTGCCCTGACGCTTAAATACGGACCAGCAGTTTCAAATCATATGCGTAAATCAGACCGTACTGTGATTTCGGTCGGTCGAGTCATGACCTGTGTTCTTGGGATGGTCGTTCGTAGGGAGAGGGAAATTCGTGAATTTGTAAAGACCCCATTTTACCGTGTGCTCGGAACTTTCGGGCCGGATGGTATATCGATAGATGGAGAGTGGCGTGCTGTAGAGGGGAGCAGATATTTTGGAACCCCATGTCTTTATAAAGAGAATGGGTTTAAGGAGAAAAAGGACGCCGAGGAGCTTATATCATGGCTTCAGAGCGATGCCACACAAGATAACACGAACAATTTATATGGTAATATCGTAAAAGTAGAAAAGAAAAAAGAGACAAAAAATCCGCCGCTTCTTTACAATCTGGCTGAGCTTCAAAATGACTGCTCTAAAATGTTTAAGATAAGTCCTGATCAGACACTTAAGGTGGTTCAGGAGCTTTATGAGAGAAAGCTGGTTACATATCCAAGAACTGATGCCAGGGTACTATCCACAGCAGTTGCAAAGGAAATAAGCAAAAATATTGGTGGACTGATGCATTTTGAGCCGTTAGCTGAGTTTGCATCCGAGGCTATGCAGGCTGGAATGTGGAAGAACATTTCAAAAACACGATATGTAAATGACAAACAGATTACAGACCATTATGCAATTATACCGACGGGACAGGGATTGAGTGCACTTAGAAGTCAGTCTGATCTTAACCGTAAGATATATCAGGTTATAGTCAGGAGATTCCTTAGCATATTTTATCCTGCAGCAATTTACCAGAAATACAATGTTGAGATAGAGGTAAAGGGAGAACATTTCTTTGCCGGCTTTAAGGTTTTGAAAGAAGCCGGATATTTAAAGGTAGCGGAAGTACCTAAAAAGAAAAAAAATTTAAGCTCTGCCTCTGATTCCGCTGATGGCAATGAAGAGACGTTGTCTGAAAAGGAAAATGGTAATTCTTCAGATTCGGATGGTGGTCAGTCTAAAGTGATTGATTCCTCTCATCCGGAGTTCTTAAAGATGCTAGATCAGCTTAAGAAAGGCATGAAAGTATCTCTTGATGATTTGCAGATCAAAGAGGGTGAGACATCCCCGCCGAAACGTTATTCATCAGGATCCATGATTCTTGCGATGGAAAATGCCGGACAGCTCATAGAGGATGAGGAACTGCGTGCACAGATAAAGGGAAGCGGCATAGGGACAAGTGCGACCCGAGCGGAAATTTTGAAAAAATTATTTAATATCAAATATATGGCATTAAATGAAAAGACACAGGTTATCACACCTACGTATCTTGGTGAGCTTATTTACGAGGTTGTGCATAGTTCCATGAAACAGCTCTTAAATCCGGAACTCACAGCCAGCTGGGAAAAAGGACTTACTTATGTAGCAGAAGGTACCATCACATCGGATGTCTATATGCAGAAACTAGAGAGATTTGTCGTGGGACGAACCTACAATGCGGTCCATGCAGGCAGTGCGTACGATCTTCGCCCGGCATTTGATGCGGTATCTGCGGTTTATAAAAATGCTGAGAAAGAGACTAAAACTCCAAAATCACGAAAAATCAGTAAAACAGTAAAGTGACAGCTTGGCAATGAAAATTGCAACAAAAGTTTATGAAAGATTTATGAAAGGCAAAAGCTATGAAAAAAGAAGAAATAAGAATTGTAGATCTGTATGATTTAACTCATACACTGGCATCAGATTATCTTAAGAAATTCACCTATCCATGGGAGGCACTTGCCGGAATCAGCGATTTTATTATCGAATTGGGAAACAGCTTGGATCAGTCAGAATACGAAAAACGCGGAGAAAATATATGGATTCACAAGAGTGCACATGTATTTGAAAGTGCTTATCTTCATGGACCAGTTATTGTAGGAAAAGATGCAGAGGTGCGTCACTGTGCATTTATCAGGGGAAGTGCTCTTATTGGGGAAGGTGCTGTAGTAGGAAATTCGACAGAGCTCAAAAATGTTATTCTCTTTGATAAAGTACAGGTTCCTCATTATAACTATGTTGGAGACTCTATCTTAGGATACAAGGCACATATGGGGGCCGGCTCTATTACATCAAATGTTAAGTCGGATAAGCTTCTTGTAGAAATTCATGCAGAAGATGGAAAGATAGAGACCGGACGCAAAAAAATAGGTGCCATGGTAGGAGATAATGTAGAGGTAGGGTGTGGTTCTATCTTAAATCCCGGCAGTATAATCGGACGTGGAACCAATATATATCCACTTTCGAGTGTGAGAGGCACAGTAGATGCCAATTCTATCTATAAAAATCAGGGAGAAATAGTAAAGAAAAACTGATTGGAAAAATAATAAAAAATAATAAAAAATAATAAAACATAATAAAACACATCATTGTAGACTAATATAATTAACTGTCCACAATGATGTGTTTTCTTGTTTTATAGAAAATGATGAGATTTCCTGCTGTTTATACCAGATGAAATATATCTATAAGGATAAGAGCTGCTAATCCATAATAGGTAACAACTGCAACCAGATCATTTACAGTAGTGATAAGTGGACCGGATGCTACTGCCGGGTCAACCTTTAACTTATGAAACAGCATCGGTACCAATACACCTACAAGGCTTGAGATAACCATGGCTGTCAAGAGTGAGATACCGACACATCCTGAAAGTGCAAATGAAAAGAAGATACTCTTTTTTTTGATTATATGAATAAATATTCCTATAATTACAAATGATGCAGTTCCAAGAAGGAGTCCATTTAAAAATCCAATTCTTAACTCTTTAAATACAAAACCTAACTTCTGCTTAGCTGAAATATCTTCATCCATAAGAACTCGGATTGTAACTGCCAGTGACTGTGTGCCGACATTGCCGGCCATATCAAGTATCATAGACTGGAAGCAGATAAGCAGTGCAATCTGGTTGACAATAGACTCAAATATTCCAACTACTGATGAAACGCCCATGCCAAGGAAGAGCAAAAGAACTAGCCAAGGAAGACGTTTTTTTAAACTCTGAAGAAGCGGTTCGTGCAGATCTTCTTCGGAAGTAAGACCAGCCAACTTAGCATAATCATCGCTCATCTCATCGTCGATAGCTTCGGCAATGTCTTCATAAGTGATAGCACCGATGATTTTGCGATTTCTATCTAGTACAGGGATAGAGTCCTCGCTATAATCAATAAGTTCTTCCATACATTCGGATGATTTCTCATCTGCGTATACGTAAGGATAGGAGGTACTGATTATATCTTCCAGTTTAGTATATTCTCTGGCGGTTATTAAATCTTTGAGCTCTATAGCACCGAAATATTGTCCGTTTTCATCTTCAACATATATGGTGTCTATATTATCGTTATCCTCAGCCTGCGTGATTAACTGGCGCATTGCCTGCTTGATGGTACAGGTGTTTGGAATGACGATATAGTTGGTAGTCATGCGGCTACCGATCTGTTCTTCGTCATAAGAGAAGATCAGATGAATATCATCCTTGGATTCCTGATCCATGCGAGCGATCAGGGATTCTTTTTCCTCGGGCTCTAAATTTTCAAGAATATCTACAGCCTCATCGGCATCCATCTCTGCCAGCACGGCTGCTGCACGTTCAAGACCAAGTTCATGCAGATACGGTGCCGGTTCGTCGAGATATGTAAATATCTCTGCGGTCATCTCCAGTGAGAGGATATTGTAGAGGCGTTTTCTGGTTGCCACATCCAGTGTTTCAAGAACTTCGGCAATATCATTGGCATGGTAATTATCAAGTTCATCGCGGATGATATTTGCCGGTTTTCCACTGCGGATAATAGCACGGATATTTTCTTCGAAATTTTCATTGTGCTCAGCTGCTGCAATATTTGTGGCAGTTTCCTGAGCATCAAGATTTTTCTTGTCCATTTCAGGATTTTTATTCATGTAGGTTCCCTCGCTTTCTGTCGTTCTTTAATGTTTTGTGGGACGTACAGGGCATTGACACTAAAAGCGATGGACAAAAAATATATATGAAAACCAATTGTATATATCTATATTAATTATATGAAAGATTAATTATATGAAAGATTAATACACACTCAAACAGACCTTGCAGCAGACTGGCAGACTTGCACCAATGCGCGCATGGTTGGAATTCATGATTTTATTTTGCCCATCGTGGCGACTTCGCCCGTTGCTGTCACAACTGTCCATGTGGTACTCCTTTCTCAAAATTGTGTTTTGATACTGATTGCTATGTGTTTTGAATATGCACACAAATTTTCGTATCAGGTCAAAATGCAGTATAATTAAAACACGTAATCTACATAAAGTCAAGGTTGTTTTTCCAACACTCGTATGCCCTTTAATATAAATTCCTCGGTAAGAGTTGCCATCTGTGAAGCAGGTTCTTTCATGCCACTTTCTATCCAGTATTGAACCGTTCCGACGCATCCCGAAACTATAAATGCAGAGAAGGCAGCGAGTGTCTCCTGGTCACCTGGACATTTTAGATCTAGCCAGGATTTTAGGCATTTTTCGCTGACAATACGTTTTAAGTGATTAACAAAGTTGAGATCTCCGTTTTCACCGATTAATATAGAAACAATCTCAGCATTTTCCTGAACAAGAGGAAACAGCTCAGATAGTGCGAGGGATGGGCGGATGACCAGCTCGGAGACCGGATGCTTGGCAAGGACAGTCTCTACCTCTTCAATGAGTTCTTTTTTGATCTGATCCATAAGATCAAAAACATCCTTATAGTGAAGATAGAAGGTTCCGCGGTTGATGTCGGCCATCTCGGAAAGTTCTCTAACAGTAATATCCTGAATTTTTTTCTCCTTAAGAAGAGTGGTTAAACATTTTTTTAATTGTCGTCTTGTCTTTCTGACACGGCGATCGAGCATTTCTTCTTTCATAGCAAAATCCTTTCGATACTGAGCAATTCGATACAAAACAACATGGTACAAATAAAATAGTGCTTTATGTGCATATTGATGTTAAAAATAAGTTAAGAGATAAATAACACATTAAAATAATCAACACAACAAGAAATGATGTTGAATAAAATACAACTGACGTTAAAATGATTATTGTATTAATTAAAACATCTTAGTATAATGCATTATAGTTCAAAAATAGACAGATGTCAATTAACATACGTTGGTTGATAAGAGGACGCTACTCATACGTTTCAGCGAGTGCAATGTAAAGTAGCAATGCAATGTAAAGCAGAAAAGACTATAGAGGTGGAGCCAGGTATGAATAAATATGTTATTACGATTGGAAGAGAGTTTGGAAGCGGTGGCAATAAGTATGGACGTTTTCTTGGAGAAGAGTTTGGAATTCCATGCTATGATAGACATCTGATAGAAGAGGCAGCTAAACTTGGTGATTTTAAGCTTAAAGAACTTGAAGATGCTGATGAGATGAAGGCAAACCGATTTTTGTTTAAGGTTCCTGATAAGTGCAATGAGTTTACCGGTTATGGTAAGCCGATGAATGATACCTTGTTTGTTGTGCAGTCAAAGCTTATCAGAGAATATGCTGATAAAGGATCGTGCGTAATAGTAGGACGCTGTGCTGATAAAGTTTTGGAAAATTATGACGGACTTATTTCATTGTTTATCTATGCACCGATGGAAGATAGAATTGAGGAGATCAAGAGACGTTATGAGACGGATGAAAAAGAAGCTTCTTATCTCATCAAGCAGGCGGACAAAATAAGAAAGAATTATTATAATTTTTATGCAAAAAAAGCATGGGCTGACAAGAAAAGTTACGATATTATGATCGACAGCAGTCGTATTTCGGAAAAAGAACTGGCAGATATGCTAAAGGCACTTATAAATGCAAGATCCTAAAATGGGAGGATTAAACGAACGTATAAGAAAGCGGGAACAGCACATGAAAAATAAAAATACATTGACAAATATATCACGAAAAATTTTAAATATTTTCGGTATTTTTGGTATAGGCCTGGTATTGTCTTTGTCTTCATATGAGCCATCATTTGCAGATGATGACGGAATTGTAAAGACAGGCTGGCAGCAGGCGGACGGATATTGGTACTTTTTTGGGGAAGATGGCACCATGAAGACGGGCTGGCAGCAGGTGGACGGAAAGTGGTATTATCTTTCTGAGAACGGTTCTATGTTAACCGGTTGGCAGAATATTAACGGAAAGTATTATTTTCTGAAAGATGATGGTTCAATGTTGGGGTCTACATTTATAAAGGATGAGACCCAGTATACGATTAATGCAGATGGAAGTCTTGCGAGTGCAAAGAAAAAGAAAAATACCGGCGGCGGTGCATATGCACTTAATTTCCTTGATTCTGATACACAGGCCATGGCTGACAGCCTGAATGAAATGAAAGCAGACGCTTTTGATGGGGATGAGGAAGAGGATTATTATGACGATGATAAGAAAGATTATGATAAAGACGCAAGTTTTATATTAAATGGAAAACTTCAGCAAATTGCTGAACATCGTCTTGAGATGGCACGAAGCAAGGGATATGGAAGTAGCAAGATCCCCGATGAAGGCACACTTGATGATTATCTTAAATCAATCGGAGAGAGCACATCCAGACGCCATCTTGAACTTTATCTGATTAATTGCGACGATGCCACAGAAGCAGAAGAAAAACTTTTGAGAAATCATGGAGATGATGAGAAAAAACGTACCGACAGAGTTATTTATTATAAAGAAATGGGCGTTGCTCATCAAAAGGTTGGAGATAAGAACTACTACATGATTATTTTGATGAGATGACAGGAGTAAGCGGGTATGAAACTGAAATTTTTACATAAACGCAAAGAAGAAAATAAGGAAGAAAAAGGGCCGTTTTCCCTGCCAAAGTTTATCATTGAACGCAGCAGGATGATCGAGGCGGTATTTATCATACTGGTTATCGTATCAGCAATTATGGCACCGTTTGTTGAGATTAACTATGATTTAACTGAATATCTTCCTTCGACAGTTCAGTCCAAACAGGGACTTGATCTGATGGAAGAGAAATTCGGTTATCCGGGCTCGGGACGCATCATGATAGATGATGTGTCGCTTTATGAGGCCAAGGCCTATAAGGACAAGATAGAAGCCTTGGACGGTGTTGATCAGGTCATGTGGTTGGATACATCAACTAGCGTATACGCATCGGATGCTTTTATCAATTTTAACAGTGTTGATGAATATTACAAGGATAATACAGCTGTTATGGACATCGTTTTCGTGTACGGAGATACCGATAAGAGAACGTCCAAAACGATAGACGAAATCAAAGATTTACTGGGTGATAAGGGACATTATGTCGGCATGGCGGTTCAAAATAAGTCATTGCAGGAAAATGTCACCAGTGAAATGAAACTAATACTTACCTTGGCTGTTGTAGTTATATTCCTAATTCTTACCGTAACTACAAATTCATGGTTTGAACCGATTCTGTATCTGACGGTCATGGGTGTTGCTATTATCATAAATAAAGGTACGAATATTTTTATCGGGCGGATATCATTTTTGACAGACAGTGTATCGGCGGTTCTACAGCTTGCCTGTTCGATGGATTATTCAATTTTTTTGAGTCATGCCTTTGCCAGAGAAAAAGCTAAGGGCAATGACCAGATGACAGCACTTAGCAATGCTATTAATGAGGCGTTGAATTCAATATTTGCGAGCAGTCTGACGACGATTGTCGGATTCCTTGTATTGTGTTTCATGAAGTTCAATATCGGATTCGATATGGGCCTTGTACTTGCAAAAGGTATCGTTTTAAGTCTTTTGACTGTTGTATTCTTTATGCCGGCTATGATTTTGCGTATGACGCCTATGATAGACAGAACAGCACATCGTTCTTTCTTGCCTTCATTTGACAAATTGAGTCACGGAATTTATAACAGCCGCAAGATTATATTGATTTTGATTGCGGTGATTGCAATTCCGGCTTATACAGCACAAAGTATGAACAATTTCCTCTATGGAAACGACGCGGTAGGTGCCAGCGAGGGAACCAAGGTTTATGAGGACGATGAGCTGATAACAGCAAAGTTCGGACGAAGTAACATGATGATGGCGATTGTTCCGAATACATCTTCTATAAAGGAAAAACAGTTTACGGATGAACTTGAAGATCTGTCATACATGAAGAGCGTAACATCGTTGTCAGGTAAATTGCCTGAGGGTGTTCCTGAAGATTTTCTTCCAAACAGCATAACAAGTCAGCTGCATAAAGACGGTTATTCTAGAATTCTGATTTATGTCAAGAGTAAAGGTGAGAGCACACTGGCTTATCAGTGTTCGGATGAAATTCAGGAGATTATGAAGAAATATTATCCTGAAGACTCTTATCTTGTCGGTACTACACCGTCTACTCAGGACATTCAGACAACAATAACGAAGGATTACAGCCGAGTCAACGTTCTATCACTCATCGGTGTTTTCTTAGTTGTTATGTGGAGCTTTAAATCGTTGATAATTCCTGTCCTTATTATGATTCCTATTGAAGTGGCGATTTTTGTCAATATGGCGGTGCCTTATATAACAGGAAATACGATGATTTTCATAGGCTATATCATTGTTAGCTGCATTCAGCTTGGTGCTACAGTCGATTATGCGATTTTAACTACAAATAACTATCTTGAATGCCGAAAAACTATGGATAAGAAAGAGGCAGCTATCGGAGCTCTCAATCTGGGAATACCGGCGATTATAACGTCGGGTTCAATTCTAACATGTGCCGGATATATCGTATATCATGTGTCCAGTGTAGCGGCGATTGCCGATCTGGGACATCTGATAGGGCGAGGAGCACTTATAAGCATGATATTTGTATGCTCTATGATGCCTGCATTTCTGGTATTATTCGACCATATTCTTATGCAAAATGAATTCGAAAGAATCCTTTTGTTCTTAAAAAGACGCAGAGAACGCCGCCGTGCAAGGATTAAACGTCTTGCGAGCCGTATCTCAGGTGCAGTATGGAAAAAACGTGATAAAACAGAAAAAACTAAGAAAGTTCATCTGTTGAAGAGAGTTAGAGACAGAAGAAGAAAATTGAAAGAGAAGTTGACAGAAAAAAGGGAGGCTAAAAGCCATGAAAAAAATCATTAAAAGAGGAGCAGCGGTAACTCTGGCGGCAATTACGCTTGTGACGAGTGCGGCAGTTCCTGTCCGGGCTGCAGCACCTAGAGTTCAGGTTGATGAGACAATGTATGTCAATCTGGATTATTACGGAGCTGCAACGCAGGTTAATGTGGTTAAGGGCTGCAGCACAAACGGTTTGACAGAGTATACTGATTATGGTACTTATGATAAGGTTGTCAATATGACTGATGATACAGAGCCGGTTATAGGCGACGGTACAGTGACATGGAAACTGCCTGACAAAAACTCAAGATTTTATTATCAGTGCACCATGTCGAAGGATAGTGTAGAACTGCCGTGGACGTTTGATGTATCATATAAACTCAATGGGGTTGATGCTGATGCGTCAAAACTGGCTGGTGCGTCAGGTCTTATTGAGTTAAATGTAAAAGCTACGCCGAATGAGAATGCAAATGAGTATTATAAAAATAATATGATGCTTACTGTTCTTGTACCTGTTGATATGGAAAAATGTTACAGTGTAGATGCACCTGGGGCACAGGTTCAGTCGATAGGAAGTTATAAGGCAGCCATGTTTGCAGCACTTCCGGGAGAAGATGGCGATTTTACTGTCAGAATAGGCACTGATGACTATGAGAGCATAGGAATTATCATGATGATGATTCCTGGAACACTCGACGATTTGAACCATATCAAGGATCTTAAAGAGGCAAAAGATACCTGGCGTGAAGATGGCAACAAAATGTATGACAGCGTGGATGAACTGCTTAAAACTGTAGAATCCATGAAATCAGATGTATCAAGTGTTAAAGGTGGCCTCGCTAACCTTGATAGTGCAAGAAGCAGCGTAAGTGCCAATAGAAAGCAGATAGAGGCACTTTCAACACAGGCTATTGCTGATTTGCAATCTGTAACAGATCAGACTACAGTTATGATTCCTTATCTTCAGACAGCACGTGACGCTGTCACAGACATCAACAGCAACACACAGGCTATTTCCAATACGATGGAAGATATGCAGGATGAGCTTGACAGACTGTATGACAGACTTGGAAGTCTTAGCAAATCACTTCGCTCGGCTTCGACTGAGCTTAATAAAGGCCTCGTAAGTGATGAAGAACAGGCAAAAATTGAAAAGGATGTAACTGAGAAAACCACTGAGGTTCAGAAGGGTCTTGAAGACCTTGAAAAACTTCTTGGACAGGGAACATCATCTATTTCATTGACTGAAGAGGAACTCGATGATCTGAACCAAAGTCTTGAGGCAGTTAATGGCACAGAGCTTAAGAGAATTACAAAGTCAGAAGATGAGAACTTAAGTTCTGAAGATAAAATTGATGAAAATAAGGCAGATACAGACAAAGCAGACGAGAATAAGTCGAATCAGAG
>CAVKOQ010000031.1:0-23312 GCA_963657995.1 bacterium
TGTGTGAAGCGTTCTCTTTGCATTTCACTTTTGCGAAATGTATTTTTGAGCAGTGCTGCAATCTTGATATTTCCAGTGTTTTTTGGAGGAAACAGCCTGTGGCTTGTTATGCCGATAGTAGAATTTTTTGTGCTAGTGTTTGAGTTGGTGTTTTTGAGAAAGCAGGAGTGCTGACGAACGAGACATTGGAGATAGCTATTGTTCTAAAAAAATCAATGTGATAAAATAACAATGTTAATATGTAACGTGGAGGTTTATGTTATGAAAAAATATAAATATATTTCAACGGTGGTTACAGCAACTGCCATATTATTAGCACTTCCGTTTTCAGTTGCGGCTTCAAGTGATACTGATGGTCTTACACCTATGAGTACGATCGGCTTAAATATTTCATCGTCGATTCATGTAGGTGATGAGAAAACTGATGTTGATATTTCACTAGATTATGGAGATTGCGAGATTTCAAATATTGATGTAGTAAATGAGCCACTTGATAAATGGGTGGACAAGGACAAGCCAAAACTGGAGATAACTTTGGAGGCAGACGATGACTACTATTTTAAATCCGGTTATTCAAAAAAGAACGTGAAACTTACAGGTGACAGTGCGACCGTAACATCTGTAAAACGAAAGGGTGATGATGAACTTCAGGTTGTGATTACGCTTAAGGCATTAAAAGGAACATCCGATGACTATGATTTGGATGTAAATGATGCCGGATGGGATCAGATGGACGGAATTGCCGAGTGGAGTGACAGTGAAGATGCGAAGTATTATGAACTTCGTATTTACAGAGACGATAAGTTTTTAAGTACGGTAAGGCCGGTTAAGGATACAAAATGTGACCTTGGACGTTACTTTACGGAACAGGGAACTTATACGTTTGAAGTACGTGCAATCTATAGCGATTCACGACGCGGTGAATGGCAAATGTCAGACTCTTTTACGGTGACGTCGGAGAAGGCACAGGAGATTCAGAAAAATCTTGAATTTAAGGATGCCGGAAGCGGACCTGCATCAGGCACTTGGGAGCAGGACGAGACAGGTTACAAATATCGCAATTTCGACGGAACCTACGTGGTAAATAACTGGCAGCAGATTGGCGGATTGTGGTATTTCTTTGATGAAAATGGATACAGCAAGACCAGCACATGGATATCCTGGAATGATAATTGGTACTATATGGATGAAAATGGTGTAATGCTGACAAACAAAACCACACCTGACGGATATCGCGTCGATGGAGAAGGACATTATATAAAGTAAAATGTTCTGTTTGACTGGTTTGGAAATTGATGGGAGTTGGATATAAAATGACTGATAATAAGACAGAAGAAATTACACATAAAATAGAAAAAAACAGTATAGATGTAAATAAAACAAAAAAGAAAGGTCTTGTCTTAGAAGGCGGCGGTATGCGAGGAATCTATACCGCAGGCGTTCTGGATGCATTTTTAGACAACGATATTTCTTTTGACGGAATAATCGGTGTATCTGCCGGTGCGGTGCATGGAGCTTCATTTGCATCGGGACAAAAAGAGAGAAGTATCAGGTATTATAAGAAATATTGTAATGATAAACGTTTTATGAGCTTTGAAAACTGGATCAAAACAGGCGATCTTGTGGACGAACAATTCTGTTTTCACGATATACCTGAGAAACTGGATCCATACGATTATGAGGCATTTAAAAATAGTAAAACGCGGTTCTTTGTGGGCTGCAGCAATGTAGAGACAGGAAAAGCCGTTTATCTGGAAGTTAAAGATATGCTTGAAGATATTGAATATTTCCGGGCCACTGCATCACTTCCGTATGTGTCGCGTATAGTAGAGGTTGATGGCATGAAACTTTTGGATGGTGGCTGTACTGACAGCATACCTTTACGTGCGTTTGCCAAATTGGGATATAAAAAATGTGTGGTAGTGCTTACACGTCCTTTAGGTTATCGCAAGAAACCGGGAAATTTCTGGCTGCCTGAGGCGGCATATCATAAATATCCTGAATTTGTGAAGGCACTTCGCAGCAGATATTATTATTATAATAAGACTGTGGAGTGGATAGAACGTCTTGAAAAAGAAGAAAAAATCTTTGTCATACGACCGAGTGTGTCACTGCCGATAGGCAGAACCGAGCACAGTGTAGATAAGTTGCAGAATACATATGATATCGGAAGAAAAGATGCCGCCAATAATATGATGATGCTTAAAAGATGGATGAAGGGATAGAGTGGGCGTAACGTTTGTTTGCGGTAACTGTTCATACCATTGCGATCTCAAAATTCATATTGATTTATAGAATCATATTTAGTATAGTAAAGATTGATGTAGAGAAAAGAGGGAGAACAGGCGATGATTAAGATAGCTGTTGATGCAATGGGGGGTGACAACGCACCTTTAGAGATTGTGGCAGGTGCTGTGAATGCAGTTGGGTCAAGAAAAGACATACAGGTTCTTTTGATCGGTAAGGAAGAAATAGTATCCGAAGAATTAAAAAAATACTCATATAATAAAGAACAGATTGAGATTGTAAATGCGACTGAGGTCATAGAGACGGAAGAGCCGCCGGTTAATGCGATCCGCACAAAAAAGGATTCATCTATCGTAGTTGGAATGAATATGGTCAGAAAGGGCGAGGCGGATGCATTTTGCTCAGCAGGTAGCTCAGGTGCAGTTCTTGTAGGCGGACAGGTTCTTGTTGGACGTATCAAGGGTGTGGAGCGCCCGCCTCTGGCACCGCTTATTCCGACAGAAAAGGGAGTTTCCTTGCTTATCGATTGTGGTGCCAATGTAGATGCAAGGCCATCGCATCTGGTTCAGTTTGCAAAGATGGGATCCATCTATATGGAACACGTGGTAGGTATCAAGAATCCGAGAGTGGCTATCGTAAATATCGGTGCAGAGGAAGAAAAGGGCAACGCACTGGTGAAGGCGACATTTCCGCTTTTAAAGGAATGTAAGGATATCAACTTTATCGGCAGTATTGAGGCACGTGAGATTCCACATGGTGGTGCAGATGTTATCGTTTCAGAGGCATTTGTAGGCAATGTCATATTGAAACTCTATGAGGGTGTAGGTGCAACATTAATTTCAAAGGTCAAAGAGGGTATGATGACCAGCCTTCGATCGAAGATAGGAGCACTGCTTGTAAAACCGGCATTAAAGGAAACACTTAAGACATTTGATGCCAGTCAGTACGGTGGAGCACCGCTTCTAGGACTTAAAGGACTGGTAGTAAAGACACATGGAAGTTCTAAGAGAACTGAGGTATGCAATGCCATTCTTCAGTGTGTGACATTTAAAGAGCAGGAGATCAACGAAAAGATCAAGGAAAGCTTGTTTGTTCAGAATGAAAGTACGGAAAATCCAAAGACGGAATAGAATATTTAAAAGCAAAGACGGAAAGGAAGAGGATTATGGAATTTGAAAAATTACAGAACATTATAGCAGAGGTACTTAATGTTGAGGCGGACGAGATTACCATGAATACAACATTTGTGGATGATTTGGGGGCTGATTCGCTGGACGTTTTTCAGATTATCATGGGCATAGAAGAGGAATTTGACATCGAGATTCCGACAGAAGAAGCAGAGAAGATCGTATCTGTAGGTGATGCGGTTGAACAGATAAAAAATGCATTGAATTAAATATAATATTTGACAGGTATTATTAAGATGTCTGTCAGGCAAAGGGGCTGGGCGATCTTAAAGAATATAAAGATCGCAGCAGCTCCATTTGTGATAAAACAGGGAAAGAGAGATATTTATGAAATATACATTAAATGAATTAGAGAAAAGGATTGGATATTCGTTTAAAGATAAAAATCTTCTTGAACATGCTATGATACACAGCTCTTATGCCAATGAACATAAGCTTGGCAGACTTGGCTGCAACGAGCGACTGGAATTTTTGGGTGATGCCGTGCTTGAACTTATTTCCAGTGAATTTTTGTTTAAAACATATCCGCAGATGCCTGAGGGAGATATGACAAAGACAAGAGCAAGTGTTGTCTGTGAGCCGACTCTCGCATTTTGTGCACAGGAAATAGAACTTGGAAATTTCCTTCTCCTTGGAAAAGGCGAGGATGCGACCGGAGGCCGAGGGCGAGATTCTGTTGTTTCAGATGCGATGGAGGCACTTATAGGTGCTATTTATCTGGACGGTGGTTTTGCTAATGCAAAAGAGTTTGTCCATCGTTTTATTTTAAACGATATGGAACACAAAAAGCTCTTTTATGATAGCAAGACTATCTTGCAGGAGATTGTTCAGGGGCGTACGAATGAAGCATTAATTTATGACCTTGTTAAGGAAGAAGGACCTGATCACTGCAAGAGTTTCGAAGTGGCTGCTATGCTTGGAGATAGAGAGATCGGACGTGGGAACGGAAGGACTAAGAAAGCAGCTGAACAGCTTGCGGCATATCGTGGAATACTTACCATCAAAAAACTGCAGGAGTAGTTATGTATTTAAAGAGTATAGAAATTCAGGGCTTTAAGTCATTTGCAAATAAAATACTTTTTGAGTTTCATAATGGAATTACTGGAATAGTAGGTCCAAATGGAAGCGGAAAGAGCAATGTTGCCGATGCTGTTAGATGGGTGCTTGGTGAGCAGAGAAGCAAACAGCTTCGTGGTGGTACGATGCAGGATGTTATTTTTGCGGGTACAGAACTTCGAAAACCGCAGGGATTTGCCTATGTAGCCATCACGTTTGACAATGCGGATCATAAGCTTCCAATTGAATATGATGAAGTGACGGTTTCAAGGCGTCTTTATCGTTCGGGAGAAAGTGAATATAAGATCAATGGAACAAATTGCCGCTTGAAAGACATCAATGAGTTGTTTTTTGATACAGGTATAGGAAAAGAAGGATATTCCATCATAGGACAGGGACAGATTGACCGTATACTTAGCGGTAGACCGGAAGAGCGCCGTGAACTGTTTGATGAGGCTGCGGGAATCGTAAAATTTAAAAGACGTAAGGCGATAGCACAGAAGAAGCTTGAAGATGAGAAGCAGAATCTTATTCGTGTAACCGATATTTTATCAGAGCTTGAAAAACAGGTAGGCCCGCTTAAAAGACAATCTGAGGAGGCAAGAGAATATCTTAGACTTCGTGAAGAACTTAGATGTCTGGACGCCAATCTTTTTCTCTCTGAATCCGAAGATTTGAAGCGACAGATTCATGAGATAGAACAAAAAGAGACTATTCTTACAGGTGATCAGGAAAGCGTACGTACAGAGTCAGAAGAACTTAAGTCTGAATATGAGGCTCTTGGAACAGCGATTGATATATTGGACGCGGCTATTACTGAAGAAAAGGATGCCGGCAGCAGGGCTGATCTTGAACGCCAGGAGAAAATGGGACGTATAGAGGTTCTTCGTGAACAGATTAAAACCGAACAGATGAACGAAGAACACATCCGAAACAGGATGTCTTCTATCGATAGTGAGATTGCTGAAAAAGAAATAGAAAAATCGGGATATGAGACTGAAAAACAGACTCTTGAAAGATCTATAAAAGAGACCACGAGAGAATGTGAAGAAGCGAGCTCATCATTGCAAAGTATTGATGAAGATATAAGTGCTACTGAGAATTCCATCGAGAAAGCCAAAGCTGAGATTATAGATATACTTAATAAAAAGGCAGATTTGGCGGCCAAGAGACAGCACCATGAGACTATGCTTGAACAGGCAGATGTAAGGAGAGCCGAGGCAACTCAAAAACTTCTTAAATTTAAGAGTGATGAATCTGTTCAGGAAGAACAAAAGAAGGAAGAAAGTGCAAAACTTGATAAGGTTAAGGAACGCTTAGGAGAATTACTTAATCAGGAAAAAGAACTGGGAGATACGATGCATACCGCAGAGGAACAGGAGAGAAAGCTTAATCAGAAGCTCTCCAGCCTTTCACAGGACTATCATACCAGCCACACAAAACTCGAATCTATGCGTAATCTTGCAGAGAGATATGAAGGTTACGGTGGCAGTATTCGAAAAGTTATGGAGGTCAGGGATCATATTCCAGGAATTCATGGCGTAGTAGCTGATATTATCAGTACGACAAAAAAATACGAAACTGCGATAGAGACGGCACTCGGAGGCAGTATACAGAATATTGTAACCGATACAGAAAACACTGCAAAGCGTCTGATAGAGCATCTGAAAAAGAACCGGTATGGACGTGCGACTTTTTTACCGCTTACGAGTATGGAACGAAGACAAAACTTCAGTCAGCCTGATGCACTAAAGGAAGCTGGAATCTTGGGATTGGCATCTGACCTTGTTTCGGCGGATGAAAAATACAGCGGGCTGGTTTCATATTTACTCGGGCGCGTAGTGGTGGCAGACCAGATTGATCATGCGATTGCCCTGGCAAAGAAGTACAGATATTCGCTTAGAATCGTTACACTTGACGGCGAACTTTTAAGTCCAGGTGGTTCGATGACAGGTGGTGCCTTCAAGAACAACAGCAATCTTCTTGGACGTCGTCGTGAGATCGATGAGCTTCAGAGTGCATGCAAAAAGACATTGCAGCAGATAGAGGAAGTTCAGAAGGAGCTTGCGAAGACAGATAAGAGTCTTAACGAAGCAAAAAAGACTCTTTCATCGGTTCGTGAAGACAGACAGAAGATTCAGATACAGCAAAATACGCTGGAACTAATTATCAGTCAGCTAGAAGCAAGGCGTAAAGAGATAGAAGATTCAGCACAGAGTTTGAATTATGAAAATCAGGAACTTGAACTTAAGGTATCTGATCTGCGTGGTTCATTAAATAATATAAAGTCAGAAGAATCAAGGTTTTACGAACTCAGTGCAGAGAAAAATAAATTTGTGGATGAGCAGCAGAGAGCTCTTGAAATCCTTAAAAATAAGCGTGAAGAAGCTTCTGCGGCTCTTTCAGGCAAACAGCTTGAAAGTTCAAAACTAGAACAGAAAAACGCTTTCATTGAAGAAAATTTGCGTCGTATTTTACAAGAAAAAGATCGACTTTTGACGGAAAAAGAATCACTTGCAGGCGGGCAAAATGGCAGCAGTGAGAATATTTTGGCCAAAGAAAGTGAGATTAAATTACTTGAGGTGGAGATTAAGGAAACTGCGGATAAACGTGTTTTGATGGAAGCAGCCATTCAAAAGAAACTTCAGGAGAAGGAAGAAAAATCCGGCAGACAGAAAAAATTATTCGATAAAAAAGAAGAATTAAGTGACAGGCTAAAGCTTTTGGATCGAGATTCATTTCGTCTTCAAAACCAGAAGGAGCGTCTAAATGAGCGATTGGAGGCACAGGTAGATTACATGTGGAGTGAGTATGAACTCACCTACTCACGTGCCGAAGAGCTTAGAAAAGAAGAATTCTCGTCAATCAGTGAGATGAAAAAATCCATTAATGAAAAGAAGATGGAGATACGTGCCCTCGGAAATGTCAATGTCAATGCTATAGAGGATTATAAGGAAATATCAGAGAGATATGAATTCATGAAAAATCAGCATGAAGATTTGGTGGTAGCAGAGGCGGCGCTTGAAAAAATTATAGAAGAGCTGGATGAGGGAATGAGACGCCAGTTCAGAGAAAAATTTGCCGAGATTCGCCGTGAATTCGACAAGGTATTTAAGGAACTTTTCGGAGGTGGATCAGGTACACTGGAATTATCCCAGGATGAGGATATTCTGGAGGCGGGAATTCAGATTATTTCACAGCCACCTGGCAAAAAACTTCAGAATATGATGCAGCTTTCGGGCGGGGAGAAAGCCCTGACAGCGATTGCACTTCTTTTTGCAATCCAGAATCTAAAGCCGTCGCCGTTTTGTCTGCTTGATGAGATCGAGGCTGCACTTGATGACTCGAATGTGGATCGCTTTGCCGGATATCTGCACAAATTGACAAAATACACGCAGTTTATAGTCATCACTCACAGAAGAGGCACTATGGTGGCAGCTGACAGACTTTACGGTATTACCATGCAGGAAAAAGGTGTTTCTGCACTTGTGTCTGTTAACCTGATTGAGGCACAGATGGAGAATGAAGAAAAACATGCAGCAGGATAAAGAGAGGAGCAGGAATGGGAGAAAAAAAAGGTTTTTTTAGTCGCCTGGTAGAAGGACTTACAAAGACTCGTGATTCAATTGTCAGCGGAATTGATTCTGTGTTCAGCGGATTTTCTGCGATTGATGATGATTTTTACGAGGAGATAGAGGAAACACTCATCATGGGTGATCTCGGCATCCAGACAACGATGGCGATTGTTGAGGATCTCAGAAAAAAAGTAAAAGAAAATCATATCAAAGACCCATCTGAGTGCAAGGAACTTCTGATAAGCAGTATTAAAGAACAGATGGATCTGGGCGAAAATGCCTACGAATTTGAAAATCGTAAGTCTGTTGTGCTTGTAATAGGAGTTAATGGCGTTGGAAAGACTACATCTGTTGGTAAATTAGCCGGACAGCTTAAGGATCAGGGAAAGAAAGTTATCCTGGCAGCAGCCGACACATTCCGTGCGGCAGCGATTGAACAGCTGACTGAATGGTCAGAAAGAGCCGGAGTCCCACTGATAGCCCAGCAGGAGGGTTCAGATCCGGCCGCGGTTATCTTTGATGCTATTGCAGCAGCCAAATCAAGAAATGCCGATGTGCTTATATGTGATACGGCAGGACGTCTGCATAACAAGAAAAACCTGATGGAAGAATTAAAGAAAATTAATCGTATAATAGATAAAGAATATCCTGATGCGTACCGTGAAACACTGGTTGTACTGGATGGAACGACCGGTCAGAATGCTCTTGCACAGGCCAGACAATTCATGGAAGCAGCAGACATCACAGGTATTATTCTTACAAAGCTCGACGGTACTGCAAAAGGCGGTATAGCGGTAGCTATCCAGTCAGAACTTGGCATTCCCGTGAAATATGTGGGAATTGGCGAGAAAATAGATGATTTACAGAAATTTGATGCAAATGATTTCGTCAATGCATTATTTAAAAAGAATGATGCACTGACTGAAAATTAAATATAACTGTTAAATGGAGGAAGAACTATGAGTGAGACAGTAAAGGAAGAGACAGCAGAGGTTGTACAGGCAGAGCCACAGGGACTGACACTTGAAAAGTTTGAAGAGGCAACCGAGGTAGTCAGCAAGGTTATTTCCGAGACAAAACTGGTTTACAGCGAATATTTTTCAGATTTAACCGGCAATAAAGTATATTTAAAACCGGAAAACATGCAATATACAGGTGCCTATAAAGTAAGAGGTGCATTTTATAAGATCAGCACCCTAAGTGATGAAGAGAAGAAACGTGGTCTTATCACAGCATCGGCCGGAAACCATGCACAGGGTGTTGCTTATGCGGCAAAACTGGCCGGATGTAAGGCAACTGTTGTTATGCCGACAACAACACCGCTTATGAAAGTAAACCGTACACGTGGCTACGGAGCAGATGTTGTACTGCACGGAGACGTATTTGATGAGGCACTGGCCTATGCTAATAAACTGGCAGCTGAGCATGGATATACTTTTATCCATCCTTTCAACGACCTTGACGTAGCAACCGGTCAGGGAACTATAGCGATGGAGATTATCAAGGAACTTCCGACAGTTGATTATATACTCGTTCCGATCGGTGGGGGCGGACTTTGCACAGGTGTTGCAACACTGGCGAAGCTTTTAAATCCGAAGATTAAGGTCATAGGTGTAGAGCCGGCAGGTGCAAACTGTATGCAGGAATCTCTGAAAGCCGGAAAGGTGGTTACACTTCCTACAGTCAATACCATCGCAGATGGTACAGCGGTAAAACGTCCTGGTGATTTACTGTTCCCATATATCCAGATTAATGTCGATGAAATCATCACAATAGAAGATTCTGAACTTATCGTGGCATTCCTTGATATGGTAGAGAATCACAAGATGGTAGTTGAGAATTCGGGTCTTTTAACTGTGGCAGCACTTAAACATCTGAATACCAAGAAGAAAAAAGTTGTCTCCATTTTGAGCGGTGGAAATATGGATGTAATAACCATGGCATCTATCGTTCAGCATGGTCTGATTCAGAGAGATCGTGTGTTCACGGTATCAGTACTTCTGCCGGATAAACCAGGCGAGCTTGCGAAGGTTGCAAATCTTATGGCAGAGGAGCAGGGCAATGTCATCAAACTGGAACATAACCAGTTCGTCAGCATCAACAGAAATGCGGCAGTGGAGCTGCGTATCACAGTTGAGGCATTTGGTACTGATCACAAAAATAAGATTGTTGAGGCACTTAAGGATGCAGGCTACAGACCTAAATTAGTGAAATCTAAGAGCATCTACGATGTGTAAGATTATAGAGGGGATATGGTATGAAACGGGAGACATATGAGCCTGTGCTGAAGAATATTGCATATTTTGTAAAATGGGCAGAGGGTGCGATTGTTATAGGAATTGTGACCGGATGTATAGGCACAGCGTTTGGAAAATGTGTCTTGTGGGTGTCGGCATTTTTTCAGAGTCATCCTTGGATGGTGTTTCTTTTGCCGCTTACGGGTCTTATGGTTTTAGGAGTTTACCATCTTCTTGGTGAGGATAACAACCGGGGCACCAATATGGTCATAGAATCGATATATTCGAATACAGAGATCAGTTTCGGAACAGCCCCGGCCGTTTTTGCCGGAACACTTCTAACTCATCTTGGCGGCGGTTCTGCGGGACGTGAAGGTGCTGCTTTACAGATGGGCGGAAGTATAGGAACTCAGATTGGTAAATGGCTTAAATTCGATGAAAAAGACAAAAAGATTGCAGTTATGTGCGGAATGAGCGGTGTATTCGCTGCGTTATTTGGTACACCTATGGCAGCAGCTATTTTCTCGATGGAGGTCATAAGTATCGGAGTCATGTACTATGCAGCACTGGTGCCATGCGTCTTCTCGGCTTTTACTGCGGCGGCTTTGGCTAAATTCTGGGGACTTATGCCGGAACACTTTGCTATAGGAGCCGTACCGGTGTGGAACATAGAAAATGCGATTGTTGCAGTTGGCTTGGCGGTCGGCTGTGCGCTGGTATCCGAACTTTTTTGTATTGCACTTCATACAACAGAACATATTTACAAAAAATATCTTCCGTCACCATATTGGCGTATTGTCTCGGGTGCATTGATTGTGATTGCTTTAACAATACTTACAGGCTCAACCAGATACAATGGAAGCGGTGTTTCCCTGATTGAAAAATGCTTTGAGGGTGAAGGATTGCCATGGGATTTTCTGATGAAGATTCTTTTTACAACTGTTACTCTGGAAGCCGGATTTAAGGGAGGCGAGATTGTACCGACTCTGACAATCGGAGCTGCATTTGGAAGCCTTTTTGCCCTTATTTTTGGACAGCCGGTAGGGATTATGACAGCCTGCGGGATGCTTGGTCTCTTTGTAGGTGTTACAAACTGCCCGATATCTACACTTTTGCTGGGATTTGAACTATTCGGCTATGAGGCGATGCCGTTTTTTATACTGGTAATAGCAGTAAGTTTCAGTTTATCAGGCTATTACAGTCTGTATGCCAGTCAGAAATTTATTTATTCAAAAACGAGAACGGAATTTATCAATAGAAGAACGAACTGATATTTATTTATCAGATCAAAACAAGCCGCAGATATCCACTGCGGCTTGTCTGTTAAAAGGAAAGGAAAAAGAAAGTTATTCATGAAAGTCCTGCGGTTTTTCATCACGAAAATCCAGAAGAGCACGAGGAGCAACCTGAAGAACACCTGCAATATCAAAGAGACTCTCCAATGAAATGCTTGTTTTCATGTTTGGAGCCTCGATGTTTGATATATGAGTACGACTAAGGTCAGTTGCCTCTGCTAAAGCCATCTGGCTGATACCGCGAAGTTTGCGATAGTAAGCAATGTTAAGACCTATCTGTCGGTAATATTTCTCATAGCGATTGCTATTTTCTTTGTTAATTTGTTTTTGATCGTTTGATGTCATATGTCTAAGTGCCTCCCCAAACCAAAAGAATCATAATATATTTTGATTATAATGTTTTACTTTATTTATTATATTTTATCTGGAAATTGTTTTTTATCAAACAATATAAGAATTTGCTTTTGCAATGACAAAAATTGCGTATCCAATAAAATATTGCACATACTTATGTTGCATTTTACGGTATTGTTAAAAAATGCACATACCAATATTGCATACGTTAAGTACATATATTGTATCATTAAGAAAATCGTCTTGACAAGAAAATGTAGAGCGTAAAACAAAAGATAATTAAAATTATATCGCATATTCATGATTTTTGTGGTAAAATATTTCACAGAGAGTGCAATACTCTTACTACAAAGGATAGGGAGAACCTTATTATGGAATTAAAGAGGGTATTATTGAAGCTGAGTGGAGAAGCACTGGCCGGCGACAAGAAGACCGGATTTGATGAGGCTACGGTGAAGGAAGTGGCTAAGCAGGTTAAGACAGCGGTCGATGATGGAATAGAAGTTGGTATTGTGATTGGAGGCGGAAACTTCTGGAGAGGTCGTCAGAGCAATGCGATAGATCGAACTAAGGCAGATCAGATTGGTATGCTTGCTACGGTTATGAACTGCATTTATGTATCGGAAATCTTTCGAAGCGAGGGGATGATGACTCAGATTCTTACTCCTTTCGAATGTGGCTCTATGACGAAATTATTCTCAAAGGACAGAGCAAATAAATATTTTTCAAAGGGCATGGTCGTTTTCTTTGCCGGAGGTACAGGACATCCGTATTTCTCAACAGATACAGGTGTGGCACTTCGTGCGATTGAGATGGACGCTGACTGTATCTTGCTTGCCAAGGCAATTGACGGAGTGTATGACAGCGATCCGAAGATTAATCCTGATGCTAAGAAGTATGACACGATCACGATTCAGGAAGTGATTGATAAGCAGCTGGCAGTAGTTGATCTCACGGCATCTATCATGTGCATGGAGAATCATGTTCCTATGGCTGTATTCAGTCTGAACGAGAAAGATGGAATTGTAAACGCTATGCGTGGAAAAATTAACGGTACAGTGGTTACCGCATAACTAGGAGGATTTTATGCAGGAGAGATTAAAAGTTTACGAAGAAAAGATGAATAAGTCCTATGAATCATTGCTGAATGAGTATACATCCATTCGTGCAGGACGTGCGAATCCGCATGTGCTTGATAAAATCAAGGTAGATTATTACGGAGCACCGACACCATTACAGCAGGTAGCTAATATTTCTGTACCGGAGCCACGTATGATACTTATTCAGCCTTGGGAGAAGAAACTCATCAAGGATATTGAGAAAGCTATTCTTACTTCTGATTTGGGTATCAATCCTAACAACGACGGCAGTGCGGTTCGCCTGATTTTCCCAGAGCTTACAGAAGAGCGTCGTAAAGATCTTGCTAAAGATGTTAAGAAGAAGGGCGAAGGTGCCAAGGTTGCTGTAAGAAACATTCGCCGCGATGCCAATGACCTTTTAAAGAAACTGGAAAAAGGCGGAGAAATCACAGAGGATGAACTGGCAGATGGAGAGGATCAGATCCAGAAACTGACAGATAAGATGATTACAAAAGTTGATAAAGCAGTTGAAGAGAAAACAGCTGAGATTATGACTGTTTAAGCTTTAAGCGACCGGCCTTAGATAGGGCTGGCCGGCATTGCATATGCGGATGTCCGGCCGGTCCTTTTTACTATATTTGAAGTTGCATATAATCTTACGATATAGTAAAAGAAATACCTGATTTTATGGAAACACATGGAGGAAAGAGGGATGGAAAGTAGTATTGAAAATTTGACAGTTCCAAAACATGTTGCCTTGATTCTTGATGGAAACGGAAGATGGGCGAAGAAGAGAGGACTTCCAAGAACTGCAGGTCACAAACAGGGCTGTGTGACAGTTGAGCAGACGGTTGAGGATGCTGCTAGACTCGGAATCAGCTATCTGACAGTATATGGGTTTTCAACTGAAAACTGGAAGCGTTCAGCAGAAGAGGTAGGAGCACTTATGCAGCTCTTCCGTTTTTATCTGAAACGACTCCTTAAGATAGCAAAAAAGAACAATGTCAGGGTAAAGATGATAGGCGACCGTACACGTTTTGACCGTGATATTATCGAAGGTATAAATAAACTTGAATCAGAGACAGAATCAAATACCGGGATGACATTTGTTATTGCGGTAAACTACGGTGGAAGAGATGAGATTACGCGTGCTGTGAAGCATATGATGAAGGACTGTAAAGAGGGTCAGCTTGATATTGATAGTGTTACAGAACAGACTGTTGCCTCATATCTTGATACAGCTGGTATACCGGATCCGGATCTGCTTATCAGAACCAGCGGTGAGATAAGATTGTCAAACTATCTGTTGTGGCAGCTTGCTTACAGCGAGATTTATATCACTGACTGCCTGTGGCCTGATTTCAATCGTGAAGAACTTATAAAGGCGATTGAACAGTTTAATAAAAGAGACAGACGCTTTGGCAAGGTCAAAGCTTAAGGAGGTTTTGCCATGTTCAGAACGAGGCTTATAAGTGGAATTGTGCTTGTAGCACTCGCGATTCTTATGGTTACAAAGGGCGGTGTCATTCTTTATTGTGTGACAGCTGCGATCTCCATGCTGGGTATGTTTGAACTGTACAGAGTCATGAAAATTGAAAAAGAGGCTCCGGGAATTGCCGGCTATCTTGCTTGTCTTGGCTATTACGGACTGGTATGGTTTGACGGACAGTACTATGTGACACTTCTTGCGATAGCAGCTTTGATGCTTCTTATGTGCATCTACGTTGTCACATTTCCCAAGTACAAGACAGAACAGATTACCGTAGCATTTTTTGGAATTTTTTATCTGGGAATCATGCTGTCATACCTGTATCAGGTGCGTGCCATGGTGGACGGTAAATACCTTGTATGGCTGATTTTTTTGAGTTCCTGGGGCTGCGATACCTGTGCATATTGTACCGGAATGCTGCTTGGCAAACATCGTCTGGCACCGGTTTTAAGTCCTAAGAAATCTATAGAGGGTGCAGTAGGCGGAGTGGTCGGAGCTGCACTTTTAGGATGTATTTATGCATATTTTTTCGGTGCGAAGATGGACGAAGTAGCCAATCCTATGCTGGCGTGCGCTGCAGCGTGTGCGATTGCGGCAGTTATATCGCAAATTGGAGATCTGGCGGCATCAGCGATAAAGAGAAATCATGATGTCAAAGATTATGGAAATCTGATTCCGGGCCATGGTGGTGTTTTAGACCGCTTTGACAGTGTTATCTTTACTGCACCGGCAATTTATTTCGCTCTGACTTTTTTAAGATAAAGCAGAGATCTAAGAATGGGAGAATTACAGATGAAAAAAATTGCAATACTTGGATCTACCGGTTCAATCGGAACACAGACGCTTGAGGTGGTCCGAGCGAACGGTGATATAGAGGTTACAGCACTAGCTGCAGGAAGCAATGTTGATCTTTTGGAGAAACAGGTAAGAGAGTTCTCACCGAAGATTGCAGTTATGTGGAATGAGCAAAAAGCAAAAGAGCTTAAAGAACGTGTGAAGGATCTTGATGTCAGGGTAGAAAGCGGAATGGACGGACTTTTAGCGGCTGCTACCGAAAAAAGTGCGGATATTGTGGTTACAGCTGTGGTTGGCATGATTGGTATCAGACCGACTATTGCAGCAATGAACGCCGGTAAGGATATTGCACTTGCAAATAAGGAGACGCTAGTTACTGCCGGACATATCATCATGCCGCTTGCAAAAGAGAAAAATGTCCGTATTTTGCCGGTAGATAGTGAACATAGTGCGATTTTTCAGAGTTTAAACGGTGAACACGGAAACAATATTCATAAGATCCTGCTGACAGCTTCAGGAGGACCGTTTAGAGGAAGAAAAAGAGAAGAGATGAAAGATATCCAGGTGGAAGATGCCCTTAAGCATCCGAACTGGACGATGGGCCGTAAGATTACGATAGACAGTTCTACTATGGTCAATAAAGGTCTTGAAGTTATGGAGGCAAGATGGCTTTTTGATGTCACTATGGATCAGGTTCAAGTGGTGGTCCAGCCACAAAGCGTGATTCATTCCATGGTAGAATTTGAAGATGGTGCTGTGATCGCTCAGCTCGGTACGCCTGACATGAAGCTCCCGATCCAGTATGCATTGTACTACCCGGAAAGACGTTTCCTGGCAGGTGACAGACTGGACTTTGCAAAATTGGGACAGATCACGTTCGAAAACCCTGATTTTGAAAATTTCCACGGACTTGGACTTGCATATAAGGCCGGAAAAAGAGGTGGCACACTTCCGACTGTATTCAATGCAGCAAATGAGCGAGCAGTTCAGAAATTCCTTAACCGTGAGATTGGATATCTGACTATTACTGACATTATCGAGGCCTCTATGGAATATCATAACATCAGAGAAAATCCGACAGTAGAGGATATTCTTGCAGCTGAACAGGAAACATATGACTTTATAGAGAGCAGGTGGTAGATTGATAAGTTTGCTGGCAGCATTTATTGTATTCAGTCTGATTGTAATATTTCATGAATTTGGACATTTTTTACTTGCCAAGCGTGGCGGGATCTGCGTCGTTGAATTTTCGCTTGGCATGGGACCGAGACTATTTAGCTTTGTGAAGGGAGAAACTAGATATTCGATCAAGATTTTTCCTTTTGGCGGATCATGCATGATGCTAGGGGATGACATGGAAGAGATATCTGATGAGGCCGCCACGGATGCAAAAATAAATAAAAAAGATTTCAATTCAGCTTCAGTATGGACACGCTTTAGTGTCATAGTTGCCGGCCCTACTTTTAATTTTATTCTTGCATGGATTTGTGCTTTCTTCGTAATAAGTCTGGTGGGTTACGACCCGGCATCGGTGGCCAGTGTTCAGGATGGCTATCCGGCGCAGGAGGCAGGAATCGAAGCAGGGGATACGATAACACGTGTAAATGGAGTTCGCACATATCTTTACCGTGATGTGCAGACATATCTGCAGTTTCATTCAGGTGAAACTGTAACAGTAGAATATGAGCGTGACGGAAGTGCATATACTACTCAGATAGTACCAAAATATTCTGAGGATGACGGACGTTATCTGATTGGAATAAGCGGAGGTATTTATAGGAAATCATCTTCTGTAATTAAGACAGCACAGAACAGTTTCTATGTTGTCAGGTACTGGATCAGGGTGACATTTGAAAGCCTTAAAATGATTCTAAAACGTCAGGTCAGCTCAAATGATATCGCAGGACCTGTACGAATTGTGTCCATGATTGGCACTACTGTCCATGAGAGTCAGAGCTACGGATTATTGGTGGTACTGGTAAATCTTGCCAATATGTGCGTTCTTCTCAGTGCTAACCTTGGCGTCATGAATCTGCTTCCGATTCCAGCATTAGACGGAGGTCGTCTTGTATTTATCATTTTGGAAATGATTCGCGGCAAGGCGATCGATCCTGAAAAAGAGGGCATGATTCATATGGCAGGAATGGCAGCACTGATGACTTTTATGATATTTGTTATTTTTAATGATATAAAAAGTTTGATGTAACTGTAAAGAAAATTGGAGGAACTTATGGGATACCGTGATGAGACAAAAGTGATACAGATTGGAAAGCGTCTGATAGGAGGAGGAAATCCGATTCTGATTCAGTCCATGTGCAATACCAAAACCGAGGATGTGAATGCGACTGTAGGACAGATTCTTGAACTGGAAAGTGCGGGATGCGATATTATTCGAGTTGCAGTGCCTACCATGGAAGCTGCCGCAGCCATATCAGAGATAAAACGCCGTATACACATTCCATTAGTTGCTGATATCCACTTTGATTATCGTCTGGCTATCGCTGCAATCGAGTGCGGTGCCGATAAGATTCGTATAAATCCGGGAAATATCGGTTCCTCTGAGAGGATACAGGCAGTAGTTGACAAGGCAAAAGAGTATAATGTGCCGATCAGGATCGGAGTAAACAGTGGTTCTCTGGAAAAACATTTGGTAGAAAAATACGGTGGAGTGACAGCAGAAGGCCTTGTGGAAAGTGCACTCGACAAGGTAAGCATAATTGAGCGTATGGGATACGACAATCTTGTCATAAGCATCAAATCATCTGACGTCATGATGTGTGTAAGGGCACATGAGCTGATTGCAAAGAAGACGCATTATCCGCTTCATGTAGGAATCACTGAGGCCGGTACAGTGAATGCAGGCAATATTAAATCAGCTATAGGCCTGGGGCTTATTCTTAATCAGGGAATTGGCGATACGATTCGTGTTTCTCTGACCGGAAGCCCGATTGAGGAGATCAAATCTGCAAAACTTATCTTAAAGACACTTGGACTTAGACGTGGCGGTGTGGAAGTCGTATCATGTCCGACATGTGGCAGAACACAGATAGCACTAATTGATCTGGCCAATAAGGTTGAAAATCTTGTGCAGGCATATCCTTTAGATATAAAGGTTGCGGTTATGGGGTGCGTTGTCAATGGCCCGGGAGAGGCGAAAGAGGCAGATCTCGGAGTGGCCGGAGGCGTCGGTGTAGGCCTCCTTATCCGCAAGGGAGAGATTGTGAAAAAATTACCGGAAGATGAACTTTTGCCGGCTTTAAAAGCAGAGCTTGATCAGATGATGGAAGAAAGGAAATAGTAGAATGAAGACATTTCTGGAGGTCTTTCCGGATTTACATATAGCAGAGAAGGTACGCGGCCTGTTGGAAATGGTCAAAATTGAAAAGATCTCTACAAATAGGGATCGAAGTGTAATACGTATATACATAGACAGTCCACGTCTTATGCATAAAAAGAACATATATGATCTGGAAAATGGAATCAAGGATCAGCTTTTTCCGGGAAAAAAAGTTACGATCAAGATTTTTGAAAAATATCATCTATCAAGTCAGTATACGCCGGGAAAACTCATGGATGTATATCGTGAAAGTATTTTGCTGGAATTAAAAAATTACAGTATTCTTTTCTATAATATGTTTCGCAAGGCAGAGATGGACTTTAGCGAAGAGGGATATCTGAAGCTTTTATTAGAGGATACGATGATAGCTCGTGACAAGTCAAAAGAACTGGTTAGAATCCTAGAGAAGATATTTAACGAGCGCTGCAATGTGCCTGTTGTTGTAACTGTATCATATAAGGCAGTGGAGAAGAAAAATGAAGAGCCTGAGATCATATATATGAAACCGCAGACTTTAGTTACAGATGATGTGCAGGGCGAAAAGCGTAAAGAAATTGAAGGTAAAGAAGTGACTGCCTCTAACAAGACTAACCAAAATACGGATCTGCCGTTTGAAGAAGGAAAGACTGTTCTTAAACCGGTTGACACTTCTAAAGGTGTAAAGAAAGAATATACAAAGGGCAAAGATGGAGAGCGTCAAAGACAAACTTATGCGAAAAAATCTGACAATCCGGATGTTTTATATGGACGTGATTTTGATGCCGAGGCGACTCCGATCGAGGAACTTGAAGGTGAAGTCGGACAGGTAGTTATTCGCGGAAAAATTTTAACCAGCGAGGCCAGAGAACTTCGAAGCGGCAATACGCTGTTTTTATTTTCGGTAACAGATTTTACAGATACCATCGGTGTTAAGATCTTTGCAAGAGAAGGTACGCTGGACGATTTGAAAACAGCGACAAAAGCAGGACAGTTTGTACGCATTCAGGGAGTTGCCAACATCGACAAATTTGATGGAGAACTTACGATAGGATCGGTTTCAGGTATCAAAAAAAGCGAAGATTTTACCACCAAGAGAGTGGATAACAGCCCTGTAAAGCGTGTTGAACTTCACTGCCATACCAAGATGAGCGATATGGATGGTGTTTCTGAAGTTAAGGATATCATCAAACGGGCAAAATCTTGGGGAATGGATGCCATTGCAGTCACCGATCATGGCTGTGTGCAGGCATTCCCAGATGCCAATCATGCCATAGATAAAGGAGATAATTTCAAGATACTTTATGGCGTGGAAGGGTATCTGGTTGATGATATGAAGGAACTGGCTGAAAATGAGAAAGGGCAGCCGTTGGACACAACCTTCGTTGTGTTTGATATAGAGACGACTGGATTTAGTCCTATAAAAAACCGTATCATTGAGATAGGCGCTGTCAAGGTGAAAGATGGGAAAATAGTTGATAAATTCAGTACTTTTGTCAATCCTGAAGTACCAATCCCATTTGAAATTGAGCAATTGACAAGCATAAACGATGGTATGGTTATAAGTGCACCGACGATAGAACAGGTATTGCCTGAATTCTTGAAATTCTCTGATGGTGCCGTGATGGTAGCCCACAATGCTTCGTTTGATATAAGTTTCATTAAGGAAAATGCAAGACGTCAGGAACTTAAGTTTGATCCAACTGTTCTCGATACAGTTTCACTGGCACGAGTTCTTTTGCCAAATTTAAACAGATTTAAGCTCGATACTGTGGCCAAAGAACTTAAAATTTCGCTGGAAAATCACCACCGTGCGGTCGATGATGCTGGTGCAACAGCTGAGATTTTTGTGAAATTTATTGAGATGTTAAAGGCGAGGGATATTGAAAACCTCACACAGCTCAATGAATTAAGCAAGATGACTCCTGAAATGATCAGGAAAATGCCAACGTATCATATAATCATTCTTGCGAAAAATGATGTAGGCCGCATAAACCTGTACCGTCTGATTTCACAGTCAAATCTGACCTATTTTTCAAAAAGGCCGAGAATTCCGAAAAGTTTGCTTGCTAGTCACAGAGAAGGTCTGATAATTGGTTCGGCATGTGAGGCAGGGGAGCTTTTCCAGGCGATAATCAGGGGTATTTCTGAAGAAGAATTGGGAAAAATTGCGAATTTTTATGATTATCTGGAAATTCAGCCACTTGGAAATAATGCATTTATGTTGCGTGATGAGAAGAGTCCTGTAAATTCGTGGGATGACCTTAAAGATTTGAATCGCAAGGTTATAGAACTTGGAGATAGATTGAATAAACCGGTATGTGCAACCTGTGATGTTCATTTTCTAGATCCGGAGGACGAGGTATACAGGCGTATTATCATGGCAAGTAAGGGCTTTAAAGATGCAGATGATCAGGCACCTTTATATCTTCGTACGACTGAGGAGATGCTTAAGGAATTTGAATATCTTGGAAGTGACAGAGCAGAGGAGATTGTAATTACAAATACACGTAAGATCGCGGCTATGTGTGAACGTATTTCTCCCGTTCGTCCGGATAAGTGTCCGCCGGTTATTCCTAATTCTGATGAGACACTGCGTACTATCTGTTACAATCGTGCACATGATATGTACGGCGAAGAATTGCCTAAAGTTGTGGTTGACCGTCTGGAGCGTGAGCTTCATTCCATCATTTCCAATGGATTTGCGGTTATGTACATAATTGCACAGAAACTGGTATGGAAGTCGAATGAGGATGGATACCTGGTTGGTTCGAGAGGTTCAGTAGGTTCCTCGCTGGCAGCCACCATGTCAGGTATCACAGAGGTAAATCCGCTTAGCCCGCATTACTATTGTCCAAATTGTCATTATTATGATTTTGATTCTGAAGAGGTAAAGAAATTCTCTGGTATGGCAGGCTGTGATATGCCTGATAAAACATGCCCAAAATGCGGCAAACCGCTAAAAAAAGATGGATTTGACATACCATTTGAAACTTTCCTTGGTTTCAAGGGTGATAAGGAACCTGATATTGACCTTAACTTCTCCGGTGAATATCAGAGCCGTGCACACAGCTACACAGAAGTTATCTTTGGAAAAGGACAGACTTTCCGTGCAGGAACGATCGGTACTTTGGCTGATAAGACAGCGTACGGCTTTGTGGCACACTACTATGAAGATAAGGGAGTACGCAAACGCCGGTGTGAGATTGAGCGAATTGTTTCAGGCTGTGTTGGTGTAAGACGAACAACCGGACAGCACCCTGGCGGTATCATTGTTCTTCCTCTTGGAGAGGAGATTGATTCATTTACACCGGTTCAGCACCCGGCTGATGATATGACGACCCGTACTGTCACTACACATTTCGATTATCACTCTATCGACCACAACCTGTTGAAACTTGATATTCTCGGGCACGATGATCCGACTATGATTCGTATGCTGCAGGACCTTACAGGATTAGACCCGGTTAAGGATATACCGCTTGATTCAAAGGAGGTTATGAGCCTTTTTCAGAGTACAGAGGCACTTGGTGTCACACCGGATGACTTGGGTGGATGCAAGCTTGGGGCTCTGGGAATACCTGAGTTTGGTACTGATTTTGCCATGCAGATGCTTATTGATGCAAAGCCAAAATATTTTTCTGACCTGGTTCGTATTTCTGGTCTGTCACATGGTACTGATGTATGGCTTGGCAATGCTAAAGATCTTATTTTGAGCGGACAGGCAACGATTCAGACCGCGATCTGCTGTCGAGATGATATCATGATTTATCTGATTCAAAAGGGTCTTGAAGAGGGACTTTCATTTACAATCATGGAGTCTGTCAGGAAAGGAAAAGGACTAAAACCGGAGTGGATTGAGGAGATGAAAGCCCACGAGGTTCCTCAGTGGTATATTGACTCGTGTCTGAAAATTAAATATATGTTCCCTAAAGCTCACGCTGCTGCTTACGTTATGATGGCTTGGCGCGTTGCATATTGTAAAGTATTTTATCCGCTTGCCTACTATGCGGCATATTTTAGTATACGCGCCAGCGGTTTTTCATATAAACTCATGTGTCAGGGACGTGACAAGCTGGAATATTACCTGGCGGACTATAAGAGCAGATCGGATAGTCTTTCAAAAAAAGAGCAGGATACACTTCGTGATATGCGTATAGTACAGGAAATGTATGCTAGAGGATTTGAATTTATGCCAATAGATGTTTATAGAGCGAAAGCACGAAATTTTCAAATCATCGACGGTAAACTCATGCCATCTTTAAGCAGTATCGACGGATTGGGGGAGAAGGCAGCAGATGCGATCGTCTTTGCAGCAGAGGATGGTAAATTTTTGTCAAAAGAAGATTTTATCAATCGAACCAAGGTTACAAAGACGGTATGTGAACTGATGTCGGAACTTGGAATTTTGAGTGGACTGCCGGAGAGTAATCAGCTTTCACTATTTGATATGGTGATGTAAACATAAATGATGAAATTACTAAAAAAATTAAAAAAATTACTGCGCCTGATATTCGGACGTACAACACTTGGTGTTTTATTTTTGCTTATACAGATAATGATATTATTTGCCGGTTTCAACTGGTTTAGAGAATATCTTATCTACGTATATGGCGGATCTTCTGTACTTAGTGCACTGGTACTTATCTATATTATCAGTAAAGAGGGTAACAGCACAGTCAAGC
>CAVKOQ010000032.1:0-23183 GCA_963657995.1 bacterium
TACGCACCCTTGACAGTTCCTTCAAGAGAGCTGGTGCATGATCAAGGGATGCAATGCATCCCTCTGTACCGAAGATACCTAAGAGCAATTTACACACAAATTATGACTTGACTCCAGCAACGTGAATTTGCCTATACCTCGCATACTATGTCCTATTTTTCCTTGCCAATCTTCTCATTTTCAGGTATAATTACTCCATCATTACATTCTGTACCACATCTTACATTCAATTATTCATTGTTAAATGTCTTTTTCAAATCTTATTCTTTTTTTATTTTTCAGCATCCTTATTACATCTTGTTACATATCTATTTTCGCATTGCTACACAGTCAGCAAAATCTCAATAAAAATCTAATCTCAGGAGGTAATCTTATGAACTATGAATCTTTTTTGAAAACAATTCACTCCATGGTACAAACACGCCTTGGCAAAGACACAAAAGTATCTCTCAGGCGAATACCTAAAAATAACGGAATCATGATGGACGGACTTAGTTTTAAAAAATCAGATGCTAAACTTTCTCCAACTGTCTATCTAAATGCATATTATAACGAAGCCGAAGAGGGAATCCCTCTCTCTGTCATCACGGATCAAATCATTATGGTTTATGAAACTAATCCAGGCTTTTCAGATAGCAGATATGACGAATTAATCAATTTTGATGCAATCCAGGATAAAATTGCCTACAGATTAATCAATGCCTCAAAAAACCGCAAACTCCTTAGCACAATTCCTCATATTCCGTATCTTGATCTTGCTATCGTTTTCTATCTGATCCTGGGCGACAATCCTATCGGTCAAATGACCACGCTGATTCACAATGATCATCTCTTGATGTGGAACACCTCTATTGAGGAAATTATAATGCTAGCTAGAAAAAACACGCCCATTCTGCTTCCGCATCATATAAGTTCCATGGAATCCATTCTCAAAAATACTGAAATAAACGAACTTCTTGATCTCAATGAGCTGCCATCTATAGGTCTCTATGTCCTGACCAATTCACGTGGAATCAACGGTGCTTCCTGCATACTGTACCCACAGGTACTAAAAGACTTTGCCGAAGACCTTGGTAAAGATCTGATTGTCATTCCATCAAGTATTCACGAAGTGCTCCTAACTCCTGCAAATCTCATATTTACATTCGATGAGCTCAATGAAATGGTTCGATCAATCAACCAGTCAGATGTCCCGGCAGAGGATTGTCTCTCCGATCATATTTACTATTTCAGTCGTTCTAAAGGCTATCTTTCTCTTCCAAATTCTCTGTCAGATGTTTTCTTTTATGCACAAGACGAAACATCGAATCCACGATGAATATAGCTACTGCCATGGCACCTGCTATCTGAAGAGTCTGGACCAGATAATAATTTGACCATTTACTCTTGCCCTGTATAAGAAAATATACACACCTATATATAGAAGCACCCGGAACTGTCGGCAGAATCCCTGCCACCAAAAAGATTGTGACGGGTGCTTTTAGTATCCTTGCAAAAATCTGACTTAACAATGCCGCCGAAAGACTCGAAAAAAAGGCTGCCGCAACAAGTGAAGTCTGTTCCTTTGTCGATATAAGATACGCAAGCCATCCTATACCTCCTGTTATACCGGCAAAAAAAAGATATTTTTTTGGCATCTCAATAAGAAATGAGACTCCCAAAACAGCAAGAAATGCACCAATACTCTGAATAGTCAATTCTCTTATGGTATCTATCATATTCTTCCCCTCGCAAGTCCCACTGCTGCCATCGCCATACCAACACCTGTAGCGACTGCCAGTGCAACCACTATAGCTTCTGCCATGCGTGCCACTCCAGAGCTGTAATCTCCGTTAAGAGTATCCCTGATAGCACCGGTAAATATAACGCCCGGTACCAGCGGCATGATGGAACTTATAATAACCACGTCAAGGCTCATTCCAAGAAAAGCCCCCCGTCTCATCAGATATGCTGTCGTAGCTACAGTAAAGGCTCCGATTGCATTTTTACAAAAATCATTCAGCGTAAAAAACGATGACGCACGAAGAACAAATGACAAAATCACACCAATAAATGCGGACATCAGACATTCCACCACTCCGCCTCCAAACATCACTGCAAAGAAACCGGTAGACATTGCATAACCAATAGTTTTCTTCCAAAATCCATATAAAGTTGTATCTGAAATTCTGTCAAGACGTTCCCTTGCTTCTGCCACCGATATCTTTCCATCGCAAAATTCTCTCGAAACATTGTTTACCTGATAGATTCGGTTAAGGTTTGTCGACCTGTTTTCTATTCGCTTTACAAGAGTAATCGGCGAATGCGTTGGATCTGCAATTGTTGCAACAATTCCAGTTGTAACTACAAATATATCAATTTGTGCAATTTTCTCATGTTTCAGAATACGGTATATCGTATCCTCAACACGATATACCTCTGCCCCGCTTTCAAGCATGATCTCTCCTGCACGAACCGCCATTTCCATAAGAGAAGCATATTCCATATCAATCACCTTTTTAATGTGAATTTGGTTCGGGTGTCAAAATATCCGAACCTTACGAATTTTCCAAATCAAGAAGCATCTTCTTAACTTCAACCATACGATCTCGAAGTACAACAGCTTCCTCAAAATTAAGCTCCGCAGCTGCCTGATTCATCTTCTTAGTAAGCTCCTTTACCAACTTTTCAAGTTCGGCCTTATCCATAGACTCAATATCTTTGGTTACTTTATTGGTAACCTTCTCGGCCGCCTGTGAGATGGCTATCAGATCTCTGACAGCCTTCTTAATCGTAGTCGGAGTGATGTGATGATTATCGTTGTATTCCTGCTGAATCCCTCGTCTTCGTTCAGTCTCCTCTATCGCCGCCTTCATAGAATCAGTGATAGAATCGGCATACATGATGACATGTCCTTCTGAATTTCGTGCTGCACGGCCAATTGTCTGAATCAAGGATGTCTCCGATCTAAGGAAACCTTCTTTATCAGCATCAAGAATAGCCACAAGTGCTATCTCAGGAATATCAAGTCCCTCTCTAAGAAGGTTAATACCAACCAGAACATCAAATACGTTCAGTCTCATGTCACGTATAATCTGAGCTCTCTCCAGTGTATCGATATCCGAATGAAGATATTTAACTCGAATCCCCGCATCTCTCATGTAGTCGGTCAGATCCTCTGCCATCCTCTTTGTCAGAGTAGTAACAAGTACCTTGAATCCTCTTTCGGTCTCTCTGTTAACCTCAGAAATCAAATCATCTATCTGGCCCTCCACCGGTCTTACCTCAATCGGTGGATCTAAAAGTCCTGTCGGACGAATAACCTGTTCTGCTCTGAGAAGTTCATGTTCTGCCTCATAGACTCCCGGTGTAGCAGATACACAAAGTATCTGGTCTAACTTGCTCTCAAACTCCTCAAAATTAAGCGGTCTGTTGTCAAGTGCCGATGGCAGTCTAAATCCAAATTCTACAAGTGTTTTCTTTCGTGACTGATCACCTGCATACATACCACGCACCTGTGGAAGCGTAATGTGAGACTCATCAACAATTACCAGAAATTCATCTGGAAAATAATCCATCAATGTGCACGGTGGCTCACCAGGTTTAGATCCTATCATATGTCTTGAATAGTTCTCAATACCTGAGCAAAATCCCGTCTCACGCATCATCTCTACATCAAAATTGGTCCTCTCGGCAATCCTCTGAGCCTCCAAAAGCTTATCTTCGCTCTTAAAATATGCAACCTGCTCCTTCATCTCCTCAAGGATATTCTTAGTTGCTATCTCCATACGATCTTTAGGGATAACATAATGTGATGCCGGAAAAATAGCCACATGACCCAGCTGTGCCTTGACTTCTCCCGTCAGCGTATCGATCTCTGAGATTCGATCCACCTCATCCCCAAAAAACTCAATTCTGTATGCATCTCCTCCTGAATATGCCGGATACACCTCCAGCACATCACCTCTTACCCTGAATGAACCACGCTTAAAATCCATATCATTCCGGCTATACTGAATGTCAATCAGTTTGTGTATAACCTCATCGCGCTCTTTTTCCATCCCGGGGCGAAGCGAAACTACCATGTTCTTATAGTCAATCGGGCTTCCCAGACCATAAATACACGAAACCGATGCAACTATAATCACATCCTGTCTTTCAGAAAGTGCCGCTGTCGCTGAATGTCTGAGTTTATCGATCTCATCATTGATGGAGGAATCTTTTTCAATATATGTATCTGTTGACGGAACATACGCCTCCGGCTGATAATAATCATAGTAAGAAACAAAATACTCTACTGCATTATTCGGGAAAAATTCCTTCATCTCCGAATAAAGTTGGGCGGCCAGTGTCTTGTTATGTGCTATAATCAAGGTCGGTTTGTTAAGCTTTGTAATAACATTTGCCATGGTAAATGTTTTACCAGAACCTGTAACTCCAAGCAAAGTCTGAAACTGATTGCCTTCCTTAAAACCCTGTACCAGTTTATCGATCGCCTGTGGCTGGTCTCCGGTCGGGCTGTACTCCGATACCAATTCGAAATGATCCATTGTTTTCTCCTATTTCAGTTGCTTGTTTTTCCTAAGTGTTCATATTAGACTCACGAACTCCGTGCTAACGCACTCCATTACCTGCTTCGCACTAAGCTCGAAAACACCTCGCTAAGTGCTCATATTATATCATAATCTCCCTTTGAATGTATATACAAAAACGTTCAACTCCGTACATACATTCGAACCTTAATCATTTTTGTTGCTTATAACCTTTGATACGCATCTTTTTTCCGTCCGTCCATACATTTACCGCACCCGATTCTGCGGTTCTTAGAATTTTTGTCCCAACTAGTTCAAGACGTTCTACCGCTTCCGGTGCCGGATGGCCATATGTGTTTCCTTTTCCATAAGAAAGAATCGTATATGCAGGTGAAAAGTGCTCCAAGAACTCCTCAGATGACGATCCGGCCGATCCATGATGTGCAGCTTTAAGAATCGTCACTTTATCCGTTTGAACCTCTGATTTTTCAATTTCAGTCATTTTGTTATCTGCTTTTTCGTTCTCTTCCATCGTCAAAATCTTTGCCTCATCCGCAGCTCCGATATCTCCGGTAAGAAGCATGTCAAAATCTCCATATGTCACATCAAATACAAGTGAATGGCTGTTCCTGTCTTCTTCTGATTTTTCGTCTGCCTCCGGATAAATGCAATCTAGGGTTAAAGCTTTTGCCTGTATCTGTTCACCCCTATGCAGATAATAAACATCAGCACCTCGATCTTTTGCAAGTTTTTCGAGTTTTTCGTAAGCCTCCTGTCCTTTTCCTGCCGCTGGAAGTGCCAGATTATTTATCCTTATACCATACTCTTCCTTTAAAAGCCACTCTATTCCATTTATATGGTCTGCATCTGCATGACTGACTAAAACCCAGTCAAGTTTTCGAATCCCCTGACTTTCCAGAAATGGAATCAACACATTTTTTCCGATTTTCTTATCCTGACTGCTTCCACAGTCTGAAAGTATGGTCGCATGTTTCGTCCTCATAAGGACTCCATCCCCCTGACCCACATCCAGAAACCAGACCTGAAAACCATGAACAGGATTTATCATCAGAAATAGTGACACTACACCAACAAGCGTTATATCGGCCACCTTCTTGTTTAATCTTTCTCCCAATTTTTCCATAACATATAAATATCTTATAGCAAGTACAAGGTAAAATAGAGCTATTTTTATACCGGAAGGTCTCCCCGGATTAATAGAATGCAAAGGCATTTTTTCAGCCTGAATACAAAGCCATTCATAAAGCATAAAAATATAATGTCCGGGGCCAGTACATGCACCTGCTGTCATCTTTATTAGCTTAGACAAGTACCTTGAATATGAAAAATATTTGACCATACAAGCGATACTGTAAATTCCCAGTGCCAGTATTCCGCTTCCGGCTGCATATGCTAAAAGCGGAATTACCACAAAGTTTAACAGTATTCCAAAAAGTGGAAATGAAAAATAATGATATAGCTGTATCGGCATAGTATAAAGTTGTATAGCCATACTTATCTTGACTGTTTCATGGACAGAATTTAAACGTCCCGAGGATTCCTCATCTTCTTTCATCCGCCTCTTTCTTTCCCTCATAAGCTCTGTTTCAATCCCAATTGCCGCAACTGCACCATAAGAAAGCTGCAGTCCTGCCGAAAAAATGAGATACGGAGACTGCCATACTTGCAAAAGAAGTGACAATGACAACGCACTTAGTAAGTCATAACTTCTCCCCAAATGTGCCGCAAGACAGGATATCTCTACCATAAAAACTGCTCTGAAGACCGATGCACCAAAACCTGTTACAAATCCATAAAAAGTAAGCAGTACCGATGCAACTATCCCAGCCATGGCATATGATGCACCCAGATATCTTAAAATCCCATATAAACTCATGCCTATGAGTGAAACATGCAGCCCGCTGACTGCCAGAATATGTGCAATTCCATTATCCTGAAAACGTTCCTTAAGCTCATCAGAAAGTTCAGATTTATCTCCTAGTAAAACAGCCTGAAACACTCCTGCATCCTGCTTTTGACATATTTCCTGAAATGCGGTTTTAGCATATTTCCTAAAACGCTCTGTCTGTCTTCTCAAAGGTGAAGTTTTCCCTTCAAAAACACTGATTTCATACGCATTTATCTTACTTTTTACTCCCAGACCTCTATAATACATCCAATACGAAAACTGCCCTGGATTTGTAGCTTTTTTCGGAAATTCTGCCATTCCTGACAGAAACACTCTGCTGCCGCTATGTATTTCGTTTTCGTTTACCAAATCACTTTGGAATGTAGCAACAATTTTTTTAATTTTATGTTCATCCTTAACCTGATTCTCTAGTCCATCCGGCACGTTTTCTATATCAGAATCTATCGAAATATCCTTCAAAAAAGCCGTATATAGGCCATTTTTCTCCGAAAATGACTCTATCGTTCCCACGAGCTTTACATATGCCGTGCCATCATTCTCCTGAATATACTCCTCCAGAGCATCTGGCCGCATCTCTGTCCTCATACGTCCCCAGCCTAAAAGGAAGAAAAAAAGTAGCAAAAAGGCACGGTATAGCATCGGATCCTTCCAAAATATGACATTTACATCATCTTTCTGAAGATCCGATTTTATCCGTTTCTTTGCTACTTTAATAGATGCAAGTGCTGTCAGCACTGCACCAAGTAATATAAATACCGACATGCCAATCTGGTATGCTGCGACCTCTCCAAGTACGAAAGCCACCATAATCCACATTACCGGCCTTTTGATAACTGTATTCTCCTTACTTTACTATGTACTTTTCATCTCGTTCAAATGGCTGTGACAATGAAATCACATTTCTGTACGTCACATCTGCAGATCCATTGACAGTTATCTGAACTTTATTGACTGACTGAAGTTCAGTCAAAGAATCTACAATCGCATAGATAGAGACATATTCCGACACATCGATATCTCCCGAGACAAAACTGTTATCTAAGTTTACATAACACGTATTATCCGTCAGCGATACATTTAACACCTTTGTATTTTTCGGTATCACGGAATGTCCGCCTGTTTGTGAACCTGCGATAAGCTGTTCTAGCACAAGTCTTTCAAGAGATGTATTCATACTGTGAAATACCTCTCTTTTTTCAGGTATCAGGGCATTTTTTTCATCATTGGCAAAGTAAAGCGTCAGCTCTACTTTTTCAAATGAATTGACATCAGAAATACTGTCCACAAAATCACTTCCGGCAATCGCCCCTACAGGATTGCCATGGGTATCAAGAAGAGGCTGGCCTTCACAGTTTATACTGATATAATCAATGCTGTCAAGCTGTGTAAATGTCTTGGCAAGTGCCTCACGGCACAAAAGCTCTCTTGATGCTTTCGTATTGGAATATTCCTGATTAAAATTAAGTGTCAGAACATTTTCATCACGCTGAATATCAAGCAACTCAACCTTATCACTCAAAACTGCCTGGTATTCCGGATTTTCAGGTGCCTTGATAATCTGCCCTGCAAGCTCTCCTATCAAACCATCCTCATCTGTCGTCTGAGTAACATATGCGATGCTCGTCACTCCCGTACGCATAGAATTAAGATAATAAATCTGATATGTTCCGTCCTCACCAGCTGACATCTGAATATCTTTTTTCTTACTGCATCCACTAAATATAAGCGTGAGCAGAAATAATACCAGCAAACTCAAAGCCCTAACATGTGACAATTTTACAGAGTTATGTTTCTTCATAATTATTTTCATGTGTTTTTTGTTATTTAGCAACTGTGTTCCACCTTTACATTACAATTTTGTAACTGCTCAAAGCATATCTCCAAAATGCTTCATGTCCGCTAAGGAATATAATTAAGCGGTATACGTACTGTAAATGTGGTTCCCTCGCCTTCTTCGCTTTTTAGGCGAATCGCACCTTGATGAAGAAGTATGATATTTTTAGTAATAGAAAGTCCCAGTCCTGTTCCGCCGGTTTCACGCGAACGTGCCTTATCTACTCTGTAAAAACGCTCAAATACTCGTTCCTGAAATTCCTTAGGAATTCCCACTCCGGTATCAGCCACCTGCACATAAAAGAATTTATGATCTGCATCCAATGTCACATGAACTTTACCATCTTCATGATTGTATTTAATTGCATTTTCCACAAGATTTGATATTGCAAGACTAAGTTTTACCTCGTCAACATCCGCCACGACCCCACGTTTACTCTCAAGAGTAATCTCGATATTTCTCTTTCCTGCTATAGGCGTCAGCCGCTTAAGAATCTGTTCCATAAGACTATTGATAGAAGTCTGTGCGATATTCAAATCAGGTGAGGATTTATCCATCTTTACAAGCGTCAAGAGATCATCTATGATCTTGCCTTCACGGTCAACTTCTCTGGAAATATCCTGCATAAATTCCTGATACAGTTCTTTTGGTGCGTCTCCCATCCCCATCAGCGAGTCCGCAAGTACGCGGATTGAAGTAAGAGGTGTCTTAAGCTCATGAGAAACATTGGAAACAAACTCCTGACGAGATTGATCCAGATTCTTTAATTTGCTGATTGTCTGCATGACTGCATCCGAAATATCTCTCGTCTCACGATAGGTTTTCACGTCTATATCCTGATCGAGATTCCCCTCTGCAACCATATCAAGCTGACGCTGCAGTCTTTTAAATGGCCTGAGCAAGCACGCAGCCACAAGAAAATCCGCTATAAGAATAAAGCAGAACATAACCAGCTGCAAAAATCCAGTCTTCTGGATGATTTTTTCCTGCAATAATTCCAGATTCTCTGTCGATGCCATCATTATAAGGACACCTTGAACACCTGATGTGTTTTTATTATTGTCGACGGATGGATCTGCTTCTGTCAATGCCGTCTCACCGCTTTTACCCTGAATCGGCTGTGCAACGTAAAAATACTTCTTTTTATGATTTATATATGTGGAGGTTTCTCCATCAAGTGCCTTAAGTACATCCGATACCACAAGTGTTTTTCCCCTAGAAAGACCAAATGTATCCTTAAGCACCTTTAGATTATCATCTGCTATGACAATTCTGCCGTTCATCAGATCCGCAGTTGTGCTGATCTCAGCATCAAGCGTCTGATCCTGACTTCCCGACAGCAATACATTGATATAATCACTGCTTCGAATCTTATTATTTAAAATCAGACATCGGTTCTGTGCCTCAGCCATACGCTCCTCAACGTGGATTTGATAAAAATATCCCGATGTAAATCTAACCTGTATGAGTAACGGAATCAGTGTCAGAAAAAGGAAAGCCAGAACAAGCGGTACTTTCATACCGATTGTTCGTTCTATAGCTTTCCATAACTTTACTTTCTTTTCTCTTATTTTTATCATGACTCAAGCTTCTTTGATGCTGCAATTGCCAATGCACCCGGTCCTATATGGCAGGCCACACTGAGTGACAACGGATCCACATGAACTTCTGTGTCAGGAAACAGTTCCCGAAGTTCAACAGCCAGTTCTTCAGCCATCTCGTAGTTGTCTGTATGTGCCACATCCACATATGTCTTCGCTCCGGAAGTATCCCCAAATCTCTGCTCCAGATCACGCGTAATCGCCGTAATCATCGAAGTTCTGGCCTGTTTCATAGTACGTGCCTTAGTAAATGCATCCAGTTTTTCGCCCTGAATAGTCAAAACAGGCTTTATTCGAAGCAACGTGCCAAGAGCAGCTGCCGCCGGTGTGATTCTTCCACCTTTTTTCAAATATTTCAGCGTATCAAGCGTTATATAGATCGAAGAATCTGCACCAGTTTCTTCGAGTTTATCACAAATCTCTGCCGCACTAAGTCCGGATGATGCCATTTTTACCGCATCAAGTACTGCCCGTCTCTGTGTGACCGAAATACGATGATTGTCCGCCACAAAAACCCGTCCGTCAAAATCATCTGCAAGCATCTTAGCCGTCTGGCAGGAGCTTGAAAGTCCGCTGGACATCGGAATATGTATCAGCTCATCATATTCTTCAAGAAGCTTTTCCCAGAGCTTAAGTATAGTTTCAGGAGACGGCTGTGAAGTACTCACATCGTGATCTCCTGATAGATGTTCATAAAATTCTTTCTGTGTCAGATTTATATCTTCAAGGTACTCCGTTCCGTCAATCATAAACGGCATAGGCAGAACATATATACCCATCTCTTTAGCCTGTGTCTGTGTGATTCCGCTGTTGCTGTCTGTAACAACTGCCACTCTCATGCTTAATTCCTCCTGTATCTCTCTGCAAATTTTAAAAGTATGCACAGATGGTTTCATTTTATACTATTTTGCATTGAAATGGAAGAGCAAAAGTTCTTATTTCAGCCATTACATTTTTGTGTATCACTGCTGTTGGACATTCAAGCGAAGTATTTTTGTTTTATAAGACGCACTATTCTATGAAATAAGAAGTGACTCTCCAGTCATCTCCTTCGGTTTCTCAAGCCCCATCAGTTCTATGAGTGTCGGCACTATATCACAGAGTCTTCCATCATCACGAAGTTTATATTTAGGATCAGCTCCCACAAGCACAAATGGAACCTGATTTGTCGTATGTGCTGTCCACGGTTCGCCTGTGGTCTCGTCCACCATAACCTCAGCATTGCCATGATCTGCACAGATAAAGAGTACTCCGCCTGCAGCTTTAACTGCATCTACCGCTCTTCCAACACATGCATCTACTGTCTCTATAGCCTTGATTGCAGCGGATTCTACTCCTGTATGTCCTACCATATCCGGATTTGCAAAATTGATGATGATGACATCATATTTGCCTGACTCTATAGCCTCTACCAACTTGTCACACACGATCGGTGCACTCATTTCAGGCTTAAGGTCATAGGTCGGAACATCCTTAGGAGACGGAACGAGTATACGATCCTCACCTTCATTTGGTTCTTCCACACCTCCATTAAAGAAAAATGTCACATGTGCATATTTTTCAGTCTCGGCGATACGTGCCTGAGTCATATGATGGGCTGCAAGGAACTCACCGAAGGTATTTTTGATCTCTTCCTTCTTGAATGCGATAAGCTTATTTCCTATCGTCTCGTCATAATCTGTAAAGCATACGAAAGTAAGGTCAAGTTTCTTCTCTCTTGCAAATCCAGTAAATCCTTCATCACAAAATGCACGAGTAATCTCTCTTGCACGATCAGGTCTGAAATTAAAGAAAATAACAGAATCACCGTCATTAATTGTTGCAACAGGTTTTCCGTTCTCTTCTACATAGAAGGGAACCACAAACTCGTCATTTACCTCTTTATCATAGGAAGCCTGAATTCCGCCGCATGCACTCTCAGCCTTCTCACCCTCTGCCTTTGTAAGCACATCGTAGGCTTTCTGTACACGATCCCAGTTTTTGTCACGATCCATAGCATAATAACGTCCCATGACGGAAGCTACCTTGCCAACTCCTATTTCACGCATCTTGCTCTCTAACTCTGCAACAAAATCTTTTCCTGATGCTGGTGGTGTATCACGTCCATCAAGGAAGCAGTGTACATATACCTTTTCAAGTTCCATACGTTTAGCAAACTCAAGGAGTCCGAACAGATGAGTCAGATGACTGTGAACTCCTCCGTCAGACACAAGACCAAACATATGAAGTGCTGAATCATTCTTCTTGCAGTTATCTGCTGCTTTAAGAAATTCCGGATTTTCAAAGAAATCTCCATCTTCGATGGATTTCGTGATGCGTGTCAGTTCCTGATATACGATACGTCCTGCACCCATATTCAAATGGCCAACTTCGGAGTTACCCATCTGTCCGTCAGGCAGACCTACTGCCAGACCGCTGGCATTGCCTCGTACCGAAGGGCACTGGCTCATAAGCTGGTCCATGATTGGTGTTCTAGCCTCGCATACAGCATTGTGTTCACAGGTATTTCTCATGCCATATCCATCAAGAATCATCAATACAGTTGGTTTTTTCTTCATTGAATTATCTCCTATTCTTTAACTGCTCTTATACCTGGCAGTTACTCTATCTGTCAGCAATGGGACTGCCACGTCTCACACATGCGACAGCCCCACCTGTTTAGTTACTTATATTTATTTGTAATTTACAATTTTTCCAAAATCAGCCTTTAAAGAAGCACCGCCAACAAGACCACCATCAATATCCGGCTGGGCAAAGAGTTCAGGAGCTGACGCAGCAGAAACTGATCCACCATACTGGATGCGAATCTCCTCTGCAGTAGCCTCATCATAGACTTCCTTGATGCACTCACGGATTGCACCGCATACTTCCTCAGCCTGTTCTGTGGTTGCCACCTTACCGGTTCCGATCGCCCAGATTGGCTCGTATGCAATAACTGCCTTTTTAGCCTGCTCTGAAGTAACACTCTGGAATGCAATCTTGATCTGCTGACGAATCCAGTCAAGTGTGATTCCCTGTTCTCTCTGTGTAAGTGTCTCGCCACAGCAAATGATAGGAGTCAGACCATGTTCAAATGCCTTAAGTACCTTTTTATTGACTGTCTCATCTGTCTCAGCGAAGTACTCTCTTCTCTCAGAGTGACCAATGATAACATACTTAACACCTGCATCTGTGAGCATATTCGGAGAAACCTCGCCTGTATATGCACCCTTCTCCTCGAAATACATATTCTCAGCGCCTACAGAGATACCAGTTCCCTCGCATGCCTTAACAACCGGGATGATATCGATTGCCGGTACACAGAATACAACATCTACGTCCTCTGAAACAACTAAAGGTTTCAGAAGCTCTACCAGGTCAACTGCCTCAGACGGAGTCATGTTCATCTTCCAGTTTCCTGCTACGATCTTTCTTCTAGCCATGATTTATCCTCTTTTCTATCCTTTGACAGATCATTGTTTATTACAGTTTATATATTGCACTACTGTTCATGCATCACACAAACTATAAGCATTATTTATCGTTTGCTGCTGCTACGCCCGGAAGCTCCTTGCCCTCTAAGAATTCCAAAGAAGCACCGCCGCCTGTAGAGATATGGGTCATCTTATCACCGAATCCAAGCTGGTTAACTGCTGCTGCTGAATCACCACCACCGATGATAGTAGTAGCCTCAGTATCTGCAAGAGCCTTTGCAACTGCAATGGTTCCCTGTGCAAGTGTCGGATTCTCAAATACGCCCATCGGTCCGTTCCAAACTACAGTTTTAGCTGATTTTACGGTATCCGCATAGAGTTTTGCTGTCTCAGGTCCGATATCAAGTCCCATAGTGTCCGCAGGAATAGAATCAACTGATACATTCTGAACCTCGATCGGTGCATCAATCGGGTTCGGGAATGAAGCTGCCACAGCCGCATCAACCGGAAGAAGAAGTTTCTTGCCAAGTTTCTCTGCTTTTTCTACCATCTCACGACAGTAATCAAGCTTTGTATCGTCTACAAGTGATTTGCCAATCTCCTTTCCCTGTGCCTTCAAGAAGGTAAATGCCATACCACCACCAATAATAAGGGTATCACACTTCTCAAGCAGATTTGAGATAACATTTAATTTATCAGCTACTTTTGCACCTCCAAGGATGGCAACAAAAGGACGAACAGGATTATCTACTGCATTGCCAAGGAAATCAATCTCCTTCTGCATAAGGTATCCTACAACGGCTGTATCTACATACTGTGTAACTCCTACATTGGAGCAATGTGCACGGTGAGCTGTACCAAAGGCATCATTTACATATACATCGCAAAGTGAAGCTAATTCCTTGCTGAATGCCTCTCCGTTCTTAGTCTCCTCTGCACGGTAACGTGTGTTTTCAAGAAGAACTACGTCTCCGTCCTTCATATCTGCTACTGCAGCCTTTGCATTCGCACCTACAACCTCCGGATCAGCTGCAAACTTAACTTCCTGTCCTAAAAGTTCGGAAAGACGAACAGCAACCGGTGCTAAAGAAAGCTCAGGTTTCGGCTCTCCCTTCGGTTTTCCAAGATGTGAACAAAGAATAACTTTTCCGCCATCTGCGATAAGTTTTTTGATTGTCGGAAGTGCTGCTACCAGACGATTCTCATCAGTAATTTTTCCTTCTTTTAACGGTACATTGAAATCACAGCGTACCAGAACACGTTTGCCTTTTACATTGATATCATCTACAGACTTTTTATTAAGCATATTCTGTCTCCTTAATTACTATAAATTGAAAAAACGGGCCCGGTCCCGACCTAGGACCGGACCCATCTTGAATCCTTATGATTTTCTATCGCTCTTTATTAAGCCAGCTCTGCGAAGTATTTGATTGTACGAACCATCTGGCTTGTGTAGGAGTTCTCATTGTCATACCATGAAACTACCTGTACCTGATATAAGTCATCACCGATCTGGGATACCATGGTCTGTGTAGAATCAAACAGGGAACCGAAACGGATACCAACGATATCGGAAGAAACGATCTCATCTTCGTTGTAGCCGAAGGACTCTGTCTGAGCTGCCTTCATAGCCTCGTTGATAGCTTCTTTAGTAACGCCTGCCTTCTTAACAACAGCTGTCAGGATAGTTGTGGAACCTGTCGGAACCGGAACACGCTGTGCAGAACCGATAAGCTTACCGTTTAACTCCGGAATAACCAGACCGATTGCCTTAGCAGCACCTGTAGAGTTTGGAACGATATTTACAGCACCTGCTCTTGCTCTTCTTAAATCGCCTTTTCTGTGCGGTCCGTCCAGAATCATCTGATCACCTGTATAAGCATGGATGGTGGACATGATACCTGACTGAATCGGTGCATAATCGTTCAATGCTTTTGCCATCGGAGCTAAGCAGTTGGTTGTACAGGATGCAGCTGAAATGATAGTATCCTCTGGTTTCAGAGTCTTGTGATTTACGTTGTATACAATAGTTGGAAGGTCATTGCCTGCCGGTGCAGAAATAACTACTTTCTTAGCACCTGCATCGATATGAGCCTGTGCTTTTGCCTTGGATGTATAGAATCCGGTGCACTCCAGAACTACATCTACGCCAATCTCGCCCCACGGAAGTTCAGCAGCGTTTGCCTTTGCATAGATAGTGATCTTCTTGCCATCTACTACGATATAATCCTCGCCAGCCTCTACTGTATGGCCGTCGTATCTGCCCTGTGCAGAGTCATACTTTAACAGATGAGCTAACATCGCCGGATTTGTCAGGTCATTGATAGCTACTACTTCGTAACCCTCAGCACCAAACATCTGTCTGAAAGCCAGACGACCGATACGGCCAAAACCATTAATTGCAACTTTTACTGCCATGATCTCATTCCTCCTAGATATTCATCTTAATGATTGTTAAGATTGTTAAATATTAATCAACCCGGTTTTATTGTAACCAAGTTTTTATAAAATAGCAAGCTATTTTTTTGCTGATAACGATAAACTATTAGCCATCGAGCTGATAAAACGCAAAAAAAATTTACTTTTCTTACATCGTACCCTTTTTGCCAAAATTTTTCAACCTTAAAATCACTTGTGACTACATTATTATTGATTATCTTGCATGATTATCCTTTTTTTATTATAATAGACATAATCAATTGCTATATGGAGGTTGCTTTAAATGGGGATTAAAAAAGATAAACTGGATATGGAAAAGCTCCTATACCGCTCTTTTCTTCTCCTCTCTGCAGTTCTTGTTCTTATATCACTCGGTTTTACATTGTTTTTTGATATTTCAAGGCAGCGAAAAGACATGGACAAGCTCATAAGCGGAACTGCTTCATATATTGCATCTATGCCGGCCGTGGCAGAGATGATTGAAAATGGATATCCTGATGCAAGCATCAGTCAGGATCTTGATTCTCTTTCTGCTAATGTTCCGGATATCAACATCATCCTTATCAGCGATAAAAACGGACTTCGTTTTTACCATACAGACAGACTTAAGACAGGCGACTCGTATGTAGCCGGGGACGAGACTGCCATTCTTTCAGGCAGCGAGCCCTATATCACAACCGGATATGGTACATATGGCATGCAGCGTCGTGCATTTCATGCTATAAAAAATAAAAATGGCAATATCATCGGCTTTGTCATGGTGTCGCTGTTTACCGCCACTATATCAGCACAGCACCGTGTGCTGCTTTTATTTCACGGACTTATCTTTCTCTTAATGATGATTGTAAGTATTTCCATGACACATACTGTTATTGCACTTCTTCGTGATTCTCTTTTGGGCTATGATCCTGAAGAGCTTGTCAATATATATACTCGTCAGGATGAAGTCATGAATCATATCAACGAGGGACTCGTTGCCACCGATATTAATGGAAAAATTCTCTTCGCAAACCAGAAGGTTTCAACCATGCTCGGATATGCAAAAGGTTCAGAGCCCATTACAAAACGAAGTATTCACGATCTTTTTCCTCAGACCCAGTTTCATCAGGTCATGGAGAGCAATACGAGCATGACCCATGAAATCACCAGTCAGTCGGGGCGTCAGCTCATAGTTAAGGAAGTTCCGATTCACGGTCGAGGCAAGCAGGTTTGTCGTGGTGTGCTTGTTGTTATTTTTGACCGTACCGATCTTCTCAGACTTACAGATGAACTTTCAGGTGCACACAGCATGTTAGATACTCTGCGTGCATTTAACCATGAATTTTTAAACAAACTTCACATAATACTCGGTTATCTGCAGACCGGAAAGATTGAACAGGCGATAAATTTCATTACAAACAGCAGTCTGGTATCCAGCCAGTCAGTTCGTGAAACCGCAAACTGCATACGTGTTCCCAGAGTCTGTGCACTTGTGATCGGAAAAATGATGCACGCAGCTGAGCTAGGCATCCGTCTTCAGGTCAGTGCTGACAGCACCTGTAGAGAGCATGATCTTCTTATTTCAGAGGATGATTTTGTCACTATCGTGGGCAATCTGACGGAAAATGCCATAGAAGAATTAAACGCGGATGCATCAAATACAAAAGAGTCCACTTCAGAAAATATAAATGTTAAAGATACTGAACATGAATCTTTTGAATCATCCGAAAATCCCCGTGAAATCAACTTAAGTATCTACTGCAGACCCGATGTGAACATAATTATATGTGAAGACACAGGCCGTGGTATATCATCAGATTTAATTGATCATATTTATGAAAAGGGCGTTTCTTCAAAAGGAAGCAACCGCGGAATGGGGCTTTATCTTATTCATGAACTGGTTAATCAGTACGGCGGAACGATTGAGATAGATACAGAATCTGATGAAGGAACCTGTTTTACACTAACATTTACCAAGAAATAATTGTAACCATACCAGGAGGCACATATATGTATAAAGTTATCATTGTTGAAGACGATCCGATGGTAGCTGCCATCAATCGCCAATATGTCGAACTCACATCCTCATTCCACGTGGAATCTGTATTTAAAAACGGGGCACTGGCTTTGCAATACCTTAGGAATTGTTCAGTCGACCTGATTATCCTTGATTATTATACTCCTCAGATGAACGGAGACGAATTTATAGATCAGCTTCATGCCGCCGGAAAAACTCCAGCTATCATCATGGTCACATCAGCCAATGATGCAGATACTGTACATAAACTCATCTCCAGAGGTGTTACCGACTATCTTGTAAAACCTTTTGAATATGATAGATTCAAGGCTGCACTGGAGCGCTTTGACAACCGTCAGAAGGAAATGAAGGCTGCATCCACCAGTGATCTTGGACAAAATGAGATAGACAAACTTTTCATTCCAACCGACATTTCAGTGCAGAAGGCACCTTTGACCAAAGGGTTAAATGAGAACACCTTGGCACTCATCAGAGATTTTCTTTCCGAGCATCCTGAAGAAATTTTCTCAAGTGAGCAGATCTCTGAACAGGTACATCTTTCAAGAATCACCGTTAGAAGATATTTAAACTACCTGGTTGAAACTAGCGAGCTTGTCAGCATGATCGATTATCAGACAGGAGGACGGCCTTCTATCAAATATAGACATGCCGGACAATAGCCAGCCTCATTATTTTCAGTCAATTTACATTTTTCTACGACATTTTCAGGACTGCATCTGTATGATTTTACCATAGAATCATATATAGACTGCAGTCTATTTTTATATTATCTCATCACTTACAATAGTTACAAAAGTCTATTTAAAATTACATAAATTGACTTCTTTTATGAATTTTTATAAACTAATTATGAAAGAAATAAACAATTTCTTAAATTAAGAATGGAGGGACGTTCTATGTTAGAAACAATCATGGGATACTTCGGAACGTACACGGCTGCAGCTGATGGCGCAGTTGCAACGTTTAAGTTCGAGTATCTTACATCACTCGGTTTCGCAGCCATCGTTATCTTCCTTGGCCGCGCCATCGTAGCACACAGTGCTCTGCTGAGAAAATACGCTATTCCGGCACCGGTTGTATCCGGTATCATTTTTTCAGTTGTAGTCGCTATCATCAAAGGTTCCGGTATCATCGGATTTTCATTTGATGTATCAACTATCAAAGACTTATGCCAGAACATATTCTTCCTGTGCGTAGGTTTCGGCTTCAGCTACAAGATGCTGCAGCATGCCGGTGGAAAGCTTTGTGCTTTCATCGCTATCGCTGCCTGTGTACTGATTACACTTCAGGATATTCTCGGTGTTGTAGTAGGTAATGCAATCGGACTTCATCCACTTCTGGCTCTGCAGTGTTCTTCTGCTGCTATGTCCGGTGGTGTTGGTACCGCTTCTGCATTTGGTCCTATCTTCGAGAACATGGGTGCAACTGATGCAACTACAGTTGGTGTAGCTGCCGGTACTTGCGGTAACATCATGGGTTCCCTAATCGGTGGTCCTGTTGCTGCTTTCCTGATTTCACGTCATGGTCTTAAAGCTGACCCGAACGACAAACCAGAATCAGAAAAATCTGGTACATTACCAACTCTTAACAACAAACGTATGATTGAAGCATTCGCTCTGTCTTTACTTGTAGCAGCACTTGGTATGCCAATCTACTGCCTGTTAGACAACATCCCTATGATTGAGATGCCTAAGTTCATCGGCTGTCTGTTCGCTGGTGCTATCGCAAGAAACATCATGGATGCAGCTGGTATGGATTTCCCTGTTCCGGAAATAGAAGCAATCGAGCATATGTTCCTGGAGCTTTACCTGGCACTCGTTCTGATGACAACAGATATTACAAAACTGGCTCCTGTAGCTGGTCAGATGGGTATCATTCTTCTTGCACAGGCTATCCTTATGGCTCTGTTTGCAATCTTCGTATCCTTCAACCTGTTTGGTCGTGACTACGGTGCAGCTGTTATGGCAGCTGGTAACTGTGGATGGGGCTGCGGTTCAGGTCCTAACGCCGTTGCAAATGAGAAGGCTGTTATGGATCAGTACGGATGGCACACAGTAGCATGGGTTCTGTATCCGTCATTCGCAGTTATCATCGACGATATCTACAACCCGATTTTCCTTTCTATCTTTGCTAGCTTCGTTGGTAAATAGGAAGAAACAACATACCAAAGCTCAATTTATTTAAAATACCAAACCTGATACAAGAGCATCCGGCTCCCCCACAAAAACCGGATGCTCTTGTTTTTTTATTATTTTTGTGTTATATTTTTTTCATCTATATACGAAAAAGGTGAGATAAGATGCAAAAGAAACGACTCAAAAATATGGCACAGCTGATCCTTCTTACCTTCACTCTCGCACTTTCCGGATGCTCTCGTTCTCATAAGTCGGAATCCCGGGTCAATATTCATCCCAGCGAATCAGAGACAGAACTTCATATACTGACCATAGGAACTGCTGACAGTGGCGGAACCATGTATCCAGCCGGAAGTGCTATCGCTACAATCTTAAGTGAACATGATCAGGAAATAAAGGTTAACATAAGTGCCTCCACCGGTTCGTATGTCAACGTACATAATATTCAAAATGGTCAGTTTGACATGGGAATGGTCAGCGGTGATGTAGCTTCATCCGCATATGAAGGTAAAGATGAATTTGCAGGAGATCCTGTGACAAGCCTTAGAGCTATTGGTGCGATATATACAAGCGTATCGACATGGATGGCACCAGAATCCGAACATATTTCATACGTTCACGATCTGGCCGGACACAGCATTGCAGTTGGTCCCGAGGGCTCTACAACCGAACTTTCAGCACGCATGGCTCTAAAGGCAGCCGGATTGAGTGCTGCAAATACCGATCTTGAAAACTACAGTTTCGCTTCAAGCGTAGATTCGGTTCTTCGAGGTACACTCGACGCTGTTCACAGCTTTGCCGGCATACCTGTTCACAGCCTTTGTGAACTCTCAAGCAAGACTCCATGCCGTCTGCTTAAATATACCAATGAAGAACTGGATAAAATACTTGATTCTACCCCTGTCTACATACGTGCCACAGTGCCTGCAGGCACTTATACAGATCAAACCGAAGATCTTGACACATTTGGAATCAAATGTCTCTTGTGCGTAGATGAATCCATGGATGAAAATCTTGTATATACTATAACAAAGATACTTGACGAGCACAGAGAGGAACTCATATCAGCCCATCCATCTCTCACTGCACTGTCAGATCCGGAATATATGTGCAGCCAGATTCCGATCCCATTGCATTCCGGAGCTGAAAAGTATTATAAAGAAAAGGGATTACTTAAAACAAAATAAATCAAGAAGTTGTACCACCATTTCTTATTTCCTATTTCTTATAAGTCAAAAACACCTCCGAAAACTACCAACAATGCTAGTTTTCGGAGGTGTTCTGTTATATAATCTTTTCTATAGTTAATCTAATAAGTCTGTACTAGCACTATCTAAGCTACTTTTACTTACGAATCTCTCTGAGCAGATTTACCATCTCTATAGCTCCTGTAGCACAGTCAAATCCTTTATTTCCGCTCTTGGTTCCGGCTCTTTCTATAGCCTGTTCTATTGTATCTGTAGTCAATACTCCAAACATAACCGGTACGCTGCTTGATAACGATACCTGAGCTATTCCTTTTGAAACTTCACTGCATACATAATCATAGTGGCTTGTGCTTCCTCTGATAACTGCTCCTACGCAAATTACTGCATCATATTTGCCACACTTTGCCATCTCAGATGCTATAAGCGGAATCTCAAACGCACCCGGAACCCATGCCACATCCACGTCATCATCTGAAACATTGTGACGATGCAGTGCATCTTTTGCGCCTGCAACCAGCTTTGATGTAATAAATTCATTAAATCTCGCTGCTACAATTCCAATCCTCATGTTATTTTCTGCTACTACATTTCCTTCAAAAATACTCATATATGCCATCCTTTCTGTAATAAATTGTTTATATAATATATTTATTTCTTAACAATTATATTCTACTTAAATTTGAGAATATGCCCCATTCGTGCCTGCTTCGTTTTCAGATAAAATCCGTCATACGGTGTCTCTTCCATCTGTATCGGCACACGCTCTTTTATTTCCATACCAAAATCAGATAATTGGTATACCTTATCAGGATTATTGGTAAGTAGACGAAGTGTTTTAATTCCGAGATCTCTTAATATCTGTGCTCCTATATAGTATTCCCGCAAATCTCCCTTAAATCCAAGTGCAAGATTGGCATCCAGGGTGTCCATACCGCCATCCTGCAACTTGTATGCACGAAGCTTATTTAAAAGACCTATGCCACGTCCTTCCTGACGCATATAAAGGACTACTCCTCTTCCTTCTTTTTCGATCTGCGTCATAGCCGATTGAAGCTGCTGACCGCAGTCACATCTAAGTGAGCCAAATGCATCGCCTGTAAGACACTCTGAGTGTACTCTACAAAGTACGTTTTCACCGTCTCCCAGATCACCTTTTACAAGTGCTACATGGTGTTCTCCGTTTAACAGATTCAGGTATCCATATGCACGAAATTCACCGTATTTTGTAGGCATACGTGTCTCTGCCACGCACTCAACCAGCTTATCATGTTTTTTTCTATATTCCTGCAGCTGCTTTATGGTAATCATAGCAAGATTCCATTTTTCTGCCATATCAAAAAGCTCTTCAGATCTCATCATAGTCCCGTCATCACGCATGATTTCACAGCAAAGACCACACTCAGGAAGACCTGCAAGTCTCATGAGATCTACAGTTGCCTCGGTATGTCCGTTTCGCTCAAGAACACCATTTTTCTTTGCCATAAGAGGAAACATATGTCCCGGTCTTCTGAAATCTTCTGGTTTTGTCTCCGGATCAACACAAGCTCTTGCTGTAATACCTCGCTCCTTAGCAGATATACCCGTTGTAGTGGATATATGATCTATAGATACAGTAAATGCTGTTTCATGATTGTCTGTATTATCATTTACCATCTGAGGAAACTGTAGCTTTCTGCAAATCTCAATACTCATAGGCATGCAGATAAGTCCTTTTGCATGCGTTGCCATAAAATTAACATTTTCTGTCGTGGCAAAGCTTGCTGCACATATAAGATCTCCCTCATTTTCACGATCTTCGTCATCAGTTACGAGAATTAAATGTCCTTTTTTTAGCTCTTCTAAAGCTTTTTCTACTGTATCATACTGCTTCATGTCTTCTCCTCCTACTCGTATAATCTAGTATAATCTTATGTCAAAAGCCGTTAAGCTGTAAAAATTCTTTTGTCAGGCCACCACTTTCACTACCTTTATACTTGTCGTCAGTATCACTTTTGGTGCCAGACTTTTCTCCTGGATTCTTAGACACAGGCGAACCTACATCTTCTTTAAATCCGATAAGTTTCGCTACATATTTGCCGATACAGTCATTTTCAAG
>CAVKOQ010000033.1:0-22652 GCA_963657995.1 bacterium
GTGAGAGGTCGGGGGATTATTCAAATCCCCCTCCTACTCGATTCATAGGAAAGTGAGTCCTATGAAATAAAAACGCTCCGCGTGAATGCGCACTCGTGCGAAGAAGAATCATGTCGCAAGCGATCGTGCCAGACGCTGAAATGTGCCAAGGCACATTCGTTGTTCTTTGAAAAAAAGAAACACAAGAACGTATGTTTGACAAGAAAAAATACTTGACACCATCCTATAAATCGTGTATGATATCACAGGTGATGAGAGATGGAAAAAATCGTTGAACAGGGGCTTTTATATGATTTTTATGGAGAACTTCTGACGAAACATCAGCAGAGCATATATGAGGATGTGGTTTTTAACGATCTGTCCCTCAGTGAGATTGCGGATGAACAGGGGATTACCCGCCAGGGGGTGCATGATCTTATAAAGCGCTGCGATCGCACACTCTTAGGTTATGAAGAGAAGCTTGGACTTATAGCCAAGTTTCAAAAGACCAAGGAGAAAGTAACGGAGATTCACAGGTTGACGGAAGAGTTTGACCGTACCAAGGATCATTCATTGATTGATGAAATCAGCAGAATCTCAAACGAAATATTGGATTTATAATTCAGGAGGTTTTTGATGGCATTTGAAAGCTTGGCAGACAAACTGCAGAATGTGTTTAAAAACCTGACAGGTAAGGGCAGACTTAGCGAGAGTGATGTAAAGGCAGGACTCAAAGAAGTTAAGATGGCTCTTCTGGAAGCGGATGTAAGCTTCAAGGTAGTAAAACAGTTTATCAGTGCTGTACAGGAGAGAGCAGTTGGAATCGATGTTCTGAATGGACTCAATCCCGGACAGATGGTAATAAAAATTGTTAATGATGAGCTTGTTAAGCTGATGGGCTCAGAGATGACTGAAATTGCACTTAAACCGAGCAATGAGATTACAGTCATCATGATGGCCGGCCTTCAGGGTGCCGGTAAGACTACCACCACTGCAAAGATAGCCGGAAAGTTAAAGGCGAAGGGCAGAAAGCCTCTGCTTGTGGCGTGTGACGTCTACAGACCTGCTGCCATCGAACAGCTGCAGAAAAATGGTGATAAACAGGGCGTTCCGGTATTTGCCATGGGAACGAATCATAAACCTGTCAATATCGCAAAGGCGGCTATCGAGCATGCGGCTAAGAACGGCAACAATGTGGTTATCATCGATACTGCCGGCCGACTTCACATAGATGAAGCTATGATGGATGAGCTGGTGGAGATCAAGGAGAATGTAGCTGTATATCAGACACTCCTTGTTGTAGATGCTATGACAGGTCAGGACGCAGTCAATGTAGCGACGATGTTCAATGACAAGATCGGCATCGACGGTGTTATCCTTACAAAGATGGATGGCGATACCAGAGGTGGTGCGGCTCTTTCCATCAAGGCTGTGACAGGCAAGCCGATTATCTATGTCGGCATGGGAGAAAAACTCTCAGATCTTGAGCAGTTTTATCCGGACCGTATGGCTTCAAGAATCCTCGGTATGGGCGATGTGCTTTCTATCATCGATAAAGCAGCTGCTGTGATTGATGAAGATAAGGCTAAGGAACTTGGCCGTAAGATTAAGAAGGCTGAGTTTGATTACAATGATTTTCTCGATCAGATGAACCAGATTAAGAAGATGGGCGGTATGGCCAGTATCATGAGTATGATGCCCGGCATGGGACAGCTTAAGGGCCTTGATTTGGATGAAAATGAGAAGGCGATGGGGCGCGTCGAGGCAATCATACTTTCTATGACTGCTGAGGAGAGACGCAATCCGGATCTTATGAATCCGTCCAGAAAGAAGAGAATTGCACAGGGCGCTGGGGTTGACATCGCAGAGGTCAACCGTCTGGTAAAACAGTTTGGCGATATGAAGAAACTGATGAAACAGCTTCCGGGTATGGCTGGTGGTAAGCGAAAAGGTCTTGGCGGTCTTGGTGGCATGTTTGGCAAGATGAAGATGCCGTTTTAGGCGGTTTGCCACATTTAGTTATTAAAGTAGGATAGAATATTCCTAAGAAGTGGAATATTTCATTCAATAAATTAAATTAAATAAAAAACAAGGAAAGATTTCAGGAGGTAATTTAAAATGGTAAAGATGAGATTAAGAAGAATGGGTCAGAAGAAAGCTCCTTTCTATAGAATCGTTGTTGCAGATTCCAGATCCCCAAGAGATGGCAGATTCATCGAGGAAGTTGGTTTCTATGATCCGAATACAGAGCCGAGCACTCTGAAATTTGACGAAGAGGCTGCTAAGAAATGGTTAGCAACAGGTGCTCAGCCGACAGAGACTGTTGGTAAACTGTTAAAGATCGCTGGTATCCAGTAATCAAGCATACTGACCTGTGAGGTGCAAAGGTATGAAAGAATTAGTTGAAGTTATCGCGAAAGCACTGGTTGAAAATCCGGACGAGGTAGTGGTTACAGAATCGGTCAAAGATGACGAGACTGTAATTGAGCTTTCCGTTGCACCGGCCGATATGGGTAAGGTAATTGGAAAACAGGGTCGCATCGCGAAAGCGATTCGCTCGGTTGTCAAGGCGGCTTCATCCAAGGAAGACAAGAAAGTTATTGTAGAAATTCAGTAATTATAGACGAAGCTGAAAAGCCGGCTGCCTGATTAAGGTATCCGGCTTTTATCGTACATTTTTGTCATGCTTTCACAGTGATAAATGTTTAAACTGCGTTAAGTTTTTTTACCAGGAGGTTTATATAGATGGTAGATTATCTGAGAGTTGGAGTGATCACATCTCCGCACGGGCTGCGTGGTGATGTGAAGGTTTTTCCTACCACCGATGATGTGAATCGTTTTAGAAAATTAAAAAAAGCTTATATTGATACCGGAAAAGAAAAAATTCCTGTTAACGTGGAACAGGTCCGTTTTTTCAAAAATATGGTTATACTTAAATTTAAAGAAATGAATAGGATAGAAGATTGCGAAGCATATCGCAACAAGGATATTCTGGTAACCAGAGACCAGGCAGTTAAGCTTGCACCTGATGAAAATTTTATTGCTGATTTGATTGGACTTAAGGTTGTGACAGATAAAGGTGAAGAATTTGGTACTGTCAAGGATATTATACAAACGGCTGCCAATGATGTCTATGTCATAGAAGGACCTGAAAATAAAGAATATCTGTTCCCATCAATCAAAGAATGCATTTTGCGGGTAGATCTTGAGGCAGGAATTGTGTTAGTCCATATCATGGATGGACTTTTGGATCTGTAGATAGGAGAATTTGATGAATTTTCATATTCTGACCCTGTTCCCTGAGATGGTGATGGGAGGACTGAATACAAGTATTACTGGGCGTGCTATAGACAAGGGGCTGATCTCAGTTGAGGCGATCAATATTCGCGATTATTCAAAGGACAAGCATCACCATGTTGACGATGCACCTTATGGCGGTGGTGCGGGTATGGTCATGCAGCCCGAACCGATTTATGATGCATACGAGGATCTGGCAGCACGTACAGGTAAAAGACCCCGCGTTATATATCTGACACCTCAGGGACAGGTTTTTAATCAGAAGATAGCAGAGGAGCTTTCTAAAGAAGAAGATTTAGTGTTTCTTTGCGGTCATTATGAGGGAATAGATGAGAGGGCCCTTGAGCTTGTGGTGACTGATTATCTTTCAATAGGCGATTATGTTCTGACTGGCGGTGAACTTCCGGCTATGGTCATGATTGACTGTATATCACGTCTTGTACCCGGAGTGCTGAATAACGATGTTTCGGCAGAATTTGAGTCATTTCATGACAATCTGCTCGAATATCCGCAGTATACCAGACCGGTAGTATTCATGGACAAGGCAGTTCCTGATGTGCTTTTGACCGGGCATCATAAGAATATTGAGGCGTGGAGAAGGCAAAAATCCATAGAACGCACACTTGAACGCCGTCCGGATCTGCTTAAAGATGCGGTCCTTGATAAGAAAGAAAAGAAGTATTTAGAAGAACTTATCAAACGCAAGGAAGAAGAAAAAAACAGTGAAAATCTGTCTGAAAATCCTTGCAAATAAGGGATTTCTATGATAGAATCTTATTCTGTGAAATAAAGAGATGTTCCGCTGTTACACAAAATGTTGTTTTGACATACTCTAAATCGTATTAAGAACATCAAAGATTTTGAAGGAGGTTCACAAAGATGAACGAAATTATTAAGAAGATTGAAGCAGCTCAGTTAAAGGAAACCGTTCCGAGTTTCAACGTTGGTGATACAGTACGTGTATCTGCTAAGATCCAGGAGGGAAACCGCGTAAGAGTTCAGGTTTTCGAGGGAACTGTTATTAAGAGACAGAACGGCGGTGCTCGTGAGACTTTCACTGTTAGAAAGAATTCCAACGGTGTTGGCGTAGAGAAGACATGGCCATTACATTCTCCGTCCGTAGAGAACGTTGAAGTTATCAGAAAAGGTAAAGTAAGAAGAGCAAAACTGAACTACCTGAGATCAAGAATCGGCAAGGCAGCGAAGGTAAAAGAGTTAGTAAAATAATTGCTGACGCGGAAGGGGCTGCTGTACAGGTCGATCTGCTGTGTGACAGGATATGGATTTATTCATATCGGATGCGGCGGAGAGGGCTGTGCAGCAGCCTTTTTTGTTTCATAGGAAAGTACAGTGGCAAGCCCTATCCAACCTTTAATGGAGAATTATAAATATATGGAAATAAAGGAAGAAAAAAACCGAATCCGCCTGGTAGTCGGCTGGATAGTAGATATCGCCGTGGTTATTTCGATAGCCTGGTTTGCGGTATTTGCAGTAGGAACACAGATTCGTGTGAGCGGACAATCTATGGAACCTGTGCTTTCGCAGGGGGAAAAGGTGCTGATGAATCGTCTGTCTTATCTGATAATACATCCGAGACGGTATGACATAGTTGTCTATGAAAAAGAATCCGGAAATTATAATATAAGACGAGTTGTAGGCCTACCCGGTGAAACGGTGCAAATTAAGGACGGTTTTATTTATATAAATGATGAAAAATTAGATGCACCGGGAGAACTTGATAAGGCATCACTTGCAGGACTCGCAGAATATCCGATTGTATTGGATAAGAATGAATATTTTCTTCTGGGAGACAATAGATCAGGTAGTGAAGACAGTCGATTTGCCAATGTGGGCAATATAAAACTTCGCCAAATCAAGGGAAAAGTGTGGCTAAAAATACAGCCGCTAGAGAGTTTGGGCTTTATATCATGATCGAATAAACCATTAAAAAGCGATCGTACGGCAGTGATTTTTTAGTGGGTCAAAATGTCGAAAATCAGACTCAATAAACAGAAATGAGGTTATTTTATGCAGATACAATGGTATCCGGGACACATGACGAAGGCCAAGAGAGCCATGCAGGAAGATATCAAGCTTATCGATCTTGTGATAGAGCTTGTAGATGCCAGAGTTCCGCTTGGAAGTCGCAATCCCGATATAGATACACTTGCCAAGGGAAAGGGACGTATAGTCCTCTTAAATAAGGCAGACCTGGCAGATGATGCCTGTACGGAGCGTTGGATAGCGTGGTTTAAGGAGCAGGGAATACACGCACTTAGAATCAATGCCCGCACAGGTCTTGGTTTGAAACAGATTCAGCCATTGGTTCAGGAAGCATGCAAGGAAAAGATTGAGCGTGACAGACGCCGTGGCATCAAGAATCGCCCGGTTCGCACTATGGTCGTAGGTATTCCGAATGTTGGAAAATCCACATTTATTAATTCATTTGCAGGAAAAGCATGTGCAAAGACCGGCAATAAACCAGGTGTCACAAAGGGAAATCAGTGGATTCGTTTAAATAAGACGTTGGAACTTCTTGATACACCAGGTATATTGTGGCCCAAATTCGAAGAACCGCAGGTTGGACTCTCCCTTGCATTTATCGGTTCTATAAACGATGAAATCCTTGATAAAGAAGAGCTTGCTTTGGAACTTATCAAAAGCATTTCCGGACGATATGGGAGAAAACTTGAAGAACGTTATGGTGTTGAGATAGGCGACCTCGATGTAGAAGATTCTGAGAAAAGTAAGATTGCATGGGAAGTACTTCGCCAGATTGCGAAGTCTCGTTCATGTCTTTTGAAAGGCAACGAGCTTGACACAAAAAAGGCGGCAGGTATCCTGTTGGATGATTTCAGAAGCGGTAAGATCGGATATGTGACACTGGAAGTGCCGGATATGAAGTAGGCAGTGAAAAATTCTGTGTTTTAATTAGAAACTGAAAAAGCAACTTGTACAAAAGAGCAGATTTCACATAAAAACAGGGGAATAACATGAGAAAATTGACTGGTGAGAAACTTGAGGCTGAATTGGCCCGCCTTGAAGAGATGCGTTTGTATGAACATCAATATGAGAATGCGGGCATTGTCTGTGGTATCGATGAGGCCGGAAGAGGCCCATTGGCAGGTCCGGTAGTGGCGGCTGTGGCTGTCTTGCCTAAAAACTGCACGATTCTAAGATTGAATGATTCGAAGAAGTTGTCAGAGAAATGTCGTGAAGAATTATTTTTAGAGATTAAAGAAAAGGCGACGGACTATGGCATAGGAATCGCAAGCCCGGAACTTATTGACGAAATCAATATTTTACAGGCGACCTATGAGGCGATGCGTCAGGCAGTATCTAATCTCTCCGTTAAACCAGATATTTTTCTAAACGATGCAGTCATAATTCCCGGAATCTCGGAAGAAAAACAGTTAAAGATCATAAAGGGCGATGCAAAAAGCGTTTCTATAGCTGCTGCCAGCATTCTTGCAAAGGTGACGAGAGACCATATGATGCTGGAATATGATAAGATATATCCGGAATATGGATTTGCCAAACACAAAGGATACGGAACTAAGGTTCACAATGAGGCAATTTTGACTTATGGTCCGTCGCCTATTCATAGAAGAACATTTTTAAAAAAACTGTTGGGCGGGGATGTTAAATAAAATAATGCTAAAAACTACAAAGCAGATGAAACAATAAAATATGCATACGAAAGTGTTTTGAATGTATAAATATAAAAACAAATTTGACGAAAATATTCAAAATAACGAAAAAAATCAAAATAAACGTACAGTAGGAACTGAATACGAGAGATTGGCATGTGAATATCTTTTAAAAGAAGGATATAGGATTCTTGAGCGAAATTTCAGGTGTCGGCAAGGCGAAGTGGATATCATAGCCAGAGATGGAAAATATCTGGTGTTCATTGAGGTTAAGTACCGAAAAAGTTTGCGTGAAGGCGACCCGGCAGAGGCGGTTGACTACCACAAACAGACACGAATACTAAGAACGGCCAGATTTTACATGACTTATGCACATATTCCTGAAGATACACCATGCAGGTTTGATGTTGTGGCTGTGCTTGGGAATGATGTGCGATTGATTAAAGATGCTTTCTGGTGCTAAAAGGTGTAAGACAATGACAATAACATATAAGAAAAATCCAAGTACAAGTCATCAGGAAACTATAGTTTTAGATGAAAAGGATGGTGTCACTTATTTTAAATTTCCACTTCTGGAAAATACCGGGATGGTGCGTCATGCATTCTCAACACGCTTAGGCGGTGTGAGCAAGGGATATTTTGAGACGATGAATTTTTCGTTTACACGTGGAGATGATAGGAAAGATGTGCTTGAAAATTACCACAGGATGGCAGGGATCATCGGATGCGACGTGTCTAAAATGGTTCTGAGTCATCAGACACATACGACGAATATTCGCATCGTGGCTGAGGAGGACGCGGGAAAGGGAATATGGAAAGATCGCGACTATGAAAATATCGATGGCCTCATTACAAATGTGCCTGAACTTACTCTGGTTACATTTTACGCAGACTGTGTGCCGTTATATTTTGTGGATCCCGTGCATCGTGCGATAGGACTTTCACATTCTGGATGGAAAGGCACAGTTAACAGGATGGGGCTTAGGACTATAGAGGCAATGAAAGAGGCATTTGACTCTAATCCAGAAGACCTGCTTGTATGTATAGGACCAAGTATCTGCATGGACTGCTATGAGGTGAGTGAGGACGTTGCCAAGGCATTTACAGATGAATTCGGAGAAAAAGTTTGCTATGACAAGTCCATTCTCAGAGATAAGGGAAATGGAAAATATCAGCTGGACCTCTGGAGAGCAAACGTTTCTTTACTCTCTGAAGCTGGCATACTTAAGGAACATCTGGCAGTTACCAATGTTTGCACAAAATGTAATCCTAATCTCCTCTATTCTCACAGGGAGATGGGAGATAAAAGAGGAAATCTGGCGGCATTTTTGTCTCTTAAATAATTATATGATACAGTACATTAGAATAAAAAATGTGCAATAATCTCATTTTTCTTCTTGTATATCAGTAAAACTCATACTATAATAGTACAGATGTAGTGTTAAAAAAACATCAATCTAATATATTTGCAAGGTGGAGATAAGACCATGCGGGTAATATCCGGAAGTGCCAGAAGGCTTACTTTGAAAACAATCGAGGGAATGGATACGAGACCGACAACTGATCGGATTAAAGAAACCCTCTTTAATATGATTAATAATGACATCTATGGATGTACATTTCTTGATTTGTTTGGCGGAAGCGGAGCCATAGGAATAGAGGCATTGAGCCGTGGGGCGAAGATGTCTGTTTTTGTTGAGAAGAATCCAAAGGCAGCGGACTGTATCCGTGATAATCTGAAGGCGGCACATCTTGCAGACAAGGCGGTTCTGCTTAACTGTGATATTTTTGATGCTTTAAAGAGGATTGAGAGTCAAAAATGGGCATTTGACTTTATTTTCATGGATCCTCCATACAATCATCTCTGGGAGAAGGAAGTGCTTACCTATCTGGCAAATTCCTCGCTGGCAGATGAAGATACAGTTATCATAGTAGAGGCATCAAAAGAGACAGAATGCGGGTATCTTTCTGAACTTGGATACACTCTTGAAAAAGAAAAGATATATAAGACGAATAAACATCTGTTTATACGCAAAGCCTGAATTTCAAAGGAGATATAAGAAAATGAAAACAGCTATTTATCCGGGCAGCTTTGATCCAGTAACGCTTGGACATTTTGATATTATAAAGAGATCTTCTGAAATTTTTGATCGATTAATTGTAGGAGTATTGTGTAATAACGCAAAATCTCCGTTGTTTTCTACTGAAGAACGTGTTAAGATGTTAGAGGAAGTGACTAGAGAACTTCCTAATGTTGAAGTACAGTCTTTTGACGGACTTCTCATTGATTTTATGCGCCAGAATCGTGCCAAGGTCATAGTACGCGGACTGCGTGCGATCACAGACTTTGAGTATGAGCTTCAACTTGCGCAGATGAACCGTGTAATTGAACCAGAGATAGATACCCTGTTCCTGACAACAAACCTTAAGTATGCATATTTAAGCTCAAGCATGGCAAAAGAAGTCGCTATGTACGGAGGCGACATTTCTGAGTTTTTAGATCCTGTCGTTGCAAAATATGTACGTGAAAAATACGAGGAACTTAAGGCTGGCAGGGAAGGCAAATAAGGAGAAGAGCTATGAGCAGAATTGAACAGATCATCACAGAAATTGAAGATTATATCGGCAGCTGCAAGTTTCAGCCGCTTTCCAATACTAAAATTTTGGTAAATAAAGAAGAAATGGAAGAGCTGCTCGTGGAACTGCGTATGCGTATTCCTGAGGAGATCAAGAAGTATCAGAAGATCATCAGCAATCAGGATGCTATTTTGCAGGAGGCAAGAACACAGGCAGATGCCATGGTAGCAGAGGCTACTGCACAGACCAATGAACTGGTAAGTGAGCACGAGATCATGCAGCGTGCATATGCTGAGGCCAACAGTATCATAGAGCAGGCCAATGCTCAGGCACAGCAGATCGTGGACAATGCGGTTTCAGAGGCCAACAGTATTCGCCAGGGTTCTGTTCAGTATACAGATGATATGCTTCGCAGTCTGCAGACGATTATAAAACACTCCATGGATGGAGCTCAGAGTCGTTTTGAGTCATATATGAGCTCTATGCAGTCTAGCTATGATATCGTATCATCCAACCGCAATGAATTAGCTGGAAGTGTAGTGACAGATGCAGGAGAGAATGCACCTGCTACTCAGACACCTGTGGCTAATACTGTAGCCGTGACCGGTGAATCTGCAGAATAAGTGTGTTGTACACGATTTGGCACTTTTTTAAATGAAAGTCGCGTACTCAAATATGATGACGGGAATGTGCCAGTGCACATTCTCGTTTTTTGTTCAATTATAGAAAGTTGCGATGTAACATCTTATTATCATTATATTTTTTGGAGGAAAAGCCTTGGATTATCGGGAACTGCCGGAGAGATTTCTCGAAAAGATGAAAGAATTTCTGGGCGAGGAATATCAGGAATATTTAGCTTCATATATTGAGGAAGCACGTTTTGGACTTCGTGTGAATACTGACAAACTGACCCCGGAAGATTTTCTGGATATGGCAAGTGATGTCAGATGGAATTTGAAACCGGTACCGTGGACTGAAAATGGGTTCTATTATCAAAATGAACGTCCGTCTAAGCATCCGTGGTACTATGCGGGACTCTATTATCTGCAGGAGCCGAGTGCCATGTCTCCGGCGGCTTATCTTCCGATAGAGCCGGGGGACAAAGTTTTGGACCTTTGTGCCGCACCCGGGGGCAAGAGTACGGAACTTGCAGCCAGATTACACGGAAGAGGAGTTCTTTTTTCCAACGATATCAGCAATTCACGTGCTAAGGCACTGCTTAAAAATCTTGAGATATTCGGGGCAGGAAATATCTGTGTGACCAGCGAGACACCTGAAAAACTGGCCGGTTTGTTGCCGGGATTTTTCGATAAGATACTGGTTGATGCGCCATGTTCCGGTGAAGGAATGTTTCGACGTGATCCGTCCATGATAAAGAGTTGGAATGAAAAAGGACCTGAATTTTACGCTCCGCTTCAGCGTGAGATCCTTGATTTCGCTGTTAAGATGCTTTCGCCAGGAGGAAAACTTGTATATTCTACCTGTACATTTGACCGTGATGAGGACGAGGGGACTATTGAATGGATTCTTGATAAATATCCGGAGATGTCTGTGGTTTATCAAAAACCGGAATACGGATTTGAGGCAAGCCGCGGTGTAGAGGGATGTCTGAGACTGTTTCCACACCGTCTGGACGGAGAAGGACATTTTGTGGCAGTGCTAGAGAAATCGAAGGCATTGGATATGCCGCAAAATATCATAGATGACACCGATGCCGTGCATTTAAAATCAAGTTTTAAGAAAATGTCATCTGAATCAGGAAAACTTAAACAAGTTTCATTTGATAAAAAGTCTGATTTTTCTGCATTGACCGACTTCCTTCGTTGTTTTCCAAAGGAAAGATGGAATACTTCTCGGTTTTATCATGATGGTGAACGCATATATTATCTTCCTGAGGAACTTTCAGGAGAATCTATGAAATATTTTAGACCGCTCAGATGCCTTAGGACCGGTCTGCTTTTTGGTGAAATAAAAAAAGGTCGTTTTGAACCGTCTCAGGCACTGGCGATGAATCTAAGAATGAGAGAATTTGACAACTGCCTGAATTTAAAGAGTGAAGATGAACGTGTTATCCGCTATCTTAAGGGGGAAACCCTGATGGTAGAAGATGAGGATGCTTCTGACGGACTTTTGCTCGTATGCGTTGATGGATTTACACTGGGCTGGGCCAAAAAAAGTGGTAATATGATAAAAAATAAATACAATCCGGGATGGAGGTGGATGTGATGGGACAGGAAAAAAGTATGCGATTGGATCGCTTTTTAGCAGAGATGAAACAGGGAACCAGAAGTCAGGTAAAGGACATGATTAGAAAGGGCCGTGTTAAGGTGGATGGTACTGTCTGCAAAGATGCGGACAGAAAGGTTTTGCCTATGGCAAATAAGGTTACTTTGGACAGTCAGCCTATAGGATGGGCCGAAGTCGAATACTATATGCTTAATAAACCACAGGGAGTTGTCTCTGCTACTGAGGATGGACGCTATAAAACTGTCACCGAGCTCATCCGCGATGCAAAGCGAAAGGATCTGTTCCCGGTCGGCCGTCTTGATATTGATACTGAGGGACTTCTTCTCATCACAAATGATGGTGCACTGGCACATGAACTGTTAGCACCAAAAAAACACGTAGATAAGGTATATTTTGCCCGCGTGAGGGGAACACTTAAAGACGGGATTGAAGCAAGATTTAAAAGTGGAATCACACTCTCTGACGGAACTAAGGTGCAGCCGGCAGATCTCATAATAGAGAAAGGGTGGAATGAGGCTGGCACGGATTTTTGTGAAGCTAAACTTACCATACGTGAGGGCAAGTTTCACCAGGTTAAGCGAATGTTCGAGACAGAGGGCGGAGAAGTTATATATCTGAAACGTCTCTCTATGGGAACGCTTGTACTTGATGAAACACTTAAAACAGGCGAGTACAGGCCTCTTACTGAGGATGAGATAAAGTCGCTAAAGCAAGAAAATTTAGATGAAATTCAGGCAGATGAAATTGATTTGGATGAGGCAGATAATAAAAACTTTGGCGTGAGTGTTGACAGCACAGATATTGACTATATAAATATTGACTGGAATCAGGTTGAGGCTGTCATATTTGACCTTGACGGAACATTAGTTGATTCAATGTGGATGTGGAAGGCTATCGACGTTGAGTTTTTAGGTCGATACGGCTATGACTGTCCTGAAAATCTTCAAAAAGATATCGAGGGCATGAGCTTTTCAGAGACGGCGGTTTATTTTAAAGATAAATTTAAGCTTCCTATGACTTTGGATGAAATCAAGGCTATATGGATTGAGATGTCTATCGACAAATATCGCCATGAAGTACCTCCAAAACCCGGAATTTTGGATTTTCTGCCATTTTTAAAGAAACAGGGAATCCGAATGGGAATCGCCACGAGCAATGCTCATGAGATGGTAAATGCGGTGCTTGATTCACTTGGGCTTAGAGGATATTTCGATGTGGTGGCCACTGCATGTGAGGTGGCAGCAGGAAAACCGGCACCTGATATTTATCTTAAGGTGGCGGCTGATCTGGGTGTTAACCCGGAAAAATGTCTCGTATTTGAAGATGTTCCGGCAGGAATAATGGCTGGAAAGCGTGCAGGAATGCGAGTTGGTGCGGTTGAAGATGACTTTTCGCTTTCAATGACTGAGGAAAAGAAGAAACTGGCAGATTTTTATATTAAAAACTATCATGACTGCTACGGGAGGTAGGATAAAAATGGTACATGATTTTTTGCCGATATGCAGGGCTGATATGGATAAACGTGGTTGGGAAAACTGTGATTTTGTATATGTATGCGGAGATGCATATGTAGATCATCCGTCATTTGGACACGCGATTATCAGCCGTATGCTTGAAGCTCATGGATACAAAGTTGGTATCATAGCACAGCCTGACTGGAAGAATCAGGATAGTATACGAATTCTTGGCGAACCGCGTCTTGGATGGCTTGTAAGTGCCGGAAATATGGATTCTATGGTAAATCATTATTCGGTCTCAAAGAAACGCCGTGCAAAAGATTCTTATACACCGGGCGGTGAGATGGGAAAACGTCCTGATTATGCTACGATAGTCTATTCTAATCTGATTCGTACGTGGTCGAAAAAGCCGATAATTCTCGGAGGTATTGAGGCTAGCTTAAGACGTCTGGCACATTATGACTACTGGTCAGGAAAGATGAAACGTTCGATCCTTCTTGATTCGCAGGCGGATCTGATTTCCTATGGTATGGGAGAACGATCTATAGTAGAGATAGCAGATGCACTGGCAAGTGGAATCGATATTAAGGATATTACATTTATTGAAGGAACAGTTTATAAAGCAGATAATCTTAATTCAGTTTATGATGAGATTCGTCTTCCTTCATATAAGGAAGTTGCAGGTGATAAGAAAACCTACGCACAGAGCTTTTTTACCCAGTATAGCAATACCGATCCATTTTCAGGAAAAAGGCTTGTAGAACCTTACAGCGACAGGCTTTATGTAGTTCAGAATCCTGCTGCCAAGCCTCTTGCACAGGAAGAGATGGATGATGTCTATGCACTTCCGTATATGAGAACGTGGCATCCGTGCTATGACGCTGCGGGTGGTATTCCGGCGATTACCGAGGTGAAATTCAGCCTTATCAGTAATCGCGGCTGTTTTGGCGGATGTAGTTTCTGTGCACTTACTTTTCATCAGGGACGTATTGTACAGACCAGAAGCCATGAATCTATCATAGAGGAAGCAAAAATTCTCACAGAGGAACCTGATTTTAAGGGATATATTCATGATGTGGGTGGCCCGACAGCCAATTTCCGACATCCGGCATGTGAGAAACAGATGACATATGGTGCCTGTCCTCATAAGCAGTGCCTGTTCCCACAGCCATGTAAGAATATCAATTCAGATCACAGCGATTATATCTCGCTCCTAAAGAAACTTAGGGCAATTCCAAAGGTTAAAAAGGTATTTATTCGATCAGGTATTCGTTTCGACTACCTTCTTGCAGAGAAAAATCGTGCTTTTCTTAGAGAATTGTGCCAGTATCATGTCAGCGGACAGCTTAAGGTTGCACCGGAGCATATTTCTGATAATGTATTAAAACGGATGGGAAAACCGGAAAACAAGGTTTACCAGCAATTTATGAAGGAATATTATGCGATGAATGAATCGCTTGGTATGAAGCAGTACCTTGTGCCTTATCTTATGTCATCGCATCCGGGTTCGACCATCAAAGAAGCTGTAGAACTCGCGGAATATCTGAGAGATCTCGGATATATGCCTGAGCAGGTTCAGGACTTTTATCCAACACCGTCGACACTTTCAACCTGCATGTATTATACGGGATATGATCCAAGAACCATGGAAAAAGTCTACGTACCTACCAATCCGCATGAGAAGGCTATGCAGCGTGCACTGATTCAGTACAGAAATCCGAAAAATTATGAACTGGTGCAGGAGGCTCTTCATCTGGCCGGAAGAACAGATCTGATTGGATTTGATAAGAAATGTCTTATTCGTCCTCGTCAGGTTAAGGGAAGGGATTTTCAGTCAAATGGATATAAGGATTCAAATCGTATAGCCGGAAAGTCAGGACAGGGGGCTAATAAGCGGACGCCTGCGAAGAAAAAGGCTATACGCAATGTGCATAAAAAGAAAGCGTAACTATTGATATAAGAGGGGTGTTCCAAAATGAAAATCGCTATAATTACAGGTGCATCATCCGGTATGGGCAGGGAAGCTGCAAGACAGATTGCAGACAGATTTTCGGGAATTAAAGAAGTATGGCTCATTGCAAGACGCATGGATCGCATGAAGGAAGTGGAGAAGACCCTTCCGATACCGGCCAGATGCTTTGCAATAGATCTGACAGATGAATCACAGCTTAAGATTCTGGAAGATGAACTGAGACTTAAGAAACCAGATGTAAAAATTTTGGTCAATGCCTCTGGTTTTGGAAAGATAGGCAATACAGGAGACCTTTCTTTAGAAGATGAAACCGGCATGATAAGACTTAACTGTGAGGCACTCTGCACTGTCACGCATATGGTACTTCCGTATATGAATGAAAATAGTCGGATTTTACAGTTCGCCTCTGCTGCATCATTTCTGCCACAGCCGGGGTTTACGGTTTATGCGGCAACCAAGTCATTTGTTTTAAGCTACAGCAGAGCTCTTCGCGAAGAACTCAGACCACGAAATATAGGCGTGACTGCTGTCTGCCCGGGGCCTGTAAAAACAGAGTTTTTTGATATTGCCGAAACTACCGGACAGATACCCATTTATAAGCGTATTGTGATGGCAGACCCACGAAAGGTAGTAAAACTGGCTATCCGTGACTGCATGGCAGGAAAAAGCGTGTCAGTATATGGCATTTTGATGAAATTGTTCTTTGTGCTCTGCAAAGTGATGCCGCATGAGTGGATTCTGAAGATGATGCAGATGTTTAATAATTAAAAATTGCAGTATTTGTGCATATTGTTGCAATTAAGAAAGGATTTTTAATATTGTGAAAAAAATAAAAAAAGGTGATTATGGTTACCGCAATTATTTTAAGCGTAGACAAATTTTTTGGATCGCACTTCTTGCGTTGTTTATTATTGCACAGCTTTGCGGACGTTTTTTTACCGATAATGATTCTATAAAAAAGATTTTGACAGTTATGGCGATCGTCACGGTACTTCCGGCGGCCAATCTGGCGGCTCCGCTATTGGCTATTTTCAAATATCATACGCCAGATAAGACATTTCATGAGTCATATATGCCGTATGAGGAAAAATTTGAAGTCCTTTATGATCTTGTGCTTACCACATCTCAGGATGTGATACCAGCGGATGTGGTTGTGGTTCATCCCACCGGGATTTATGTATATTGCATCAATCCGAAGTTGAATGTAAAGCGTGCAGAGTCTGGACTCAATGACCTTTTAAAGGCAAACAAACTGGATCCGAATTTAAAGATTGTGACTTCTCGAAACACCTTTGACAAGCGTGTACATGGGCTTAAGCCGGCCTCTGAATATGAAGATGACGGTACTGTGGAGTACGGAGTGAGAGTGATAAAGAGTTTATCTATGTAGAGGGAGGCAAAAGCCATGCGGATGCTTACTGTATCTAAAAATGAGGCTGGGCAGCGCCTGGATAAGCTTTTGACGAAATATCTGAATCTGGCCGGTAAAGGCTTTATTTACAAGATGATGCGAAAGAAAAATATCACACTGAATGGAAAAAAATGTGATGGTTCAGAACATTTGTCAGAGGGCGATGAGGTTAAATTGTTTCTTTCTGATGAGACAATTGATAAATTTTCTGAATTGAAGATTCAGAAGGTACAGAAGAAAAAACTAGATATTGTTTATGAGGATGAACATATCGTGCTTATAAATAAACCTTCGGGGATGCTTTCGCAGAAGGCTAAGGAAACTGATGAGTCACTTGTTGAGTATTTGATTGATTATCTTCTTGATACTGGAAAATTAAAAAAAGAGGAACTTGCAAGTTTTCGTCCGTCTGTATGCAATCGACTCGACCGCAATACCAGCGGCATAGTGGCAGCAGGACGCTCGTTGCCTGGTCTTCAGATTATGTCTGAGATGATTAAGGACAGGAGCCTTGGAAAATATTATCTGTGTGTTGTTCGTGGAATTGTAAAAAAAGAGGCCAGGATAGAAGGCTGGCTCATAAAGGATGAAAAGACCAATAAGGTATCGGTGGTGAAGAATGAGATTGCTGATGGTCAGCCGATAAGCACTGCTTATAAACCTATAGTGTCGGGTAATGGATATACGCTTTTGGAAGTTAAGCTTATCACAGGACGATCTCATCAGATCCGTGCACATCTGGCATCCATTGGCCACCCGATTGCAGGCGATCCAAAGTACGGAGATATGCGTGTCAATGATGAGGTTAGAAAAAAGTTTGGCGTACGAACTCAGATGCTTCATGCTTGGCGGATTGTTATGCCGGAGAATGTGAAAGAACCGCTTTCGTATCTTTCGGGTAGAGAGTTTACGGCAGCTATGCCTCCTGAGATGAAGAAGATGGAAGAGATGATCAGGATTGAGCGGAAATAATTAGGTGCGGGTCTGTTTGATTTTTAGAGAATTGGGAGGAAGAAGTATGGGGACATGGAACAGTCGCGGACTTAGAGGTTCGACACTGGAAGATATGATAAATTATACGAATAACCTTTATCGAGAGAAAAAACTGGCTCTAATTCAGAAAATTCCGACTCCGATCACTCCGATTTCCATTGATAAAGCGAGCAGACATATAACACTGGCATATTTTGATCAGAAGAGTACGGTGGATTATATCGGTGCTATTCAGGGAGTCCCGGTATGTTTTGATGCTAAAGAGTGTGCATCAGATACATTTCCGCTTCAAAATGTTCATCCTCATCAGGTTGCCTTTATGAGGGAATTTGAAGAGCAGGGAGGAATAGCTTTCCTGATTATTTATTTTTCTCAAAGAGATGAGCTTTATTATCTGCCTTTTTTTCATCTGGATGCTTATTGGGACAGGATGAATCAGGGTGGTAGAAAGAGCTTTACATATGAGGAGATGGACAAAACATGGAGGATAAAAAGTCACCGGGATATACTGGTGCATTATCTTGAACCGCTAAGCAGGGATCTTGGGGAAAGAGAAGATGAGTTTTCGTAACTATGTTAAAAAAAGTGAAGAAAACCATTGACAGAAGCATATCGGAATGATAAAATGTCAAAGTGTGCCGCACAGCGAGGCTATAAGTGCGTAAGCCGCCACAGCTGGCGAGTAATGATAATAGGAGGTGCCATCAGATGTACGCGATTATTGCAACAGGTGGTAAGCAGTATAAGGTTGCCGAGGGCGATGTAATCAAAGTTGAGAAACTCGGTATTGCTGCAGGTGAAACTGTTACTTTTGATCAGGTTCTTGCTGTTAACAACGGTGAGATGAAGATCGGATGCCCAACTGTAGAGGGTGCTACTGTATCCGCAACAGTTGTTAAAGAAGGCAAAGGCAAGAAAGTTATCGTTTACAAGTATAAGAGAAAAACTGGATACCATAAGAAAAATGGTCACAGACAGCTCTTTACAGAAGTTAAGATCGAAAAGATCAATGCTTAATTGAGATGATTCAAGTAGACGTATACTCTGATTCTTGCGGATGTGTGATCGGTGTGGAAGTGAAGGGACATGCAGGATACGATGAGTACGGCAAAGATATTGTCTGTGCTGCCGTGTCTGTTCTGACACTCAATATGGCCAATTCAGTTGAAAAGTTCACTGATGACCATTTTGAGGGCAGTGTTGATGAAGAAACAGGTCATTTTACATTTCATTTTACCGATAACATCAGTGCAGAATCAAAACTCCTGATGGATTCGCTGATACTCGGAATAACGAATATTGCGGAGAGTTACGGAGATAAATACATTAAAATTCGATTCAGGGAGGTGTAACGCATGTTTAAAATGAACCTTCAGTTATTCGCTCATAAAAAAGGTGTTGGTTCCACAAAGAACGGCCGTGATTCTGAGTCCAAGAGACTTGGTGCCAAGAGAGCAGACGGTCAGTTTGTATTAGCTGGCAACATTCTTTACAGACAGCGCGGAACCAAGATTCATCCAGGTGTGAACGTAGGACGCGGTGGAGATGATACATTATTCGCTATGGTTGACGGCGTCGTAAAGTTTGAAAGAAAGGGCAGAGACAAAAAACAGGTTTCTGTTTACCCGAGAGCAATTAACGAATAATTATAAGAGGGCTCCATACGAATCGTATGGAGCTTTTTTCAGATCAAGGAGGTATTTATGTTTGCCGACAGTGCAAAAATTTATATCAGATCCGGAAAAGGCGGAGATGGTCATGTCAGTTTTAGACGGGAACTCTTTGTAGCAGCTGGTGGTCCGGACGGCGGCGATGGCGGTCGCGGCGGCGATGTCATTTTTGAAGTGGACGACGGACTGAATACTTTGACAGATTTCCGTCATGTCCGCAAATATGTAGCCGAAGATGGAGAACAGGGCGGAAAGCGCCGCTGCCATGGTGCAGATGGCGACGATCTGATAATCAAAGTTCCCGAGGGAACTGTAATAAAAGATTTTGAATCCGGTAAGGTTATCGCAGATATGTCAGGTGAAAACCGCAGAGAGGTTATTTTAAAGGGCGGAAAAGGTGGCCTTGGAAATATGCATTTTGCTACATCGACGATGCAGGTTCCAAAGTACGCACAGCCTGGACAGCCAGCACAGGAACTTTGGGTACAGCTTGAACTTAAGGTGATTGCTGATGTTGGTCTTGTAGGTTTTCCAAATGTAGGTAAATCTACACTTCTTTCGCGTGTATCTAATGCACGTCCGAAGATTGCCAATTATCATTTCACCACACTGAATCCGCATCTTGGAGTAGTGGATCTTCAGGATGGCCAAGGATTTGTCATGGCCGATATTCCGGGACTGATAGAGGGTGCCTCTCAGGGCGTTGGTCTCGGACACGATTTCCTTAGACATATTGAGAGAACCAAAGTCCTTGTTCATGTGGTTGATGCCGCATCAGTTGAGGGACGGGATCCGGTTGAAGATATCCGTACTATCAATGCAGAATTAAAGGCGTATAATGAATCGCTCTTGGAACGTCCACAGGTTATAGCGGCTAATAAGTCTGATTCTATATATAATCCAGGAGATGACGACTGGGAAGATCCGGTAGAACGATTAAAACGTGAATTTGAACCTGAGGGAATTCGTGTATTTTCTATTTCAGCTGTTACCGGACAGGGTGTTAAGGAGCTTCTCTATCATGTGAATGAGCTGTTAAAAACAGTTGATCGCAAGCCGGTGATATTTGAAAAAGAATTTGAATACAAGTATCAGGGTGAAAATCTTCCATATACAGTAGAGAAAAACGAAGACGGCGTATATGTGGTTGAAGGACCTAAGATTGAGAAGATGCTCGGATACACTAATCTTGATTCAGAAAAGGGATTCCAGTTCTTCCAGAAATTCTTAAAGGACAGCGGTATTCTGGCTGAACTTGAGGAAGCAGGAATTGAAGAAGGCGATACAGTTCGAATGTATGGCCTGGAATTTGATTATTATAAATAGATGTAACTTTAACAGGAGATATATTTTATGACAAGCAAACAGAGAGCTTATTTAAAAGGTCTCGCGATGACCATGGATCCGATCTTTCAGATCGGAAAGTCCAGTCTGACACCGGAGCTTACTGCTGCGGTTGCAGAGGCACTGGAAGCTCGCGAGTTAATTAAATTAAATATATTAAAAAACTGTGTTGATGATGCAAACGAACTGGCAGCAGTTCTCGCAGAACGTACACATGCACAGGTTGTGCAGGTCATCGGTAAGAAGATAGTTCTGTACAAAGAAGCAAAAGATGAGAAGAAAAGAAAGATAGTTTTGCCTAAATAAGGATGCTGATGACGATGAAAAAGATCGGTATTATGGGGGGAACATTTGATCCGATCCATAATGGACATATTATGCTTGGGAAACAGGCGTATGAAGAGTACAATTTGGATTGTGTCTGGTATATGCCATCCAAAGTTCCGCCACATAAGAAGGATCATATGATTACAGCACAAGAACATCGCTTTGAAATGACGAAAAGAGCGATTGAACCATATTCATATTTCGAGTTATCTGATTTTGAATTTCGAAGACCGGGAGAGAACACATATACAGCTGATACTCTGCGATTATTGAAGGATGAATATCCTGATGTTCGGTTTTATTTTATAGCCGGGGCTGATTCGATTATGGATATAGAAAAATGGTATCACCCTGAATATATCCTTTCAAATATCACATTTTTGGCTGCAGTCAGAGAATATCATGAGGCAGATCGTTCTTTTGATGAGCAGATTTCATATTTAAAGAAGAAATATCACGCTGACATTTTTAAACTTCACTGCAGTGAAATGGATGTTGCTTCAGCAGATATTCGTAATGCCTTTAAAACAGGACATGAAGATGATGTACGTTCCAGGATTCCGGAGAATGTCTGGAAATATATTGAGCAGCACGGTTTATATCAGGAGGCAGATGTGTGATGGATGAGAGAATTATACAGATTAGAAAACATTTAAAAAAGAAATTGGCACCTATGAGATATGAGCATACATTGGGGGTTTCATACACCTGTATGGCACTTGCAATGAAATATGGTGCAGATCTCGATAAGGCAGAGATGGCAGGACTTCTTCATGACTGCGCAAAGCGTTATGACGATGTTACCATTATTCGCAAATGTGAAGAACGTGGAGTTGAACTGACAGAGAGTGAGCTTAGAGCTCCAGCGGTTATCCATGCTAAATTGGGAGCATGGATGGCTGAACACAAGTACGGAATAACCGATCCAGAAGTGCTGTCAGCTATTGCCTGTCATACTACAGGAAAACCGGATATGTCTTTGCTGGATAAGATTTTATATGTGGCCGATTACATTGAACCACGTCGTGACAAGGCACCTAATCTGCCGGATATGCGTCGATTGGCATTTGAGGATTTGGATGAGGCTCTTTATCAGATACTTGACAGTACACGCAATTATCTGAAAAAAACTGATACAGCCGAAGATGATACTACTGAAAAAACTTGGGAATACTATGACAAGCTTCGAAGAAAGGAGAATTCCACATGGAAGCAAAAGAACTGACAAAGCTTGCCGTGAAGGCATTGGAAGATAAAAAGGGCGGCGATATTCGCATCATTGATATTCATGAGGTGTCTGTGCTTGCGGATTATTTTGTCATTGCAGACGGAAGCAATGCAAGCCAGGTAAAGGCGATGGCAGACAATGTACAGGAAGAACTTGGAAAGGCAGGCCATGAGTGCCGCCAGATCGAGGGGTATCAGACCGCAGGCTGGATTTTGATGGACTATGGTGATTTGATTGTACACATTTTTTCGCGAGACCAGCGGATTTTTTATGATATTGAGCGTATATGGCGCGACGGCAAAGTCGTGGAGAGTGTAGAAGAGCTGTAGGGAGTTATAAAACACGGTCCTGAATCATGGAGGCACAAAGTATGAAATCAATGTATTTGTCAATCCAGCCGGAAAAGACCGGGGAACGTATAAGAGAGCTGCTTTTGAAACATGGATATACGATTCGGGAAATCCAGGGAGCTTTCGGGTTTGAAAATCCGCAGGCCATTT
>CAVKOQ010000034.1:0-22142 GCA_963657995.1 bacterium
TCAGCACTGCGCTATATATTGCGTTTTATTTATCCAAGGACTTCATCGTCGGGAAGAGCAGTACGTCCCTGATAGCCGGGCTGTCTGTCAGCAGCATTACCAGACGGTCGATGCCGTATCCAATACCACCTGTCGGAGGCATACCAATCTCTAATGCGTTCAGGAAGTCTTCATCTGTATGCTGAGCCTCATCATCTCCAGCTTCAGCGTTGGCATCCTGCTGTGCAAAACGTTCTCTCTGATCAATTGGATCATTTAACTCAGAATATGCGTTGCACATCTCCCAAGTGTTTATAAACAGCTCAAAGCGTTCAACCTTGTTTGGATCTGACGGTTTCTTCTTTGTGAGAGGAGAGATTGCAAGCGGATGGTCCATGATAAATGTAGGCTGAACAAGCTCTTTTTCACAATATTCTTCAAAGAACAGGTTAATAATATCGCCCTTAGTGTGGCGAGCCTCATATTCGATATGGTGTTCGTCTGCCAATTTCTTAGCTTCTTCATCAGTTGCTACAGAATCAAAATCAATGCCGGCATATTTCTTTATAGCATCATTCATAGTAAGACGCTCGAATGGCTTTCCAAAATCAATCTCGATACCGTTGTAGGTAATCTTAGTACTTCCACATACCTTCACAGCCAGATGGCGGAACATGCTCTCTGTCAGCTCCATCATGCCTTCATAATCAGTATATGCCTGATATAACTCCATTAAAGTAAATTCTGGATTGTGACGAGTGTCAACACCTTCGTTACGATATACACGACCAATCTCAAAAACTCTTTCAAGACCGCCTACGATCAGTCTCTTGAGATAAAGTTCCAGAGAAATACGAAGTTTTACATCCTCATCAAGTGCATTGTAATGGGTCTCAAATGGGCGTGCAGCAGCACCACCTGCGTTTGATACCAGTGTAGGTGTCTCTACCTCCATGAAATCTCTGTCAGAAAGGAAACTGCGGATCTCTTTGATGATCTTTGAACGTTTGATGAAAGTATCTTTTACATCTTCATTCATGATCAGGTCAACATATCTCTGACGATAACGCATGTCTGTGTCGGTAATTCCGTGATATTTTTCAGGAAGAATCTGCAAGCTCTTGCTGAGAAGAGTCATCTTCTGTGCATGAATGGAAACTTCACCGGTTTTGGTACGGAATGCGTAACCTTCTACACCGTAAATATCACCAATATCAGATTTCTTGAAATCTGCATATGAATCCTCTCCGATAGCGTCTCTTGCAACATAAATCTGGATGGTTCCCTTTAAATCTCTGATATTACAGAAAGATGCCTTTCCCATAACACGTTTGAACATCATACGTCCGGCGATGGAAACATGGATTGGCTGAGCATCCATGATAGCTCTTCTTTCATTGTAGTCAGCATTAGATGCTTCTCTTGCCTGTGCCTCATCCATGCCATCAGTATTAACAGGAGTTCTTCCTGCCAGAATTTTCGACTCATGAGCCTCATAAAGTGCCTTAACCTCAGAAGAGTGGTGGGTCTGATTATATTTGGTAATCTGGAAAGGATCCTTACCATTGTCCTGAAGTTCTTTCAGTTTTTCACGACGAACCTTTAATAACTGATTTAAGTCCTTCTCTTCATTTTTATTCTGCTGATTCTGTGCCACTTTTTATTTCACTCCTTCGTCTTCTTTATGATACTCTCTGGATTTCCAAAATTTTGTACTGGATAATGCCTGCCTGTGTCTCAACATCTACAGTTTCACCGGCATTCTTGCCAAGCAGGGCACGTCCAACAGGAGACTCGTTGGAAATCTTATGCTCAAGACTGTTAGCTTCTGTAGAACCTACAATCTTAAATTCCATCTCCTCATCCTCTTCAATGTCAAGTACTTTTACCTGACATCCGATGCTGATTTTGTCAAGATCGATCTCGTCCTCAACTACAACCTCAGCATTTTTCAGAAGTTTTTCAAGCTCTACAATCCTTGCTTCGATATCTCTCTGCTCATCCTTTGCTGCATCGTACTCAGCGTTCTCAGATAGATCTCCCTGTTCTCTAGCCTCTTTGATCTTCTGTGCGATCTCCTGGCGTTTATTTACCTTTAAATCATGAAGTTCATCTTCATATTTTTTTAATCCTGTGTAGGTTAAAATGTTCTTCTTCTCTGCCATAACAGCTACCCTTCCTTCTATGTAGTAATCCTTATCCAATAACATGACATTCCTAATAAATGCATCGTGTAATTATACATGATTCTTGCTGTAATGTCAATTTATTCGTCACTGTATATGATGTATTTTGTGAGCCTTTTATGATTGAAATTGTGCCCTAAAAACGATAAAATATAATCAAAAACCATATAAAATCCTAATTAGAGAAGACGAAGGAGGCATGATGTGTGAAAGAGCGAACTTATATTGCCATTGACCTGAAATCATTTTATGCCTCTGTGGAATGTAGGGAACGGGGGCTTGATCCGCTGGATACTAACCTTGTGGTGGCTGACGAGAGCAGAACGGACAAGACAATATGTCTTGCGGTTACGCCTACATTGAAATCTTTTGGAATTCCGGGACGTGCCAGATTATTTGAGGTAAAACAGAAGGTACGGGCTGTCAATGCAGAGCGAAAACAGAAGCTGCGAGGAAGAGAATTTTCAGGTACATCGCATTTTTATTCTGAATTAAAGAAAAATCCGACACTTTCATTAGATTTTTTGATTGCTTCGCCGCGTATGGCCTATTACATGGAGTACAGCACTAGGATTTATTCCATCTATATGAAATATGTGGCACCTGAGGATGTTATTGTTTATTCAATTGATGAAGTGTTTATCGATGTGACATCCTATCTTGGTACATATGGGCTTACTCCCAGAGAGCTTGCCATGAAGATGATTCTGGATGTTCTTAAAAATACCGGCATCACGGCTACAGCAGGCATCGGAACTAACCTGTATCTTTGCAAGGTGGCCATGGATGTCATGGCAAAGCATATCCCGGCTGACGAGAACGGAGTCCGCATAGCTAAGTTGGATGAGATGACTTATCGCAAGGAATTCTGGTCGCATCGCCCGATTACTGATTTTTGGAGAGTTGGGCGTGGTTATGCAAAGAAACTTGAATCCTACGGCATGTATACCATGGGAGATGTGGCGAGATGCTCAGAACAAAATGAGGATCTGCTTTACAGATTGTTCGGTGTCAATGCAGAGCTTTTGATTGACCATGCATGGGGATGGGAACCCTGTACGATAGAAGCTGTCAAAGCATACAGACCGGATAACAACAGTCTAAGCTCAGGTCAGGTGCTTCAGTGTCCTTATGATGCAGAAAAAGCCAAAACCGTGATACGGGAAATGGCGGATTCACTTTCATTGGATTTGTTGGATAAACACCTGGTAACAGATCAGATTGTGATTACTGTTGGTTATGATATAGAGAATCTGACAGACCCGGAACGAAGAAAAAAGTACCGCGGGTCGGTGGTCACAGACCGATATGGACGACAGGTCCCGAAACATGCCCACGGAACAGAAAATCTGAATGAATTTTCTTCTTCTTCACAGAAAATTATTGAGGCTGCGTCAGCCTTGTATGACCGTGTGATTGACAAGAATCTGCTGATTAGAAGAATGAATATTACAGCAAATCATGTGATGGACGAATTATCGGCTCCGCAGAAAGAAGAAGTATATGAACAACTTGATCTCTTTACGGATTACGTGGCCTTAGAGGAAAAGAAAAAAGCAGATAAGGAGAAGCTTGCCAGAGAGCGAAAACTTCAAGAGGCAGAGCTTTCCATCAAGAAAAGATTTGGAAAAAATGCGATTCTTAGGGGAATGAATTTTAAAGAAGGTGCAACGGCAAGAAGTAGAAATGAACAGATAGGAGGACATAAGGCATGAACGAATACGAGGATATCATTCATCTGCCACACCACGTCTCGAAAAAACATCCTCAGATGTCCATGTCTAACCGGGCGGCACAATTCTCTCCATTTGCCGCATTGACCGGATATGACGCAGCAGTAGAAGAGACTGCCAGATTGACGGATCGTCGCATCGAACTTGATGAGTATGAAGTGCAGCATCTGGATGAAAGAATTCAAAAGATCTTAGAGCACTGTGAAAAACATCCAAAAGTCAGTATTACATATTTTTTGCCGGATACAAGAAAGGATGGCGGCGAATATATTACTGTGACCGGAAATGTGAAGAAAATAGACAATTATGATAAGAAAATCATTTTGACGGATGGTACTTCGATTCCTGTCCATGAGATAATAGGCTTAGATGGAGATTTGTTTAAACAACAAAATAATAGTAATGATTACTATTATGATTGACTTTGGGCAGAAAATGCTATATAATACTAATCAATAATAAATCTCAACAAGACCAATGAAACGGAGGAAAAGAAATGGCAGTTAACAAATACGCAGGAACACAGACAGAGAAAAATTTACAAGAGGCATTTGCAGGAGAGTCTCAGGCAAGAAATAAATATACTTATTTTGCGTCAGTGGCTAAAAAGGAAGGTTACGAGCAGATGTCTGCATTGTTTTTAAAGACAGCAGACAATGAGAAAGAACATGCAAAGATGTGGTTCAAGGAGTTAGCCGGAATCGGCGATACGAAGGCAAACTTAGCTGCTGCTGCCGAAGGCGAGAATTATGAATGGACAGATATGTATGAAGGTTTTGCTAAAACCGCTGAGGAAGAGGGCTTTCCTGAGCTTGCAGCAAAATTCAGGGCAGTAGGAGAGATTGAGAAACATCATGAAGAGAGATACCGTGCACTTCTGAAAAACATTGAGACAGCACAGGTATTTGAAAAGAGTGAAGTAAAGGTATGGGAGTGCCGTAACTGTGGACATATTGTGGTAGGAACCAAGGCTCCTCAGGTATGTCCGGTATGTAATCATCCGCAGAGCTACTTTGAAGTACATGAAGAAAACTATTAATCAGATTACTTCTGACAGTAAATTTCAAAAAAAGGAATATTGAGAATGGGGGAAAACAGAGATAAATTTAAGAGCCGTACCGGATTTGTGCTGGCCTGTATCGGGTCAGCGGTAGGTATGGGAAATATATGGAGATTTCCATATATGGTATCTGACTGGGGTGGAATGACGTTCTTGCTTCCGTATATATTTTTTGTGGTACTTATCGCGTCCACCGGAGTGATCGAGGAGATGGCACTCGGTAGAGCAGCGAAGAGCGGGCCTATAAAGGCATTTGGTAAATGTACCAAGATCCGCATGGGGAATGAGCACTCGGGAGAGGCAATTGGTGTGATTCCGGTCCTTGGATCATTGGCACTGGCGATTGGATATACGGTCGTTGTAGGCTGGACTTTTAAATATGCGTTTCTCGCTATCTCAGGTGGTCTTTTTAATTTGGGACAGGATATGGATGCAATCGGTGGCTTGTTTGGAGAAACTGCATCATCATTTGGAAATAATCTCTGGCAGGTGATTGCTATGATTGTTACGGCAGTGATCATGGCTTACGGAATTGCTGGTGGAATCGAGAAGGCTAATAAGGTTATGATGCCGCTCTTATTTGTACTGTTCCTTGGACTTGGTGTATATATTTTTACTTTGCCTGGTTCCAAGCAGGGATATCAGTATATTTTTACGTTGAATCCGCAGGGGCTTTTGAATCCAAAGCTTTGGATCTATGCCTTTGGCCAGGCGTTTTTCTCTTTATCAATTGCGGGAAATGGAACTGTTATCTACGGTTCTTATCTTGACGATCAGGAAAATGTGGTAAGTTCAGCAAGAAATGTTGCATTTTTTGATACAATTGCAGCACTTCTTGCTGCGTTTGTGATTATTCCTGGTATGGCAGCCGGAGGAGCAGAACTGTCTTCGGGTGGTCCGGGGCTCATGTTTATATATCTTTTAAACGTGTTTAATGGAATGCCGGGCGGACGGATCGTTGAGATAGTGTTTTATATCTGTGTCTTGTTTGCCGGCTTAAGTTCGCTGGTAAATCTGTATGAAGCACCGGTTGAGATGCTTCAGGAGCGGTTTGGACTGAAAAGAAAAAATGCCGTGATCGTGATCGCGGCATTTGGAGGCATTATTGCACTCATGATCCAGGGGATTGTTTCCGGATGGATGGACGCTGTGTCAATCTATATCTGTCCGCTCGGTGCGATGCTTGCAGCTATTATGTTCTTTTGGGTTGCCGGGGAAGATTTTGCACTCACTGAGGTTAATAAAGGCATGGATAAACCGATCGGAAGCTGGTTTATGCCATTAGGCAAATTTGTGCTGGTTCCGGCGGCCTTTATTGCTCTTGTAGCAGGAGCACTGCTTGGCGGTATCGGTTAATTTTTAAATATGTTTCTAAAGATCAGTCGTACCAACGGCCCGATATAAAAGATCTGTGCACATAAAGCCATAGGGAAACAAGTGACAGCCAGCTGTATCCATTGACAGAACCAGTCTGCAGAAATTCCATTATGTATCAGCGTAGCAAACAACGTTATAACAGGAACGATCTGACACACTGTGAAGCTCTGAATTGCAAGAATCATAAATATTGGCTGTGAGTTTGCCGGATTTATAACTCTGAATGCCAGCTTTTTGGCTGTGTTTGTTATCAGGAAGAAAATCAAACAGAATACGACGACATACTCTAGCCACATTTCCTTGATGGCGAGAGAAAATACCTGATACTGCAGCGAGCCAAATTTGAGTGCGATGGTATATACTGTCATGCAGTAAACCATACAAAAAGCCATGATGGCAGTAAAAATGATGCTTTGGAATTTTGTTTTTGGCATAATAAAATCTCCTTTTCATATATGTGGAAATAAAAAAACGACATTAATTATCAGTGGATGGCCACCAGACAAAAGCCACACTGATATTTAATGTCGTTATTTTGTTTCCGTATTTAATTTTGCAGAGACAATATTAGCACAAAATTTTTGATAATGTAAGTATCTTTCTGGAAAATGTCTCTGAAAATTTTTTATTCTCTTTTTATACTTGACTCTATGATTATCATATAGTTTAAGATGCGGTATGAAAAAAATGAATACTAAGGAGGTTAAAATATTATGAAATCAAAGGAAACGGAGCAAAATCCGCTTGTATCGGCTCCTATTGGAAGTTTGATGTTAAAATATGCTATTCCAAGTGTTATAGCACTGGTGGTAAACGCATTATATAACATTGTCGATCAGATATTTATAGGTTGGGGAGTTGGTACATTAGGAAACAGTGCAACGAATGTAGTCTTTCCGTTAAATATGGTTGTTATGGCTCTTGCACTGCTTTTAGGAGATGGTGGAGCGGCTTATTTAAGTCTGGAACTTGGCAGAGATAATAAAAAAGAGGCAGGAAAAGGTGTAAACAATACATTTTCGTGGCTGATAATTGTTGGAATTGTATTTTGCATTATCTCTGAGATATTTTTAAAACCACTCACAGCCCTGTTTGGAGCTACACCGGATAACTTAAGTTATGCATTGGCATATGGAAAAATTGTTGTTTTGGGATTCCCTTTTGTTATTGTTGGCTGCGGTATGTGTTCGCTGATACGTGCAGATGGTACTCCGCAGCTTACCATGATTGCTATGTTCATAGGATGTGTGGCCAATGTGATACTTGATGCATTGTTTGTCCTGGGATTTGGTTGGGGAATGGAAGGTGCAGCAATTGCAACCGTAATTGGACAGATTTTAAATTTTGCAGTTAGCATGTGGTATGTTCCTAGATTCAAAACGGTGAAAATATCTTTAAAAGAAATGAAGCCTGAATTTAGTATGTTAAAGAAAATGTCAGGTTTTGGAGTATCCAGTTTTATATCTCAGATTGCGATTGCAATCATTATGACGGTAATTAACTATTATCTTGTTCATTGTGGTATGAATTCTGAATATGGTGCGGATATTCCGCTGGCGGCATTTGGAATTGTCATGAAATTCAATACAATTCTGATTTCGATTGTAACGGGAATAGGAACAGGTGCACAGCCGATTGTAGGCTATAACTATGGCCGAACTGACTATAAGCGTGTAAAGAAAACACTGGGAATTGCAATAAAATCAGCAACCCTATTTTCGGTCATTTTCTTTGTTCTGTTTCAGGTATTTCCCAAAGCTCTTACAGCAATGTTTGGAGATCAGGGAGAATTATATACGGAATTTTCGATTATGTCATTCCGTATCTTTACGCTTTTATGTTTCCTGAATGGATTTCAGACGATCGCAGCAATATTCTTCCAGTCTATAGGAAAAACTATAATATCCGGTGCAATTTCTTTGAGTCGTCAGATTGTATTCCTGATTCCGGCTGTTATGATTCTGTGCAATTATATGGGAATCAAAGGCGTGTTGTGGGCCGGTCCTGTAGCGGATGGCCTGGCATTTATTTTTGCACTTGTGTTAATTCTTGGCGAAGTCAAGAATATAAACCACTTAGAGCAAGCGAAAGGTAAAAAGGAATAAATGGCACATTATGCAACGAAATGCATTCAGTGTACAGATACTCAAAAGAAATGCATAAGAACACGCCTTAAGGATGAAGATGGTAATGTATTTTACGAGCAGATGTATGAATGTGAAAATGGTTCCTGCAAGGTAAATAAAGGAATTTCTACTATACAACGGGAAATTCATATGGCAGAGAAGAAAAGGGAAGGAGTAAAACGATATGAAGAAAATCATTACAATAGGAAGAGAATTGGGAAGCGGCGGGCGAACAATAGGTAAGATGGTGGCGAACCGCCTGGGTATACCTTATTATGATAGGGAATTGATAGATAAAGCAGCAGAAAATTCCGGTCTGGCAACACAGTATATTGAATCAAGCGAGCAGCGTATTACCAATAGTTTTCTGTATAATCTGGCAATGGGGACAAGCTATGGGTATGGCATTCTTAAGGATGCAAACAGACAGACATTGCCGTTATCAGAACAGATCTATGAAGCACAGCGAGAGGCTATAACAAAGTTTGCAGATCAGGGAAAATGCGTGATCGTAGGACGATGTGCAGATCAGATCCTTGCAGACAGGGAAGACATCTTCAGAGTATTTATCTATGCAGATATGGATAAGCGTATTGAACGTGGAATACAGGAATATGGCATGGCGAAGCAGACGGCACTCAAAGAAATCAAGAAATCAGATAAAGAAAGAAGCCGTCATTATAATGTATTTACAGATAAGACATGGGGCGATCGCCATAATTATGATTTGATGCTAAATAGCAGTAAGCTGGATTATGAAAACTGTGCCAAAATAATCTGCAGATTGGCAGAGGAAATATAATCATTATAGAAGTAATAGATTTTAGTGCAAAAGGAAGCCAAATTTTCTGGCTTCCTTTTGTTGTGAGTATTTAGATAATACTTACAAATATTTTGTGCAAAATAAAAAAATGATAGAAATTTTGCTTGAATTACTACACAAAAACCTTTATGATCTACTTAAATATGGAGGAATATGGGATGAAGAACAGAGAGGTTAATTTTATGGCACAGAAAGCATATTATATTGATCTTCATGCACATCTGGACGGAAGTATTACAGTTGATATAGCAAAAAAACTTGCAGCTCTTCAGAAAATTGAGCTGCCGACAGAAGATGATGAGGAACTTCTCGCACTTCTATCAGTGCCGGATTCATGTGAAAATTTAAACGATTTTTTGAAGTGTTTTGACCTTCCGGGACGCTTGATGCAGACACACGAGGGACTTAAAAATGCAGTTACCCTGGTTCTGGAAAATATGGCAAAAGACGGTGTAATATATGCGGAACTGCGATTTGCACCGCAGTTTCACACTAATGGTGGTATGACTCAGGAAGAGGCTGTTAAGGCAGCTTTAGAAGGACTTATAGATGCCCCTATTCCGGCAAACCTTATCCTATGCTGTATGCGTGGAGAAGACAATGAAAAGGAGAATCAGGAAACACTGACTCTTACGAAGAAATATCTTGTAAAAGATCATGGGGTGACAGCCATGGATCTTGCAGGAGCAGAAGCATTATTTCCAACAGAAAAATATCTAGGATTATTTGAACAGGCAAAAAATATGGGGATTCCCTATACTATACATGCCGGTGAGGCAGACGGTCCTCTAAGCGTGCGAGCAGCCATAAAGGCTGGAGCAAAACGCATCGGACATGGTGTGCGCAGCATGGAAGATGATGATGTGGTAAGTCTCATCAGGGAAAACGGCATCACACTGGAAATGTGCCCGACCAGCAACCGACAGACTCATGCTATTTCAGATATGAAAAAGTATCCTCTGGTAGGATTCCTTGAGAATGGCATCAGTGTGACCGTGAATACCGACGACATGGGTATCGAGAGAACGAGTCTCTCTAAAGAATTCGACTATTTAGAGAACGAGTTTGGGCTTACAAAAGCACAGAAAAAGCAGTTGATACTTAATGCCGCATCTGCTGCCTTTGCCAGCGAAGAAACGAGAGAAAAGTTGAAAAATCAGATTTTTACGGCGTACGAATAAATTTTACAAAACCAAGCTTGTAAAATTTACATGAAAGATTATAAAATAACAGTAACTGTTTGGAAGGTGGTAAATTAGATGAATACAAATACAACGATTGATTTTAATGAGAAAAAAGGCTTTATCTGTGATATGGATGGTGTTATTTATCACGGAAATCAGATATTGAATGGAGTGCGAGAGTTTATCCAATGGCTTCATGATGAAAAAAAGGAATTTCTTTTCCTGACTAACAATAGTGGATATACACCACGTGAACTGAATCAGAAGCTAGCACGAATGGGACTTGATGTGTCGGAAGAACATTTCTATACCAGCGCTCTGGCTACAGCAGCATTCTTGAAAAATCAGGCACCTGGTTGTTCTGTATTTGCCATCGGAGAGGCAGGCCTTTTGAATGCACTCTATGATGCTGGGATTACCATGAATGACGTAAATCCGGACTATGTTGTAGTTGGTGAGGGACGTTCCTATTCTCTCGATACACTGACAAAGGCGACCAATCTCGTACTTAAAGGTGCCAAGCTTATCGGTGCAAACTCTGATGTGTCTGGCCCTATTGAAAATGGAATAGCACCGGCATGCCGTGCACTGGTAGCACCGATCGAGATGGCTACAGGCAAACAGGCGTATTTCTGTGGAAAACCGAATCCGCTGATGATGAGAACCGGATTAAATCTGCTCGGCTGTCATTCAGCGGAGGCCGTGATGGTAGGGGACCGTATGGACACAGATGTCATTTCCGGTATGGAAAGCGGTATGTCTACAGTTCTGGTGCTTTCAGGCGTTTCTACAAAAGAAACAGTGAAGACGTATGCATATCGTCCAAGTATTGTGCTTAATGGAGTAGGCGATATAGCGGCTATGGCAAGAGCAAAGAAAAAAACGGAGAGTAATGGTAAAAAGTAATTCTATGGATTATTATAAGAGAGCTTTAGAGCTTAAAGAGGAAATAATTGCAAACAGGAGATATTTTCATTCCAATCCTGAGGTTGGACTTGATATGCCTATGACACAGGAATACGTCATATCTCAACTTAAATCATATGGAATAGATGCAGTTAAATGTGGTCACGGAGTGACTGCAACCATAGGAAAAGGTGAAAAATGCATACTTCTTCGTGCGGATATGGATGCTCTGCCTATGCCGGAAGAAAGCGGTGAAGAATTTGCTTGTAAAACCGGAAAAGCGGCACATGCCTGTGGACATGATTTCCATGCAGCCATGCTTCTTGCTGCAGCCAGAATGCTTAAGGAAAATGAAGCTTCACTTAAAGGTTGCGTTAAACTTATGTTTCAGCCTGCTGAGGAGACATTTGAAGGAAGTATTGATATGATTAAGGCCGGTATTTTGGAAAATCCTAGGGTAGATGTCGCACTCGCTTACCACGTTTCGCCAGGTAAACTGCCGATGGGACTTGTCATGTACAATATAGGCGGAACGATGATGTTTTCAGTGGACGGATTTCGCATAAAGATACAGGGAAAAGGTGCTCACGGTGCTTATCCTGATAAAAGCATAGATCCGATAAATATCGGAGTTCATATACATCTGGCATTGCAGGAATTGATAGCAAGGGAAGCTGATCCCAAAAAATCGAGTGTACTAACCATAGGAAAGTTTGAAGCCGGAACGGCAGCAAATATCATACCCGATACGGCAATCTTGGAAGGCACACTTCGGACCAATGATAAAGATGAACGTGGTAAGCTGGTTAGAAGAATAAGAGAGGCAGCAGAGCTGACAGCAAAGGTTTATGGTGGAGAAGTGCAAATAGAAGAGTTATCAAGTGTTCCACCGCTGATATGTGACCAGAATTTTACAAAGGACATCCTAGGTTACATGAGAGAACTTGGCTTGCCGGATTTTGCAGAATATCCCGGGGTGACAGCCAGTGCTTCAGAGGATTTTGCCAATATCGCTGAGAAAGTTCCAAGTGCTTTCATGTATCTGTCGGCAGGTTTTTCAGATGAAAGAGGTGCGTATTCAGCCCATAATCCAAAGGTAAGATTCAATGAAGAAGTTTGCCCGATCGGAGCGGCATATCTTGCTTACTGTGCAGACAGGTGGCTGGAAGAACATCAGGAATCTATTCAATAACAAGAAAAAGAGCATCCCGGGGAGTAATCCCCGGGATATATAATCTATGACATTGCTTTAATACAGCAATACAATTGTATATTATATTTTGATATTTGATATGGAGAGGACGTACTATGCTGAATAATAAAATCCGGGAACTGCGCTCATCTTACAATATGTCTCAGGTCGAATTGTCCAAGGCTCTCGGTGTATCGAAGCAATGTGTGTCAAATTGGGAAAATGACAATATTCAGCCTTCGATTGAGATGCTGGTCAAGCTGGCGAATTTCTTTCATGTGAAAACGGATTATCTCCTGGGACTGGATGACACAGATTACCTATATGTATCAGGACTGACTACCGAGCAAAGGAGTCATATTCAGCTGATCATCAACGACATTTTGCAACTTAGTTAGAATAAACCGTTCTTGTAAGAATATATAGTTCGTGTTATTATAAAATCAAATTAAGATGTGTTCGGCCATAACCCTGACACCAGTTACCATTAAGGGAGAATACTAATCATGTGGGCATTATTCGCGGTTTTATCAGCATTATTTGCTGCACTTACATCAATATTGGCAAAGATAGGAATTGAAAATGTAAACTCAAATTTGGGGACGGCAATTCGAACGCTGGTGGTAGTTGTCATGTCTTGGGGAATGGTTTTTATCACACATAGCTTTGGTGGAATTACAGAAATCAGTAAAAAAAGCTGGGTATTTTTGATTCTGTCAGGACTGGCAACCGGTGCATCGTGGCTTTGTTATTATAGGGCATTGCAGATGGGAGATGCTTCAAAAGTAGTTCCCATTGATAAGCTTAGCGTAGTGCTTACGCTTGTGCTGGCTTTTGTGTTCCTGCATGAGCAGTTTACGGTAAAATCGATGATAGGTTGTATACTGATAGGTGTCGGAACTCTGGTTATGGTTCTTTAAAATCTGTAATTGTTTGGAGAAATGTGTGAAAAAAGTTAGGAGGCGATAATGTGAAACAATGCATGGATTCAGAAAATCTGCATCGCAGATTGAAAAAAATCATAGGACAGGTGCAGGCAATAGATAAAATGATAGATGAAGATGTTCCCTGTGAAGATATTCTTTCACAGTTAAATGCGGCCAAGTCGGCTTTGCACGGATGTGGAAAAGTAGTTCTTGAGGGACATATAAAACACTGTGTTCGAGATGGTATAGAGCATGGAGATGCAGATAAAACCATTGAGAATTTTACAAAGGCAGTAGAACGCTTTGCGAACATGGGATAGATTTTAATAATAGCATCATAAATGAAGGCAGTATTTTAAATTTATATTCAGAGTTCATCTGAAAATGAATTTAAAATATTGCCTTTTTTATTCCAATCCATTGACAACCTATACCCCCATACGTATAATAAGCCTATACCCCCTATGGTATAGAAAAGAGGAGTGATATGAAAAAGATTATAAAAAAACTTGAAAATTTGCTGGAACTTGGTGGCGTTAAAAAGGATATAACATTACTTGTGATTTCAGGTGTGGCACTTTTTCTCAGCCTGACAGGTGCCATAAGACTTCCGTTTAACGTTGCATGGGTTGCCATTATTCTCTGTGGCGTTCCTATTATTCTCGAAGCAATAATTGGTTTAGTTACTGAGTTTGATATCAAGGCGGATGTCTTGGTTTCACTTGCCTTGATTGCATCAGTTTGCATTGGTGAAGACTTTGCTGCGGGAGAAGTCGCTTTTATCATGCAGATTGGAGCATTGCTTGAGGATATGACGGTTGCAAAGGCAAGAGCAGGTATAGAAAAACTTGTGAAACTTACTCCTCAAACGGCAAGAATTATTGAAAATGACAGCGAGAAAGTAGTAGCAGCAGATCGGGTAAAAAAGGACGATATTATCAGAGTTTTACCTGGAGAAAGTATTCCGGTTGATGGAGTTATAATTTCCGGTCAAACATCTATAAATCAGGCTGTCATGACGGGAGAGTCTCTCCCGGTTGATAAGACGGTTGGAGATGAGGTATCAAGCGGTACGGTCAACCAGTTTGGAGTTTTCGAAATGAGGGCCACAAAGGTAGGAGAGGATAGTTCTATTCAAAGAATGATTAAACTTGTCCAATCGGCAGATGCCGGGAAGGCTAAAATAGTTGGAATTGCTGACCGATTTGCAACCTGGATTGTAGTTGCTGCTCTTACTGCAGCCGCACTTACCTGGTTATTTACAGGTCAAATAATCAGAGCAGTCACAATTCTTGTTGTTTTTTGTCCATGTGCTTTAGTTTTGGCTACTCCTACTGCTATAATGGCGGCCATAGGTAACGCAACCAAACATGGATTTCTTGTCAGAGAAGGCGATGCCCTTGAAAGACTTTCCAAAGTTAAAACTATTGCATTTGACAAAACAGGTACATTGACATATGGAAAACTAACTGTCACGGCGTTTAAGAGCGTATCCGAGAAATACTCGGATGATGAAATCTTTTCTTATGCAGCAGCAGCGGAAATTTTATCAGAACATCCTATTGGCAAAGCGGTTGTGGCCTCATATAAAGAGCATATGTCGGGAGAAATAAAGAAATGCGATGATTTTAAGATGAGGGTTGCAAGAGGAGTTTCTGCAATAATAAATGGAAAAAAAGTATTTGCAGGAAATACTGCTCTTTTGAAAGAAAATAATATTTCAGTTAATATAAATACAAAAATTTCAGAGTTTTATGCCAGTGGGAGCACAGTGATATATATTGGTATAGATAGAGAATTTGTCGGATATATAGTACTTTCGGATATAGTCAGAAACGAAAGTGGTCATACAATAGGGGAACTTTCAAAACTGGGAGTTACGCCTGTTCTTCTTACTGGTGATAATAAAAATGCAGCAGAAAGTATAGCAATAACTCTTAATATTTCAGAGTATCGCTCAGAATGTCTGCCGGAAGACAAATTGAAGTATATTGATGAAAGTGAAAAAGAAAACAGGCTCATTTGCATGATAGGTGATGGAATAAATGATGCACCTGCTCTTAAACGGGCCACTGTGGGAATTGCTATGGGAGGTATAGGAAGTGATATTGCTGTGGATGCAGCTGATATTGCTCTGGTCAATGATGAAGTAAAAGAGCTGCCGCATCTGATAGCACTGTCTAAGAAAATGATGACCACAATAAAATTAAACATGACATTTTCTATGTGTTTGAATTTTATTGCGATCATACTGGCAATTACAGGTACTTTAAATCCGATTATAGGAGCCTTAGTGCATAATGCGGGTTCAGTGCTTGTAATCATAAACTCTTCATTGCTTTTGAGATGGAGAAGTTAGAAATTGCACTGTTTTTCTTTGCCATCAGCATACTGTGCCACCAGATAGGTCATGGAAACTGCACTCATAAAATTAGCTATAAAATAGTAAGCAAAAATGGATATAAAATGATAAACTGTAATGGTAAAAAAAGACAGTAAAAAATATTTCCCGAAAGGAAGATGACAAATCATATGAATATTTCCGAATTTGCAAAGTATGCAGGTGTATCCAAATCTGCAGTAAGCAGATATTTTAACAAAGGGTATTTGAGCGAAGATAAAAGAAAAATCATAGAAAGAGCAATAGATGAGACAGGATATTCACCAAGCATTTCGGCCAGTGCAATTAAGACCAGAGTCACAAAGCTTGTGGGAGTCATATTGCCTAAGCTTTCCAGTGAGAGCTGTGGAAGAATCACAGAGGGGATAAGCAGCGTTCTCTCAGAGAAGGGGTATCAGATCATACTTGTAAATACAGCCAATGATTATAATAAGGAAATAGAATATCTGGATTTGTTTCGTCAGAAGCGGGTGGATGGTGTTATATTGCTTGCAACCATATTCACAGATATGCATCGCACTGTTATGAATAAAATGCATATTCCTGTAGTTATTGTAGGACAGCAGTATAAAGGCTTCAACAGTGTATGTCATGATGATTTCGGAGCAGCGTATGCCCTGACTGAGCTTATGATCAAAAAAGGCGGTACAATTCCGGGATATATAGGCGTTATAGATAGTGACAAGGCGTCAGGAGAAGATAGACACAAGGGATTTTTAAGTGCTCTTGCTGATAATAATATATCATTTGATAAGAATAATTCGATGATAGCAGAATTTAACATTGATTCTGGATATAAATGTGCAAAGAAAATTATGACAGGAACAAATGTACCGGATTTTATTTTTTGTGCTACAGATAATATTGCAGCAGGTGCCATCTTATATTGCAGGGAACATAATATAAGAATACCAGAAGATGTTATGTTATGCGGAGTAGGAGATTCAAAGCTTGGGTTAGTCACAGCGGTACCGCTCACATCGGCCAGACTTCACTACAAAACTGCCGGAATAGAGGCAGCACAGATGTTACTTAATTCATTGAGTAGAAATTCTTCAGTTCCAAAGATAATGAAGCTTGATTACGAGATAGTAGAAAGAGAATCTACAAACAGACAATATGAAACTGTGTGAAACTCACTATTTCGTTTCTGAAAGTTATGTGCATTTGTCAATATCCAAAACATTTTTTCTGTTGTACAATGATTATAACAAGTGAAATCGGTTTCACAAAATAAGTGAAACTCATAATGTGGGAGGGGTATTTATGGATTACAAACAGACTGCTCATGAAATTCTTTCTGCAATAGGCGGAAAGGACAATTTGGCCAGTGCAGCTCATTGTGCTACCAGGCTTAGGCTTGTCATTGCAGACAATTCCAAGGTTAAAAAATCGGTTCTTGAAGAAACAGACGGGGTTAAGGGTGTATTCGAGGCAGCAGGACAGCTGCAGATTATTATAGGAACTGGTGCAGTCAACAAAGTGTATGATGAATTTATAAAAGAGGCGGGTATTCAGGCTGCTACAAAAGCAGATGTAAAGGCAGCGGCTGCTTCAAAGGCACCGTGGTATAAAAGAGCCATAAAGAGTCTTGGAGATATTTTTGTGCCGATTATTCCTGCTATCGTTGCAACAGGACTTCTAAATGGTCTTTTAGGAGGCCTTGTTCAGGTATTTCCGGATATGGCATCTTCACATATTTATGAACTTCTAAATATGTTTTCCAATACAGCACTGACGTTTTTACCAATTCTTATAGCTATATCAGCAGCAAAGATATTTGGCGGAAATCAGTACCTTGGTGCAGTTATCGGAATGATGATGATTCATCCGAGTCTTGTCAACGCATGGTCAGTTGCAGGAGGAGCAGAAACTACCACTCTCTGGTCATGGTTTGGAGCATGGAACATACAGAATGTTGGATATCAGGGGCATGTAATTCCGGTTATCTTATCAGTGTGGTTGATGAGTGGGATAGAAAAAAGACTACACAAGATAGTGCCAGAGATGTTTGACCTGTTTGTGACACCATTGGTATCGGTGCTTGTGGCCGGATTTTTCAGTATGACTCTCATAGGCCCGGTTTTTGCCCAGATTGAGTCATGGGTACTTGTGGGTGCACAGGCACTTATAGCACTTCCATTCGGAATTGGTTCATTTATCATGGGTGGTGTTTACGCACCAACAGTTGTTGCAGGTGTGCATCATATGTACAATGCAATAGAAATGATGATGCTTGCAAACAATGGAATGAACACATGGATGCCTATAGCTACGGCAGCCAATGTTTCACAGGGTGCAGCAGCACTTGCGGTTGCACTTAAGACTAAAAACACGAAGACAAAAGCCATGGCACTTCCGGCTTCACTTTCAGCATTTATGGGTATTACAGAGCCGGCGATTTTTGGTGTTAATGTCAGATTTGGACGTCCGTTCATAGCAGGAATGATTGGAGGCGCATGTGGTGGTGCTGTTGCATCCATAATGAATGTTTATGCGACTGCTAATGGTGTAACTGGTTTGTTTGGTTTCCTTATTACTGTTGATTCGTTTGTAGGATATCTTATTACATTTGCAGTGGCTTTTGCGGTTGCATTTGCCGTGTCATGGATAATAGGGTTTAAAGAAAACCCTGCAGAAATTGAACATACAGCTGAAACTTTAGATGATGTCAAGACTGAAGCTATGGTAGACACTTCAGAGGAGAATACCAAGATTGATGGTAAAGATATAGTTTTGGCCCCTCTAAACGGAAAAGCTATTCCGCTTAATAAGGTACCGGATGAGACATTTGCACAGGGAGTACTGGGACTCGGAGCAGCAATAGAACCGGATGAAGGAAAGGTTGTTGCACCGGCAGATGGTACAGTTGAGACGATTTTTGACACAAAACACGCAATAGGACTCGCACTTGATAATGGTGCAGAGGTGCTTGTTCATATCGGCATAAACACTGTAGAACTTGGCGGAGAGGGCTATGAAGCCTTTGTAGCTGAGGGTGATAAAGTAAAGAAAGGGCAGACTCTTATAACCTTTGATATGGATTTCATAAAATCTAAGGGATATAATCTGGTGACACCTGTAATTATTACAAATTCAGATGATTATTCAAGTATTGAATTGAAATCAGAGGGAAATGTAAATACAAAGGATGCCTTACTTGAGCTTACAAAGGAGTGATGTCGTAATGTTTATTGATGGAAAATGGCGTCAGACACTTCATCTTGAGCCACCTATGGGGTGGCTCAATGATCCTAACGGATTATGCTTTTTTGGCGGATTTTATCACGTGTATTTTCAATATGCATCGGATAGTGCGGACGGCAGTGGTAAAAAATGCTGGGGACATTACAGAAGTAAGAATTTTACCCAGTGGGAATTTACCGGAACAGTTATGTTTCCGGATATCCCGGAAGATAAAGATGGAGTCTATTCTGGTTCGGCTATAGTGAGTGATGATGTGCTTCATATCTTCTATACAGGAAATGTCAAACATCCGGGAAATTATGATTATGTTACAAGCGGAAGAGAGGCAAATGTCATCCATGTTTATACCAAAGATGGTATAAATATGAGCAGAAAAAATATTGTACTTAGAAATGAGAATTATCCTGAAAACTGTTCATGCCACGTAAGAGATCCGAAAGTATGGTCAGAGAATGGCAGATGGAATATGGTGCTTGGTGCCAGGACGATTTATGACAAAGGATGCGTCCTGTTTTATCAGTCAGATGACCTTGAAAACTGGAACTATGTAAGAGAAGATGCGGTAGATGATTTTGGTTATATGTGGGAGTGCCCTGACTTCTTCAAAATAGATGGTCATGGATATTTAAGTCTTTCTCCCCAGGGGCTTATTCATACAGATACGGAAAATCAAAATGTTTATTCCTCGGGATATTTTGAATATGATAAAAAAATAGAACAATTTACTGAGTGGGATAAGGGATTTGATTTTTATGCACCGCAGACATTTGAAACACCTGATGGAAGAAGAATCTTAATCGGATGGATGGGAATAGGTGATATACCTTACTGTAATCCTACAACTGCACTTGGATATCAGCATTGTCTTACACTGCCTCGTGAAATCAGCCGGGACGCTGATGGCACATTGAGGCAAAATCCGATTGCTGAAATATCGTCACTTAGAGATATGAATAGACGGATTCATGTTACAAAATCTGCACCGGTGTATACCAAACTTCCTTTTGATATGATTTCTAAAGTTGATTCTGAATTTGCAATCACAATTGACGATGCGATAGAACTGAGTCTTAATGAATCTCTCTTTACACTTAAATTTACAGATAGTGATGTTTCTGGGAAAAGAGATATAAGAAGAGCAAAACTTAATAAATGTGAAAATATCAGGATCATAGCAGACAAAAGCTCTCTGGAGATCTATCTGGATGACGGAAGAGTGGTGCTTAGTACAAGAATGTATCCTAAACACGAAAACGTAAAAATCAGTGTAAATGGACTCGAACCGGTTATTTATCCGCTTAACGGTATGGAGGTGAAATATAGTGGAGAATAGAAGGCTGCTTGCTATTGGAGAGGCACTTATCGATTTTATTCCTGATAAAACAGGCTGTGATTTTGACGAAGTAACAGGATTTTCACCAAAGGTGGGAGGTGCACCGGCTAATGTGTGCGGAGCCTTCACGGCATTAGGCGGTTTTTCGACTATTATCACTCAGCTTGGCAATGATCCTTTCGGAAAAAAGATTCTCCATGAGCTTAACTCTTATGGCATAGATACCTCTGCAATAAGCTTCACAGATGAGGCAAATACAGCTTTGGCATTTGTGAGCCTTCAAAAAGATGGAAATAGAACATTTTCTTTTTACAGAAAACCATCAGCGGATATGCTTTTAAATTTTTACCAATTGAGGGAAGAATGGTTTGAAGATGCATACGCACTACACTTTTGTAGTGTCTCACTTGGAGATTTTCCGATGAAGGATGCACACTATAAGGCAATAGAATATGCAAAGAAAAATCATGCCATTATAAGCTTTGATCCCAATCTTAGATTTCCGCTTTGGGATGATTTAACCAAGCTTAAAAACAGAGTGGATGAATTTATTCCTATGTGTGATATTCTCAAGATTTCAGATGAAGAATTAGAATTCATCACCGGAGAAAAAGATATTAAGGAAGCGGTACCGGCACTCTTAAATAGAGGAGTAAGGCTTATTATTTTCACCTGTGGAAGTAATGGTGCATATGCTTTTACAAGAAAATCTAAGGCATTCGCACCATCATTAAAAGTAAAGGCTGTAGATACGACAGGTGCAGGAGATGGTTTTATTGGTTCCTTTCTCTGGAAATTAAAAGAGAAAAACATAACTCTCAGGGATTTGGACGAAATAGATGAGAGTACACTTACTGAATGTCTGGAGTTTTCAAATAGATTCTGTGCATTCAGTGTTCAAAAAGAAGGTGCCATAGCGTCATATCAAAAGATTAATTAAAAAAGGAAGAATCCTAATTGTGGGATTCTTCCTTTTTAGAATAACACAGAATAACGCAACATTTCCTCTGATTATCCCAAAAGTGTGGCGGCAAGTTTTCTGGCTTTTTTTTCACCATCTGTATTTTTGATATCTCCTGCACCCGAAACACCAGAAATCAAAACTTCTCCAACGATATCAGCGTTCATAAGTCCCATGGTTTGTTCGAAAGCAAAGCGTATACCGGTAAAGGTCTCTTCTTCGGCGTCTGCACAAGTACTAAGAAGAGCAACTTTTTTACCTGAAAAGCTATTTCCTGTACGATAGAGTGCATAAAATCGGTCAATTAAAGTCTTGATTTTTGCTGGAAATGTATACCAGTAAATAGGGCTTGAAATGACAATGCCATCAGCCTCGCATAAATCCTTAGCCACTTTATCAAAATCATCGCGAATTATGCATTTTCCGATTTTTGAACAGGCATCACAGGCACGACAGGCATCAATGTTAAGAGTTGCAACATCATATTCCACAACAGAGGCACCGGAAATTTTAAGTTCATCAGAAAGTGCTGCGGCCAAAGTGGAAGAGTTGCCGTTTTTTCTTGGGCTTGATTTTAACATAACGATTTTTTTCATATGTCCAATCCTCCTCGTTGAAGTTTTCTGTTATTATGTGATAAAATGTGGTGGAAGTCAAGAGCACACATTTGAGTTAGATATTAATCTTTTTCTTGGATGCAATGTGCAGATGGGGAGAAGAGCATAGAGAAAATGTGCGTAAATAAGGA
>CAVKOQ010000035.1:0-20997 GCA_963657995.1 bacterium
ACTCGAATCTGCATTCTGCGTGATTCGGCCAGTTATTTATGAAACGATACACTAGAAACAGCGTGTGGAAAATGAGAAATCATTTTTCATACGCTGTTTTTACTTTATAGGAAATTGCACCCCATGGCTAAAAATCAATCCTCAGGCAGTCCACTATGATATGAATTATTTCCAAGTTCTGTAAGAAGTGGTGATAAATCCTGTTTATCGAGAGGGATATCATCTGTGATGGCTTCATTTAAAAGGTTGTACACACTTTGGCATTTGTCAAGTGTTTCATGAAACAGATCAACAAATGAGGCGGATGATATACGGGATTTATCCCATGGATTTAACCAGATATCGTGGCTTAAGTTGCAGCTTTTTCTATAATCGGTGACGGAGTCTGTTACCATTTTGGCAGATGCAACAGGATGGTTGATAAAAATTGATTCAACCTGGGCGATACCGAACTTCTTTTTCCCCGTTTTATCTGAGAGCGTTCTGCAGCCAAATCGAAGAGCCCAGATAGAGCGGTGCACCATGGCCGGTGATACCTGAAAGTTATTTCGGTACGTGATCGGATAATATGTTTCGTTTATACATGAAGCCAGAAAATGTGATATAAATTGGATTTCCTGACCATTTAAACATATGGTAGCGGTCTGATTAAATTCAGATGGCTTTTTTTTCTTGTATTTCCAAAGTAGTATTGCATCGAGGTCATTTTCAAGCTGTGCATGCATCCCGTGATGTTTCGATGTTGGATTATCAACCTGGTAGTCAATGCGTGCGTATATGTAAGGATGACATATGGAATCCGCTATGTAATGGTTCATAAATCCCGCAAGATAAGACAGTGCCTCCTCCTGCTGCTGACGTGATGTGATAGAACCTATATACTTAAGACAGCACTCAAAGAAGGCATTGGCCTTATGCTCGTGCATATATGAACCGACATTGCGGTAATCGCGATGTCTCAGAATGGGAATATTGTAGAAAAACATATCAGGACCCTGAAGTCCGAGCTGATATAGCCACCGATATTTGGCTATAATGTGCTTAAGTGGCGTAAAGGCCATATCATTGTAGGCTTTCATACCGAAGATGTAGTGTGTTGTGAAACCTGGCATATATTTTGTGTCCTTTCGGGAAAAGATCATTTGACCTTGCTATCACATATTTTAACACTGCCTAACAGATTTGTCATCATAACAACAAAAGACCTCTCCAGCAGTGAGAGGCCTTTTGGTATTGAAAAAGGGAGGAGAGCTGGTATAAAACTCAGCTCAGTATTATGAAAAAAATTTGTAAGCATTGCTTGTTGCTATGGTTATAGTATAGAAATAAATAGTGAAGAAAACGTGTTGATTGTGTAAAAGGTTTTTTAATGAATTGTGAACGAATTATGAACGAAAGCTTTATAAATTTATGCAATTCTAAGATACATCTTTTACTTGAAGCCATTCTGATTGATAGGTATAATAAAAGACAAAACGATGAGTTATTTTAGACGTGAAATGGAGCTTAAGATGGAAGACAAAAAGATAGCCGTGCTTATCGATGCGGAAAATGTATCGGGTAAATATATAAAACTTATACTTGACGAGGTTAGCAATTACGGAAGTGCTACATATAAGCGCCTTTATGGCGATTTTCAGACACCGAGTGTGCGTGCGTGGATGAAAAATCTGAGAGATTATGCGATTACTCCGGTTTTTCAATATAATTATACACAGGGGAAAAATGCTTCAGATTCGGCTCTTATTATCGATGCAATGGATATTTTATATTCAGGGAATGTCGACGGATTTTGTATAGTTACTTCAGACAGCGATTTTACAAAGCTTGTGCTCCGTTTGCGTGAGTCAGGCATGACGGTGATCGGTATGGGAGAGCGAAAGACGCCCAATGCATTTGTCTCGGCATGTGAAACATTCAAATTCCTGGATATCTTGTTAAATGATGAGACATCAGCACAGACTTCGGCTCAGCTGCAGACGAGAAGAGAAAATGACGCTGATACATCGAAGAAAGAATCAGATAAGGATTGCGATTTAAATGCAGTGAGCAATATTCCTGATATGAAGGAAATGGAAAAAGAAGTAATTTCCATCATCAACACCCATGCTGATGATGATGGCTGGGTCGATTTATCAGAATTGGGAGACAATCTTCCGAAGAGAGTGCCTGGATTTGATCCTCGAAATTATAAATGTACGAAATTAAAGCAGTTTATCGAGTTATTTGATTCTGTGGAAGTCAGATCAGCCAGAAATCCTCATAATAAGATTCTGTCAATCATATATGTGCGTGTAAAACAGAAGGAAGAAAAGGCGGAGAATCAAAAGAATCGCAGAAGTAGAAAAAATCAGGAAAAACACTGAGTTGCGGGATAGATAAAAATGGCAAAAAATGAAATGACAAAAGAAAAAACGGAAAAAGAAAAGAATGCTCTTTTGGTAATTGAACGTCTTAAAAAGGAATATCCGGATGCCGAATGTACCCTGGATTACAATCAGGCGTGGAAGCTTCTTGTCAGTGTGCGTCTTGCGGCACAGTGTACAGATGCACGTGTAAATGTAGTAGTGAAAGGTCTTTTTGAAAAATATCCGGATGTTGAGGCATTGGCAAACGCATCGGTTGATGATATAGAACAAATCGTAAAACCGTGTGGCTTGGGGCATAGCAAGGCGAGGGACATCAGTGCCTGTATGAAGATGCTTAGGGACGATTATGGAGGAAAAGTACCTGATGATTTCGACGCACTTCTTAAGCTGCCCGGTGTTGGAAGAAAAAGTGCCAATCTTATCATGGGAGATGTATTTGGAAAACCTGCGATTGTCACGGACACTCACTGCATCAGACTGGTTAACCGCATTGGTCTTGTAGATGGAATCAAGGACCCAAAACGTGTGGAGATGGCACTCTGGAAGCTGATTCCGCCTGAAGAAGGGAGTGACTTCTGCCATCGGCTTGTTTATCATGGACGGGAAATCTGCACAGCACGTACGAAGCCATACTGTGACAGATGTTGTCTGAATGATATCTGTAAAAAAATAGGAGTATAGGGAGGTTTATTATAGATGGTTTCATTTGCATGTGATTATGCAGAAGGTGCTTCAGAAGAGATACTTGAGAAACTTATAAATACAAATATGGAGAGTCTGCCGGGATATGGCATGGACCAATACTGCGAGAGTGCCAAAGAAAAGATAAGAAATGCAGTCGTATGTCCACAGGCCGGAGTATATTTTCTGGTTGGCGGTACACAGACAAATGCTGTTGTGATAAGCAGTATGCTTTCGCCTTATGAGGGAGTTGTGGCCGCAAAGACAGGCCATGTGAGTGTACATGAAGCCGGTGCGATTGAATATACTGGCCACAAGGTGCTTACGATTCCGGAAAAAGATGGAAAGATTGATCCAAAAGACCTACATAAGTATCTGCAGGAATTTTATGCAGACGGTAATCACGATCATATGGTATTTCCTGGAATGGTTTATATCAGTCATCCGACAGAATACGGAACCTTATATAAGAAAGATGAACTCGAAAAAATTTCAGCTATTTGCAGAGAGTATAAGATCCCTCTATATATGGATGGTGCAAGACTTGGTTATGCTCTGGCCGGAGAGGAAAATGACCTTAGTCTCCCTGATATTGCACGCTTATGTGATGTATTTTATATCGGAGGAACAAAGCTTGGTGCACTTTGCGGAGAAGCGGTTGTATTTGGGGATAAAAAGAATATTCCATCACATTTTATTACCAGAATAAAGCAACAGGGGGCACTTTTGGCTAAGGGACGTCTTTTAGGAATCCAATTTGATGCACTTTTCACTGATGGTCTGTATGAGCGACTTGGACGTCATGCGGTCGAGATGGCGTCAATTTTAAAAGATGGCCTAAAAAAGCGTGGTTATGAGTTTTTCCTTGAATCTCCAACCAATCAGCAGTTTATTATTTTAGAGAATAACAGGTTAAAAGAAATCGAAAAAGAAGTTTCGGTGAGTTTTTGGGAGAAATATGATGATAAGCACACCGTAGTCCGTTTTGCAACAAGCTGGGCTACAAAGATGGAAGATTTGGAAAGCCTGTGGGAGATTCTTGACAGAATCGAAGCAGAGGGAGAATTATAAAGATGGAACGCAATGTAACTATGGAGGAGATTTCTGACGGAAGGCTCTATAACAGAGATGATATGGTGAAAGTAGGATGTGACGATTGCAGGGGATGTTCATCCTGCTGTCATGGAATGGGAAATTCGATTGTCTTAGATCCATATGATGTATATCGTCTGACAGCTCTCAGAAATGATACGCTTGAACATCTTCTGGATGATAAAAAGATAGAGTGGAACGTAGTAGACGGACAGATTTTACCCAATCTGGCACTTAAAAAAGGTTCGGATGAAGCTTGTGGCTTTTTGGATGATAACGGACGCTGTACCATTCATACATATAGACCCGGAATTTGTCGGTTATTTCCTCTAGGACGTTTCTATGAAGATGGCAGTTTCAGATATTTTCTTCAGGTTCATGAGTGCCAAAAAGAAAGCCGTACGAAGGTAAAGGTTAAAAAATGGATCGACACCCCGGATTTAAGCAGATATGAGTCCTATATAAACAGGTGGCATTATTTCTTGAAAGATATCATTAAAGCAGAAAATGAGTTAAGTCGTAAGCTTTTATCGGAAACCTGTACGGGGACGAAAGAAGCACAGGAAATTCAGAAAAATAATCGGATGGCCGCGATTGCTGAGCGTGAGAAAAGACGCAATATGCTGATCATGAAAATGTTCTATCTGATTCCGTATGACGCTCAAAAAGATTTTTACGAACAATTTGAGAAACGTATGCAGATGGCAGAGCGGAATCTGAAGGTATAGTATAGGTAAATAGTCAAAAGTGATGTTTTTGCTTAACAGCCGTATTTTTACAGAGAAGAAGGGAGTGTTCATATGCTTTTAGCGGATTTTCATACCCATACAACATTTTGTGATGGAAAAAACACACCACGTGAGATGGTTGAGGCGGCATACAAAATGGGATTTACTGATTTCGGTGTCTCTGGACATGCAGATTTTTCCATGTTTGAGCCCGGATTTGGTATGAATGATGAAAAACTCCGTCTTTACACTGAGGAGCTTCAAAATCTTCGTGAACAATACCGGGGAAAGATGAATATTTATATCGGGATCGAGCTGGATGGTCTTGGACCGATACAGAAGGCTGAATATTCCATCGGTTCAACCCATGCACTTATAAAGCATGGAGAGTACGTCTCAGTTGACGATACAGAAGAAAAGCTTGTTAGAGCCGTTGAAACTCTCTGGAATGGCGACTGGTACGCTTTTGCGAAGGATTATTACGAAACAGAGTCTAAGATATATGAGCGTACAAAATGCGATTTTATTGGCCATTTTGACCTTCTGACAAAATTCAATGAGGGATACAAGCATTTCGATGAGACGAAGGACGAATATCTGGAACCGGCTATAGAATCGATGCGAAAACTGGCAGAACAGGGGATTCCTTTTGAAATCAACACAGGGGCCATGTCCCGTGGCTATAGAAGTGCACCATATCCTTCATCCATATTGCTTAAAGAGCTACACACTTGCGGTGGACGTATATTGATTAATTCAGATAGCCATAGTGTACAGACGATTGGATATGCCTTTAAAGAGGCAGAAGAGCTGGCAAAGGCATGTGGATTTAAAAGTGTATGTATGCTGAAACCTGGAGGCGGATTTAGAGAGATATATTTTGAGTAGGTAAAAGAACCAGTAAGCAAATGAACCAGTGAATAAATGAATCAGTTAATAAATGAACTAAAAAAACGGGTATACCGATCCTGTAACGCGATCAGTATACCCGCTTTTTGTGTTAGTAGCAGAACAATTAATGTGCCATATATGCGTCATAGATAGTCGGTGAAATAGCTTCCTTTATACTATCGTATACGGTACTGGCAGCTTTTCTGATGTCCTCTTTTGTTTCATCAGATAATGTTAAAACCTGTGTTCCGCTTGCCTCTATAGTTTCAAGACGGTCGGCAATTCGTGCATCTGACTGCTCTCTGGCATATTCGGTTGCCTCCTTTGCTGCCTGAGTCATGATTTTTTGCTCCTCATCGGACAGATTTTGAAAGAAATCATCGTTGACAATCAGTGAAATCAGATGAGGAAGATGATTGGTTTCTACAAGGTAGTCCTGCTGTTCGTAGAGACGGTTTGAAACAATAACCTCATATGGGTTTTCCTGGGCATCGATTGTATGCTGCTGAAGGCCTATGTATACCTCGCTGAATGTCATAGGAGTAGGATTGGCACCGATTGACTTCCAGAATGCGAGATGATAGCTGTTTTCCATTGTCCTGATTTTTTGACCCTTGAAATCTTCAAGAGAGTATACAGGCTTATTTGTACTCATGACGCGAAAACCCTGATCGGCCATGCCGAGCAGATGATAGCCACCATCGGTATATACCTGACTGATAAGACCGTAAAATTCCGGATCATCCAGTTTGTTTCTGCAGTCTGTAAGTGAATCAAAGACACATGGAAGGTCAAATACAGCAAGATCTTTCATAAATGAAACCTGAGGTGCAGTATTTTGTACAACAAAAGGAATATCACCGTCAGCACAAGTCTCAAGAAGGTCACGGTCACCGCCAAGAGTAGAATTGGCATATACCTGAATGCGCATTGAGCCATTGCTTAAATCACTTACTCTTTCGGCAAATTTTTCGGCAAAAAGCTGTGTTACTGTATCCTCTGGACTTGCTGTGGCAAGCGGCCAGGAGTAGCGTTGCTCTGTTTGTTCAGTGGAGGTACAGCCTGTTAATGAAAGTGCACTGCCAAGTAAGAGCATCGAAGAAGAAATAATCGTGACAGCCGGCCGAATGATATTCCGACGGGAAATAAATTCCAAAATAAAATTCATGGCAAGACATCCTTTCTCATTATAAGAGTCCCAGAGATAAAACCGGTATAAATGTAATCATAAGAAGAGCTATCAGGAAAAGCCCTATCATCGGGATTGCTTTTTTTGCAATTGACATGACGGGAACATCTGTCAGTGAGCTGGCAACAAATAAGTTGACTCCGATAGGTGGAGTTACAAAGCCGATTGCCAGGTTGACAACCATGATAACACCGAATTGAACCGGATCCATACCAATGGCAGTTACGATCGGGAGGAGAATCGGTGTCAGAATCAAAATAGCTGGGGTTGTGTCCATAACCATTCCTACAATAAGCAGGAAAATGTTGATTACAAGCAGAATTGATACCGGACTGTTAAAATGTTCAAGGATGAATGCACTGACAGTCTGCGGTACCTGCATAAGAGTCAGTACTCTTGAAAATGCAGTAGAAGCTGCCAGAATAAACAGTATCGGGGTAAATGTTCTGATTGCCTCCACAAAAATCGGTGGAATATCCTTAAATTTCATGGTTTTATATAGAAACAGGCTGACAAACAAGGCATAGAAAACAGAAATAACAGCAGCTTCAGTGGGAGAAGCTATACCTGTATAGATACAGCCGAGGATGATAATCGGACTTAAAAGTGCGAAAAAGCTTTCGCGAAGGACAGTCAGCAGACCTTTCTCATGCAATTTATGAATTTCATTGTGGATCTTCTCTTTATCTTCACCAAAACGTAAACAGTAATAGATTGCATAAATCATCAAAAGAAATCCAATCATAAGCCCCGGAATAACTCCGGCCAGGAAAAGGTTGCTGACGGAGGCACCTGAAGCCATACCGTACATGATGAAAGGTATGCTTGGCGGTATGATAACACCTAATCCGCCTGCTACAGCCACAATCGCTGTAGAGAAAGTAAGATCATAGCCTAGAGAGCTTAAAATCGGAATAGTCATACTTCCTACTGCGGCAACCGTTGCAGGAGCAGAACCTGATATTGCACCGTAAAAAAGGCAGGTAACGATAACAGCACATGGCATACCTGCTGTGAAATTGCCCAAAAAGAAGGCAAAGACATCAAATAATTTCTTTGAAATACCGCCCTTTGCCATGATTATTCCTGATAAGACAAACATCGGTACAGCAAGAAGCGGAAATGAATCCAGACCACCAAACATGGCACGAATCAGGTATTTTGCACCGACAGTGAACGACGGATCACATACAGACGGAAGAACTGAGGCGATACCGAGAGTGATCGATACAGGAATCGCAATAATAAGCAGTACGACAAATATAAGAAATAAGAGAGCAGCAGGCATCAGTTTTTCTCCTTTCCGGTTGCTGTAGTTGCTTTTGCAATCGATTTACCTTCGTCTGATGTGGTCTCCGGTATATCAGAATTGGCTTCAATAAAGGATTCAGGAGTATTGTTTTCAGGATGTGCCGGGTCATATACATGCTCACCGCGTGCAACCCTGAACTCTATGATCCATCTTTGCAGAATTCTGAATGTTACCAGGATAAATGATACAAAAGGAGCAGCCTGAATATAATACATCGGAATACCGCATGCAGGTGAGAGCTGTCCGCTCTCGACTGCCGACATCATATAAGAATATGAAAAAGGAATCATATATAAGAAAAAGATCAATTCAATGGTATGATTGACAACCTTGAAAAGTGCCTTTCCTCTGCGTGGGAAGGCAGCAACAAATTGTTCGATTTTGATGGAAAGACATTTTTTGCTGCAGTAACTGACGCTTAAGAAACCGCACCAGATAAAGAGATATCTGGTAATTTCTTCTGACCAGGAAAGAGACTGTCCAAACGCATAGCGGGACAATACCTGAAATCCCATAATGAATGTCATAGCTGCCAGCATGATTACCAGAAGAAATTCTTCAAGGTTTTCATCCAGCCAGTGAAGTGTTTTTTTCATAAAGTAATCCCCTCATAATACGACAATAGACCTGCATTTTCAGCAGGCCTTAGATGTCCTGCAAATAGCCATTGTATAAAGAATTAAAAGACTATTTGCAGGAAAATAGGTGGTTAAAATATAGATAATAACTGGTGTGACCAGAAATTACATTGCATTGTGAAGCAGTCCTAAAACTGTCTCAAGATCCTTTACTGCCATCTGACCAGGTGCGGATGCCTTCTTAGCAGCACCGAATGTCATGGAAGAGCCAAATACTTCACCGCAGAGACGGCTGATAACGCCTGTACCTGCCATTGACATGGTGATGATTGGGCGATCTGCATAAAGGGAAGTCATTTCCTCAGTTGCAGCAAGAAGAGTTAATACATCTTTCTTGTTCTGTGGCATAACAGCAATCTTCGGAATATCAGCATTCATATCCTGCATCTTGCGCAGACGGTAGATGATATCTGCCTTCTCAGGTGTCTTGTGGAAGTCATGGTTAGAAGCAACTACTTTAACTCCGGCTGCATGAACACCGTCGATAATCTTGGTTACAATAGCGTCACCGGTAAAGATTTCAACGTCTACGAAATCAACATAACCGGTCTGAGCTGCTTTGATGTTGAGCTTTGCATAATCTTCCGGATCGATGGATTTTTCACCGCCTTCTTTGGAAGTACGGAAAGTCATAAGAAGAGGAGTCTCACCAAGAACCTCGCGAAGTCCTTTTAATACTTCCTCAACTTTTGCAAAATCAAATACATCCTCGAACCAGTCCATACGCCATTCTACCACGTCAACCGGGATGGAGTCAAAGGTCTTTGCCTCGTCGATGATCTCCTGTTTTGTAACGCCTACGATAGGTACGATGATTTTAGGTGCACCTGCACCGATTTCGATGTTTCTAACTTTAACTGTATTCATATTCTTTAAACCCTTTCTATCATTTTTGTGTAACGTGCATTTACAAAGAGACCCAGAAGAACACCGATGCCTGTAAGCACGATATTCATAATCATAACATTAGCTGGAGCCATTTTGGAAGCTGCAGTTAAAATTGTATAGTTACATAAGGATGATGCAATCATAACCAGTGCTGTCACAGTTCCCTTGATCTTCGGGAAAAGCATGTTGCAAACTGAAGTTACAATCTGTAACAGTCCGCCGGCACCTGCCCAGCCGATAATAAAAGCTCCGGCAATCATAAGTGTTTGGCTGTGTCCGATCAATACTGCGATAAGAGTAGCAAGGCAGATAACCGGATAGAAGAGGATAAAACGCACATCCTTGATTTTTCGTGTAAGTAATGAGGTGACAACAAGTGCCATAAGTGTACCGGCTGAATAGTAGGTCTGCATGATGGACGGATTAGCCCAACCAGCATTCTCCTTAGCAAAGTTCTGTGCACAGTTTAACCATAACTGGAATGTACCTGTACATGTGAATCCGATTACGATCATGGCAATGGACTCAAGGGAGAAATTGGTATGCTTTAAGCTGGCGATGAGTCCCTCTGATTTGCCTTCTGACTTCTGCTCTGAATCAGGAAGCGGGAACAGGAAAATAAGTACAAACAGAACTGCATAGATAATACCGCAGCCGATAAATAACGGGTTGTAGGATGTCATTCCGGCAGCTGTAGTTGTCACTGCAACACCAAGAACGAATGGCAGAAGCATCTGTGCAATTGCGATGAAAAACTTGATACCCATGGTTGCAACGCCAGGAGCACTGCTGATAATCTCGGCAACAGCCGGATAAATACCGGTATCAAGGAATGAGTTTGAGATACCGCCTATGATTGCACAAACGTATGCAATCTGGTAACCACCGTTTGGTCCGGCATTGAAAGCGAAAGCAAGACCAATCAGGTAAATCGCATATGAAGCACTACCGATAGCTGTTGATATGCGTCTTCCGAGTTTATCGGAAAGAGGTCCGGCAAATGGAAGGGCGATAAGACGTCCCAAACCTAATGCTGCTGAAATGGCTGTAATCGCCATAGCTTCCACACCCCATGCTGCTGCGAGTGCATCCTTGATGACTGCCTGTCCGAGAATCGAACAGCCGACACCGTGGATAAAGTAGTTCAAGTACATGATAAGTGCACTTGGCAGATATTTTTTGTTCATTGTCTTCTCCTTTAATCAAGCATCCGTTACTTATAGAAGTTTTTCGTCAAACGAAAAATCAGTGGATGATGGATGATGTTCTGTCACAAACACAAGAGGAGATGCCGATGATAATAGTTACGCCTGTAAGCGTTAAAAAAATAACATGTTGTATAACAATATTCTATCAACTGATATAAATAAAGTCTAATACTTTTATAGCGAAAAAACAATGCATTTTAGGCATTAATATGTTATAAGTATATATATAATTTATTTTAGGTAGAGTTTAGATGAGGTCTTTGCACTAAAAACAGCACAAAAGATTCATGAAAAAAATTGAAAATATATTCATATTCATGAAAAATATTGATAGGTAGATGAAAGATGTAATATGCGGGATGGAGGATGCTTAGGATGACGCTTAATCAGATCATATATTTCCAAAAGGTTGCTAATCTGGAGAATTACCACCAGGCGGCTGAAGAATTATATATATCTCAGCCATCTCTTAGCAGGGCGATAGCTTCTCTGGAGACGGAACTTGGCGTGTCGCTTTTTGAGAAAGAGGGTCGTGGTGTGACACTTACCAAAGCTGGACGGATGTTCTTAGAATATGTCGACAGAATCCTTTTAGACTGCAATGTTGCCGTGGGAAAGATGAAAGAACTTTCTATGGATGGCGGAAGAATCGATATAGGTTATGTTTTCCCGCTGGCCGGTCACTATATTCCGCACAGAGTTAAGCTTTTTCTTAAACAGCCGGAAAACCAGAAGGTGATTTTTAATTTTTGCCAGAACCATACACCGGCGATTGCGAAGAAGGTAAAATCAGGTGAACTGGATGTGGGTTTTGGCGGATGTCTGGAAAAGGATGATATGGAATTTTATCCGGTAGTGAACCAGAAACTTGTCATTATCACACCAAAGGATCATCCGCTGGCAGAGCGTGAAGGTATTCCACTTACAGAGTTAAACCGTTATCCCATTATAGGATATGACAGAGATTCCTGGATGGGAACCCGCACAAACGCACTTTATGCGAAATACAACATAAAGCCGGATATTATTGTCGAGTGTCCGGATGAATATTCTATAGTTTCACTTGTGCGAGAGAATTTCGGGATTGCACTGATGCCGAGAACGGATATTCTTGACCTCACGACAGGGGTCGATGTTCATCCAGTTGAAAATTTTGACATTTATCATCAGATTTTTATGTTCTGGATGAAAGATCGTTACAGACTCCCTGCAGTGGAACGCTTCATTAATTATATGAAACATCAGGCTCGTCTGGATGGTCTTCAGGCAGAGCGTGAGACTGATAGCAAAAACGTATTGAAAATCTACTTGAAAGATATTGTTAATTTTTAAGCAAATCGTTTATGATAATTATGTCACAAACACAGGGATGCCTCTCATGAGAATGAAGAAGGAGATATTTCATCATGAAGAGCAAATACCCGAAAATCTTTGAACCGATCACAATCAAACGCATGACGATCAGAAATCGTATTGCCATGACACCGATGGGCACCAACTATGGTGAGACAAGCGGTGAGATGAGCAATCGTCATATGAATTACTATTCCCTTCGTGCAAAGGGAGGAACCGGCCTGATTATTCTTGAGAATGCTAATATCGAGTATCCGGTTGGTTCTAACGGTACTAGCCAGATTCGTATTGATCATGACAGTTTTATGCCTCGTTACTATCAGCTGGTTGAGAATCTTCACAAGAGCGGAGCTACGGTAGCGATTCAGGTAAACCATGCAGGTGCTTCTGCTTCTTCGGCAAGAACCGGTATGGAGACTGTTTCATCTTCAGATGTTCCTACAAAGGCAGGAGGAGAGATTCCGAGACCTATGACAAAGGAAGAGATTCTGACAACCGTTAAGAAATATGGCGAGGCTGCTAAACGTGTGCAGGCGATCGGATTTGATGCGATTGAGATTCATTGCGGTCACTCATATCTGATGAGTCAGTTTATTTCCCCATATTACAACAAAAGAACAGATGAGTTTGGTGGCTCAGTAGAGAATCGTCTTCGTTTTCCGAGGATGGTCCTTGAAGAGGTACGCAAAAATGTAGGTCCTTGGTTCCCGATTATAGTTCGTATTTCTGCAGAAGAACGCGTACCGGGCGGAAATACACTTGAAGATACACTTGAATACCTTGAGTATCTGGATGAGTATGTAGATATCTATGATGTATCATGTGGCCTTAATCCATCCCTGCAGTATCAGATTGATTCCAACTTCCTGCCGGATGGCTGGCGTTCTTATATGTCCAGAGCAGTAAAAGAGAAATTTGGCAAACCGGTTATCAATGCAGGAAACTATCGTGATCCGGAAGTTGTTGAGAAAGTACTTGAGAGCGGAGATGTAGATATCGTCGGAATGGGACGTGGTCTTATCGCAGAGCCAAACTGGGTAAATAAGGTACAGAACGGTGAAGAAGAGATTCTTCGTAAATGTATTTCATGTAATGTAGGCTGTGCAGGAAACAGAATTGGAGTTAACCGTCCTATCCGTTGTACAGTTAACCCGGCAGTTCCTGAGGGAGATGTCTATAAGAAACTGAAAGTTAACAAAAACTGCAATGTAGTTGTAGTTGGTGGCGGTACTGCAGGTCTTGAGGCAGCATGTACAGCAGCTGAGGTTGGATGTAACGTATTCGTGCTTGAAAAGGGCGATAAATTAGGCGGTCTTTCTACATTTATCTCAGATCTTCCAAGCAAAAATCGTATGAAGGACTTTCCGAAATACTTAGAGGCACGTGCAAAGAGACTTAATAACCTGTACGTATTCCTTAACTGTGAAGCTACCATTGATAAGATCAAACAGTTCAAGCCGGATATCGTGGTTAATGCTACAGGTTCAGTTCCGCTTGTTCCGCCGATCAAGGGACTTAAAGAAAATATCGAAGCAGGCAATGTTGACACTATCTTTGAGATGATTCAGAAAGTAAAGGCTGGAGAGTACCCGGATGATTTCTGCAAAGATAAGAAAGTTGTAGTAGTGGGCGGTGGCTCTGTTGGTCTGGATGTTGTTGAATATTTTGCACCACGTGGCGCAAAATGTACAATCGTAGATATGCTTCCGCAGATTGGTATGCTTGCTGACCCGATTACTAAATGTTCCATGCGTGAAACCCATGATACTTACGGAGTAAAGGAATATGTAAATACTGCACTTCAGGAAGTTAAGGAAAACGCATTTACAGTTAAGCTTCCTGACGGAACTATCGAGGATCTTGATTTTGACCTTGGATTTAACTGCCTTGGAATGCGTGCAAACAATCCGATTCTTGCACAGCTTGAAGAGGCATTTGAAGATACAGATACATTTGTTTATCCGATCGGTGATTCCGTTCGTGCAAGACGAATCATGGAAGGAACCATGGAAGGCCGTGCTATCTTAAATGTACTTGAAGCAAGAGGATTTATAGATCTTCAGCCGTTAGCGTAATGAATAGTTACAAACTAAATTATTATAAAGAAAAGAGGAAAAAACTATGCCAAACGTAACAGGACATACCGAATTAGTAGGATTAATGGCTTACCCGATCCGTCACACACAGTCTCCGACTACACACAACCTTGCATATGACAAGAACGGTGATGATGTTATCCAGCTTGCATTTGAGGTTGACAACGATACCCTGGAAGCAGCTGTTGAGAGTATTCGTGCACTGAAAATGTTGGGATCCAACATCTCCATGCCGAACAAGACAGTAGTTCACAAATACCTTGATGAGGTAGATGAGGCTGCTAAGCTTTGCGGAGCTATTAACACCGTAGTTAATACCCGTGACAAGGACGGCAACGTAACAGGATACCTCAAAGGATACAACACTGACGGTATGGGTTACTGGCAGGGAATCAAAGAAGAAGGCATCGATTTCAAGGGAATGAAGATGGTTCTTATCGGTACCGGTGGTGCTGCAACAGCTATCGCTGTACGTGGTGCACTGGATGGCATTGCAGAGATGCATATATTCAACATTAAAGATAAATTCTATGCACGCGGCGAAGAGATTGTTGATATTATCAACAAGAACTCTAATTGCAAGGCCAAGATGCATGATCTGGCTGACCTGGCTCTCCTTAAAGAGAAAATGCAGGAAGCTGACATTTTCTGTGATGCAACAGGTGTAGGTATGCACCCACTTGAGGATCTGACCAATATTCCTGATCCGTCCTATTTCCGTAAAGACCTTATCGTAACTGATACAGTATATGCACCACGTGAGACTGTTATGATGAAACAGGCTAAAGAAGCTGGATGCACACGTGTATACAATGGTATGAGCATGATGCTGTTCCAGGCACTGATTGCTATTGAGCTGTATACAGGCAAATCAACACCGGTTGATTACATGAAAGAAAAACTGGGAATTTAATTCAGTCGCGTGGGATTTGCGAGCGAGTCTTGAACTCAATCTTGAAAAAAATAACCATCTCATTCAGTTATATCAGCTATTCCTCTTTTGCACTTGCGTAAGCAGGGGGATTCAGGTATAATAAAGAGGCACATTTGCAATGTAAAGTGCAAAAGTGCCTCTTTTGTCGTATTGAGAAATTTTCTTAATATGATAAAAATTCATGAAAGCAAACGTATTTAACAATCATACGCAAACAAAGAGGGATGAAAAGATGGATGAGTTGAAGAAATTGCGAAACGATCTGGATATGTGTGACGAGATTCTGATAGATGCACTTAGAATGCGATGTCAGATTATCCAGGAAATTACTAATTATAAACAGAAAAACGGGTTACAGATCTATCAGCCGGACGAGGAAGAACGAAAGAAAAAACACATGCTCGAAAAGCTGGATGATTATGAATATAAGAAATCAATCATGGACGTTTATGAAAGCGTGCTTTACCGCAGCAAGAGAATTCAGTCACATGAATTGTTTGGATTTAATATCTTCCTGATTGGTTTTATGGGAGTTGGCAAGAGTACAGTTTCAGGTGCTCTGCAGCGAACTTTTGCGATGGATGTACTTGAGATGGACGAGATGATCGCAAAGAAAAATAATATGAGCATTTCTGAGATCTTCGATTTCCATGGTGAGGAGTATTTCCGCAATGAAGAGACAACCCTTTTGAGGGAAGTCGGTAGCCAGAAGAATAAAATTGTATCCTGTGGCGGCGGAGTGGCTATGCGTGAGGTCAATGTTCAGGAGATGAAGAAGAGCGGCAAGGTTATACTTCTGACAGCTAAGCCGGAGACTATCCTTGAAAGAGTTAAGGAAAACCATGACCGCCCGCTGCTTGAGAACAACAAGACTGTTGAGTATATCGCTGAACTGATGGCAAAGCGCAGACCGGCCTATGAGGCAGCTGCAGATATTGTTATTTCAACAGATGGAAAATCAGCATATGAGATCTGCGAGGAGATCATTGCAAATGTAAAAAACTTTAAATAATAAAGGGGGATATAACATGTCAAATCATATCACAGGACATACGGGGTTACTTTGCTTACTTGGAAGCCCGGTAGCACACAGTGTTTCACCAGAGATGCACAATGAGGCTTGCAATCAGTTGGGACTTGATTATTCCTATCTTGCATTTGATGTGCCGGAAGATAAGATGTCACAGGCGGTAGAGGGTCTGCGTACTATGGGGGCACGCGGCTGGAATATCACCATGCCAGGAAAGAATATTATGTGCAAGCTGGCAGATAAGGTTTCACCGGCTTCAGAGATCTCTGGTGCAGCTAATACGATTGTCAATGACAACGGTGTGCTGACCGCATATACCACAGATGGTGTGGGATTTATGAGTGCGGTTGCAGAGTACGGCGTTGATATCATAGGAAAGAAGATGACTCTTTTAGGTGCCGGTGGTGCAGCAACAGCAATCCTTGTTCAGGCGGCTTTGGATGGAGTGGCTGAGATTAATGTATTCAACGTAAAAGACGTCTTTTATCCAAGAGCTGAGGAGATTGTAAAGAAGTTAAACGAGCGCACTGAGTGCAAGGTTACTCTTCATGATTATTCAGATCCTGAGATCCTTCGTAAGTCAATCGCGGATAGTGCTATTCTGGTAAATGGTACTTCTGTAGGTATGGCACCGAATACAGATAATACTATAATTACAGATAAGACCATGTTCCATAAGGATCTTTTCGTGTTTGATGTTATCTACAATCCGCAGGAGACTCGTCTGCTTCGCGAGGCGAAAGAGGCAGGATGCAAGACCGGAAATGGTATGTACATGCTCTTATACCAAGGAGCAGCATCCTTCAAGCTTTGGACTGGCCAGGATATGCCGGTGGAGATTATCAAGGAAAAATATTTTTCAAAATAAAGTTGCTCGGAAAACTGACTATAATTAATATAAACATCTTGACAACCTGCTCCCTCGATGATAAAATTTCTCTACAATTGAAAATGCCTATATTGAGGGAGTAGTTTGCACAATAAAGATATTTAGTCGAATTGTGTGGCAAGTCAACAGACTGACCGACAGGTCTGGCTTGTCTTAATGAACGAGACTCATGTATGGAAAAGGATTTCCCATGCATGGTCTCTTTTTTTGATCCGCGTGAGGAAATACCTTACGCGGTTTTTTGTTTCTTATAAAAACCGCCAAGGCACATTCTACTTCATTTTACACAGGAGGGGCTTCTATGATTGATTTTATGGAAACCAAAGAAAAACTCTTAGCATATTTTAATAGCGATGCTAAGAATGGTCTTGCTGATGAGGATGTCTTAAAAAACGGTAAGACCTATGGAACTAATGTACTGACTCGTCAGAAGCCGGAGTCGCTTCTTAAAAGAATCTGGGATGCGACTACAGAGCCGATGCTTCTCATGCTTATCGGAGCCGGAATCATAGCACTGGCAGTTAATATTTTCCGGGGGATGACCGGAGGAGAGGCAGATTTCCTTGAATGTGTCGGTATTTTCGTGGCTATCGCACTTTCAGTAGTCATCAGCGTTGTTATGGAAGGAAAGAGTGCGAAGGCGTTTGAGGCACTTTCGAAGATCAGTGACAATGTTGTTGTCCGTGTAATAAGAAACGGAAAGCTTATAGAGGTTTCACAGGAGAAAATAGTATCCGGCGATGTGATCCTCTTATCAACAGGTGATAAGGTTCCTGCAGACGGACGTCTCTTAGAGAGCAATGAACTTACGGCAGATGAGTCGATGCTGACTGGTGAGAGTGTGCCGGCAAAGAAAAATGCTGATTTTGAGATTTCAGATGAGAAACTGCCTCTCGCGGAACGTGCCAATATGGTTTACAGCGGTACATATATTACCGGCGGACATGGGAAGATGCTGGTGACAGCCGTGGGTGATTCTACGGAATTTGGTACGATTGCAAGGGAGATTGGCGGAGCTGATAAGGGCAGTACGCCTCTTCAGGAAAAACTCGCAAAACTTGGAAAAACTATCACTGTTTTAGGCATAATTGCAGCAGCGGTTGTATTTGTATCAGAGATTATTTCATTTTACTTGCAGGGAAGTTTAAGTATCACGAATGTCATGGAGGCGTTTGTAACCAGTATTGTCCTGATAGTTGCGGCTGTTCCTGAGGGACTTCCAACGATTGTGGCCGTATCGCTTTCCATTAATATCATCAAACTTTCCAAACAAAATGCACTGGTTAAGAAGATGATTGCATCTGAGACAATCGGATGCATAAACGTCATCTGTTCAGATAAGACAGGTACGCTGACGGAAAACAGAATGACAGTCGGTGGCTTCTATGATACGAAGTGGCATGATAATGTTGAGGAGCTAACTTCACAGTGGCTTGTGCACAATATTTGCTTGAATACAACGGCTGATGTGAGTGCAGATGGCAGTTTTATAGGAAATCCAAGCGAATGTGCGATGCTTAATTTTTACAGAGGCTCAAATGCCTTTAAAGAGAGTGGAAAATCATACCAGGATGAGCGTGATGACCATGAAACTCTTAAGGCATTTCCGTTTTCTTCAGACCTTAAACATATGACGACGATCTCTAAAGTTGACGGTTCAATCATTTCCTATGTAAAAGGAAGCCCGGAGTGCATATTTGAAATGTGCGATTTTAAGGATGAAGAAAAGGATAAGATCGAAGTCTGTATGATGCATGTGCAGGAAAAAGCAATGCGAGTTATTGCTTTTGCACATAAAGAGCTTCAGAGTATGGAGGATTTCGAAGACGAGGTCTGTCATAAGGAATTGGAAAGCCATATGGTATTTGATGGTTTTGTGGCGATCTCAGACCCACTCAGAAGCGATGTATATGAGGCTGTTAAATCATGTAAACGTGCAGGCGTTGCACTGAAAATTCTGACAGGCGACAACATAGTGACTGCAAAAGCTATTGCTGATGAACTGCATCTTCTTGATCAGGGTAAAATGGCGGTAGAAGCCAGAGAAATCGCTGATATGAGCGATGAAGAACTGAGCAAAAAACTGCCGGAGATCTGTGTCATTGCCCGCAGTACACCTTCTATAAAGATGAGAGTTGTGAAACTTTTGAAGGCGGCAGGCAATGTTGTAGCAGTTACCGGAGATGGAATCAACGATGCACCGGCACTCAAAAATGCCGATGTAGGTATAGCTATGGGTATTTCCGGAACGGAAGTTTCAAAAGAAGCCAGCGATATAGTTCTTCTGGATGATTCCTTCGCAACAATTGTAAAGGCAGTTGAATGGGGACGAAATATCTATGAAAATTTCAAGAGATTTATCAGTTTCCAGCTTACCGTAAACCTGGCATCGGTTGTGGTGGTATTCGTGTCAATTCTTCTGGGACTTAAGGCACCGTTTACGGCACTGGAACTTTTATGGGTCAATATCATCATGGATGGTCCGCCAGCACTTACCCTCGGCCTTGAGCCAAACTATGACGACCTTATGAAACGTGAGCCAACAAGACGCGGGGACAGCATTATCTCAAAAATCATGATGATACGTATAGGTTTAACCGGAATATATATTTCCATAGTATTCCTCTTGCAGTATGTATTCAATTTCCTAAAAGTACCGGAGAATCAGGAGGGGACAGTACTCTTTACCATGTTTGTTCTATTCCAGTTATTCAATGCATTTAACTGTCGCGAGCTGCACAGCGAAAGTATTTTCCCTCATTTGCTTAAAAACAAGCTGATGCTTGGAATTGTAGGATGTACCTTCCTTTTGCAGATCTGCATAACTCAGTTTGGCGGTGCCTTTTTCGGAACGATTCCGTTAGCACTCGTAACCTGGGGAAAGATTTTTGCAGTTGCATTTAGTGTAATCATACTGTCTGAAATCCTTAAATTAATCTGGCGTATGAGTGAAAAGCACTGATTAGGTCATGTCATGATTTGAAACTCTAGTATAACGTTGTCATATTTGTATGTGTCAGGTGACATGCTGGAAAGAATGATTTTCTTTGTCCCTTCATTCAAAAGCTTTGGTGGAAATATCACAAGCGGGTCCGAGTGTTTTTCACGAATTTCCTGAAAACACAGATAATTTCCGGCATCCATCTTATGTACGATGGAAGAATCGCTTGGCATAACTTCCAAAAACATATTCGAACCGACGAAAAGACCATTTGAATATGTAGAAATGATACCGTGAGGGGATGATACATGCAGATTATTTTTCTTTGAGATGGAGAAAAGTTTGCTTAGATTCTTTTCATAAGTTGTTGCATCTATGATAGTATCGCATGGAATAGCGATATAATATCTCTCAAAAATATATCTGGAGTAGTATCCGTCACGTCCCATAAATTTCTTCTGGGCATTGATATGCCTGAGAGTCCGATCAATAGAATCAATACTGGATTCTATTTTTCGGACTTTTTCTTTTGCAAGTTCTTTGCCGTCCTTTAATAAATGTTCAAATTCAAGTTCTCCATCTTCGTTTACATAATTCTTAAGGTCCTTTAGCGGAATACCTAGATCGATACATAAAATGATAGTGTCTAATATCATGATTTGATCCAGCGAATAGTAGCGGTATCCGTTTTCTTGATTTATATAGGCAGGAATCAAAATCCCTATTTTTTCATAGTAGCGCAAAGACTGGACATTTAC
>CAVKOQ010000036.1:0-20582 GCA_963657995.1 bacterium
GCGATAATTGGTGCAGGTAGAGTTGGTGTTAGTTTTGCACAAGAGTTGTTGACTAATGAGAAGGCTGATTATATTCCTAGGGTTTTTATTGATATTAATAAGAATAAGGCAGGAAGAGAGATAGAGGGTATTCCTGTGTTTAGCGAGGATGATTATACTTTTAGCAAGTTAAGTGCTTATGAGGTACAAGAGGTTGTTATTGCGATTAGTTCTTTAGAAGGGGAACAGAGGAAGGCTTTATATGATAAGTATAAAAATGCTGGTTATAAGGTTAAGGTATATGATTTCCCTACAGTGTATAGTGCTAATAGTAAGAGGCATTTAAGAGAGTTTGATGCTGATGATCTTTTATTCCGTAAGCAAAAGTCAATAATTGATAAGAAGACTGTTGCTTATTATTCTAATAAGACTGTTCTAATTACAGGTGGTGGTGGTTCTATTGGTTCTGAGCTTTGTAGACAATTAGCGAAGATGAAGCCAAGTAGAATTGTTATATTAGATATTTATGAGAATGGTGCTTATGATGTACAACAAGAGTTAAGGATTATCTATGGTGATAGTTTAAATATTAATATAGAGATTTGTTCTATTACTAATATTGATGCTTTAGATAAGGTATTTGATAGATATAAGCCAGATATAGTAATTAATGCAGCTGCTCATAAGCATGTTCCTTTGATGGAGCATAATGTAATAGAGGCTATTTATAATAATGTCTTTGGTACTAAGAACTTAGTTGATTTATGTGAGAAGTATCAAGTAGAGAGGTTTATGATGGTTTCTACTGATAAGGCTGTTAATCCTACAAATGTAATGGGGGCAACCAAGAGAATGTGTGAGATGATTGTGCAAGCTTATTCTACTTTTGGTGGCACTAAATACAGTGCAACAAGGTTTGGCAATGTATTAGGTAGTGCTGGTTCTGTTATTCCATTATTTAAGAAACAAATACAAAATGGAGGTCCCGTTACTATTACTGATAAAAGAATCATTAGGTATTTTATGACTATACCTGAGGCTTCACAATTAGTCTTGCAATCAGGTGCTATGGCTAATAATGGTGAGTTATTTGTCTTAGATATGGGTAAGCCTGTTAAGATATATGACTTAGCAGAGAATATGATTAAGTTATCTGGTGTACAAGGTATAGATATTGTTGAAACAGGTTTAAGGCCTGGTGAAAAGTTATATGAGGAGCTTCTAGTAAAGACAGAAGAGCTTGATAAGACTGATAATGAGATGATTTTTATTGAAAGAGATACACCTTTATCTAAGAAAGATATAGATGATAAGTTAAGTGTATTAGATAGTGCATGTAAGTTAGGTGATGATAATAGTGCCAAGGGTGCTTTAAGAGAGGTTGTTCCTACTTATAAGAATCCTGAGGATGTTAATAGTGGCTTTGTTGCTGCTTAAGGGAGAGCTTTATAATGGACGAGCGTTTTCGTGGAATTGAAAAGTTTGATAAAAAGGTTTGGCTAGCTTCACCAACTATGCATGGTGAGGAACTAGAATATATAACTGAGGCATATAAGAGTAATTGGATGTCTACTGTTGGTGAAAATATCAATGAGGTAGAAAAGATTGCGGCTAATAAGTCAGGAATGAAATATGCTGTTGGTTTAAGTTCTTGTACTGCTGCATTACATTTATGTTGTAAGTTAGCAGGGGAGAGACTATATGGAAGGCCAATGATTTCTCATGGTGCATTAGAGGGCAAAAGAGTGTTTTGTTCAGATATGACTTTTGATGCAACACTTAATCCTGTTGTATATGAAGGTGGTATTCCTGTATTTATCGATACAGAGGAAAGTAGCTGGAATATGGATCCAATTGCACTTGAGAAAGCATTTGAATTGTATCCAGATGTAAAGCTTGTTGTATGTGCTGAGTTATATGGCTTTCCAGGTCGCATTGATGAAATCAAAAGAATTTGTGAAAGACACGATGCTTTATTAATAGAAGATGCAGCTGAAGCGTTGGGCGCAACACTTAATGGTAAGCAATGTGGTTCTTTTGGTGACTATAGTGCAATTAGCTACAATGGTAATAAGATAATTACTGGTAGTTCTGGTGGTTGTTTACTTACAAATAGTTTAGATAATGCCAATAAGGTAAGAAAGTGGTCAACACAAGCTCGTGAAAATGCACCTTGGTATCAACATGAAGAGGTTGGCTATAACTATAGAATGTCTAATGTAATAGCTAGTGTTATTAGAGGGCAATACAAATATCTTGAGGAGCATATAGCTCAAAAGAAGATAATCTATGAAAGATATAAAGAGGGCCTTAAGGATTTGCCTATTAAGATGAATCCTATAACAGAAGGAACAAATCCAAATTATTGGTTGTCTGCTTTAATTATTGATAAGGACTATATGTGTAAGCAAGTAAGAGATGATAATAAGGCTTTATATATTTCAGAGCTTAATAAATCATGTCCTACAGAAATATTGGAAGCTCTTTCTTATTTCAATGCAGAAGGAAGACCAATATGGAAGCCAATGCATATGCAACCAATGTATAGGATGCATGAAGTAATTGGAAGAGATGGAACTCTTCGTTGTCACACTAATGCCTATATAAAAGGTGGATGTATAGATGTAGGTGCTGATATCTTTGATAGAGGCTTGTGTCTACCAAGCGATAACAAGATGACGGAGAAAGAGCAAGGTACAGTGATTGAGATTATTAAGAGATGCTTTGAATGATCTCTTACTGTGAATAACGCGCACTGAATGGAGATAAAATAGAATAGATGATAATACTTTGGGTTATCCTTGGGATTGTGATTGTAGCGGTGGTGGTGGCTGTAATTGCCGGGGTAGCGGATGTGGCGAGCCACAGAGAAAGTCGTCACAAGCCATATGGACCATATGAAAAATACATAAAAAGACCGCTGGATGCCTTCCTTGCGACCGGGGCGCTGATCGTTTTCAGCCCGATCCTGTTGGTTACAGCAATACTTGTAAGAGTGAAGTTGGGAAGTCCTGTATTATTTTGTCAGGAGCGTCCAGGGAGAGATGAGAAAGTTTTCAAGCTCTACAAGTTCCGCACCATGACGGATGAGAGAGATGAAAACAGGGAGCTGTTGCCAGATGATGTAAGACTTACAAAGTTTGGCAGAGTTCTTAGGAGTACGAGTTTAGATGAGTTGCCAGAGCTCCTAAATATCATTAAGGGAGATATGAGTGTGGTGGGACCGAGACCGTTATTGGTTAAATACTTGCCATTTTACACAGCAGAGCAACATAGACGCCATGATGTGCGTCCTGGACTTACAGGCTATGCACAGGTGCATGGAAGAAATCTGGTCAACTGGGACGATAAGTTTAGTATGGATGTTCAGTATGCATCAACAATCACCCTTCTTGGTGATGTGAAAATTGTATGTGATACAGTTGGAAAGGTTTTCAAGCACGAGGGAATCAGCTCCGAAACTGCTGCAACAATGGAAAGTTTTATAGAATATTGTAATGAGAAAACACCGGAAGAGGTAAATCAGAGATAATTTTGGAAAAAGGAGACCGACATGGGAAAGCCGCTTGTCAGCATAATAGTGCCGATTTATATGATTGATCAGTATATAGGCATCTGTATCGAAAGCATTCTGAAGCAGACATATAAGAATCTTGAGATTCTACTGGTGGATGATGGAAGTAAAGACAGGTGTTCAGAAATATGTGATTTGTACGCTTCTAAAGACAGCCGGATTAAGGTTATTCATAAACCGAACGGTGGACTTGTATCGGCAAGAAAAGCCGGACTTAGGCAGTCCACTGGAAAGTACATTTCCTATGTTGATGGGGATGACTGGATTGGTCAAGGGTTTATAGAAGGTCTTTATACAGCAGCGGAAACAACTGGAGCGGATATGGTCTGCGCCGGGCAGTCAAGGGATCTCTTTTCCAACTCAACTCATTTTGCCAACACAATGCCATCCGGCGTTTACGAAGGAGATAAGCTCTGTGAACTTTGGAAGAACATGATTTCATGCGGCTCATTCTACCGCACGGGAATCAGCACCTATGTTTGGAATAAGCTGTTTAAGCGTGAAGTGCTGCTTGAACAGCAAGCCGCTGTGGATGAAAGAATCAGCATCGGTGAGGATGGCGCAGTCACCTATCCGGTGTTGCTGAAGTGCAAGAAGGTTGCGGTCATAGATAATGTGGCATATCACTACCGGCAGCGAGAGGACAGTATGCTGAAGCAAAACGCTAGCTTTGCAGCTGAGGCGCAAAAGTTGAAGTATTTGTATGACTATATGATTCACTGGAGTGATACGACAGATCCGGAGCTGAATATCCAGGCGCAGGTTATTGACTATGTCCTTTCCATCGCTATCATGCGCTCCGGAGGAAGGCTCCCGCAGGATGATTACTCTACATTTGATAAGACCTATTACGACAAAAATGTGGTGATCTACAGCGCAGGTACTTTCGGTCAACAACTTGTCAACAGATTTAATGAAAGTGGGCACTGCAATGTGGTCGCATGGCTGGATGATGATTATTGGGAATACAGAAGATGTTGTCTGAATGTTGACCCAGTAGAAAGTATCACACAAATTTTGTATGACTATATTTTGATAGCCGCAGTTGATTCATCGCTAGCGGAAAAGGTAGAAAGGCGATTGCTGGATTTGGGAGTAAGTGAAAGAAAAATTCTGACTGTTGCGACTCCGGAAAAAAGAGAAGAACTGATAGGACGATTCCTTGATATAGAAGCCATAAAGGGTGAAGAAAAAAAGAAAAAACAAGAGGTGATGTCACATGCGTGATTTTGCTGCAACAGTATTGACTGCAACCGGAACCGCTATTTTTTCAGTCGGCCAGGCCGGATTTATCATAAAAAGCAAAAGCGGTCAGCTCATTGCAATTGATTTATATTTGTCCAATTGCGTAGAGAGAATAGAAGGACATAAGGGATATAAGCGTTTGCTTCCGCAGATTCTGGATGCATCTGAGCTTTCCTTTGATGCAGTTATCTGTACGCATCCGCATCTTGATCATTTTGATATGGATGCCGTGTCTGAGATGATGAGCAGGAGTGGGAAACTTTTTTGCTCGTTAGATTGTGAGAAACTGGTAAGGCAGCTTCAGCTGGGGTACTACGGCGATAGGATAACCTATGTAAAACCAGGAGATAAGGCTTTGGTTGGTGATTTTGAGATTACCTTCGTGAATTGTGATCATGGGGTGGGAGCACCGGATGCTGTGGGCGTGGTTCTGAAGGTTGACGGTAAGACGATTTATGAGGCGGGCGATACTTGCCTGCGGTTGGATTGCGTGTCCGAGATAACGCAACCGCTGGATGTGATGATTGCACCAATCAATGGAGCATATGGAAACCTAAATGAAGAAGAGTGTGTAAAACTTGCCGAAAACCTGCACCCCGGTGTAACAATCCCGTGTCATTATGGAATGTTTGCGTCACACCATGGCGATGTCGGCAAGTTTTATGAGTTGATGACAGAAAAACAAATGCCGTTCCTGCTGATGCAGCAGGGAGAGAAATACACACTTTGAGACAATAATACATGCTTTGATACAATGACAAGGGCTCTCAAGGAGAGCGAAGAATAATATGTTCTTTTTAGAAGGAACAGCAGGAGGAAAAAATGAGTGCAGAGTTTGAAGGAAAAAAGCTTTTAATACTTGGCGGTAACCCTGAGACCATTCCGCTTGTAGAAATTGCGAATAGCTGGGGAATAAAGACAATCGTTGCATCGGCGCGGGAAACGGACCCCGCAAAGGCGTATGCATGGAAGGCTTATACCTACGAAGGTCTGGATGTGGGTCGCGTTATACAGATCGCCAGAGACGAGCAGGTTGACGGCGTTCTTGTTGGCGTGGCTGATATCCTTGTTCCTATGTATTGCAAGGTTTGCGATGCTCTTGATTTACCATGCTATGCGACACAGAAAATCGTGGATGTGTTTGCATTTAAGGATGTGTTCAAGGCCACTTGTGAGCGTTACGGCGTTCACGGCATTCCTGAATTTTATCTGGACGCTGAGATGAAGCGCGAGGATTTGGACAAGATTAAATATCCTGTCATGGTGAAGCCTGTTGATAACGGCGGCGGCGTCGGCATGACGGTATGCTATGGTGAGGATGAGCTTCGAAAGGGCGTTGAAGTAGCTCTTGAGAACAGCCATTCCAAGCGGTTTATCGTAGAGAAATACATGCAGTGTGATGACATGGGCATGTACTATACATTCAAGGATGGATATTGCTCTGCTTCCTGCATCTATGACCGCTATACTACCGATGAACAGCCAGGATTATCAAGAGTATGTCTCGGTGGAACATATCCGTCAAAACACCTCGATGAATATTTCGAGCGGATGCATCCCAATGCGTTGCGCCTATTCAGAGAGATTGGTATTGAAAATGGTGTTCTGATGCTTTCTGGCTTCTATGAAGACGGCGAATTTTATGTCTATGATACCGGCTTCCGCTTACAGGGTGAAGCCCCGCATCTGCTGATGAAGGCTATTCACGGCTTTGACCAGCGTGAGATGCTGATCCGCTTCGCATTGACAGGCTCGGAGGGAGATATTGACCTAGGAACCGATGATGGCACACATCTTCGCGGCAAGTGGGCGGCTACGCTGTGGTTCTTGTTGAAGGCAGGGAAGATCAATAAAATTATCGGTCTGGACGAACTATATAAGGATAGGCGCGTTGTGGCGAATATTCAGCGTCTTCATGAGGGAGATACGGTCATGCCGGAGTGGATCGGCAACGAGAAGCAGGTTCTTACCAGAATGTATCTCGTGTGCGACAGCAAGACTGAATTGGCGGACGTACTGAAATATTATCAAGAAACAGTAAAAGTATTGGATGAGAATGGGAACAACATGCTCCTGAAAGGTTTTGATGCAGACAAGGCATTGGAACTGAAGTGATTCATACTGAAAACAACTATTTGAAAGGTAGGAGGAACATATGGAGCGGTTAAAGGATAAGGTTATCGTCATAACCGGCGGAACCAAAGGGGTAGGACGTGCTTTTGCGGAGGTGGCCGGAAGTGAAGGCGCAAGGATCGTAATAGGTGGCCGGGACGAGAAGGCAGGAAAGGAAGCTATCAGAGCTGTCCGGACGGCGGGATCTGATGGCGTGTTTGTGCACTGCGATTTGGAAAAGGTTGAGGATTGCAGGCATCTGTTTGATACGGCCTTCGAGAGCTTCGGGAGGATTACGGGATTTTTCAATTACGCCGGTGTGACGCCTGTAAGCCCTCTGGATACCTGCGATGAGGAAACTTTCGACTGGGTTACGAATGTAAATTACAAGGCGGCGTTCTTCTGCTGCCAAAGTGCAATTAGATACATGCGGATGAACGGTGCAGGCTCTATCGTGCTTACCGGTTCTGCGCATGCGTGGGGCGGACAGAAGGATAGGGCGGCGTATGCTATGACAAAAGGCGTGCTGAGAATCCTTAACGAGCATATCGCACATCAATATGCAAAAGAGCAGATAAGATGCAATTATCTTACTCTTGGTTGGACTCCAACTGAGGGCGAGGTCAGTCTGCGTATTAGTCAGGGTGAGAGCGAAGCAGAACTCAGAAGAAGAGCTGGCGAAATTCTTCCAATGGGTCGTATGTGCGAAAGAAATGACTATATGGAAGCACTTGTTTATCTGATGAGTGATGCAAGTGCTATGATGACAGGAAGCACATTCAGAATTACGGCAGGGGAGTATATATGAATGACTGAAATATTAGAAAATATGGTTGATTATAATATAATTCTACCGCATGGCAGAACCCCGTCTGATTTGTGGGGGGGGGGAGAGAAAGACCTAATCTCAATTATTGTACCAGTGTACAATGCAGGCAAATACATAGCAAAATGCATAGAAAGTGTTTTAGCTCAGACTTATGAACATATTGAGATTATTTTGGTGGATGATGGTTCTAACGATAATAGTCTTGAGCAATGCAGAAAATTTGCCGCTCTTGATTCAAGAATTCGAGTATTTCACAAGGAAAACGGAGGGGTGGCTTCAGCAAGAAATGTCGGATTGTCATTTGCTAAAGGAGAGTATATTGGCTTTGTAGATAGCGATGATTACATTGATTCGGATATGTTTAAGAGGCTACATGATCAACTATTGCAACAGACTTATGACTGTGTTATGTGCGAACACATAAAAGAAAATAATGACGGAGCAGAAAAGGAGACTGTTATATTTGAGGGAAATCATGACAACGTTTCGTCGGAGTATGCCTGTGCTGGTATATGCATCCCAATCGGTAAGGATTACACAGATGTGAGATATTTTTATCTTTGGGACAAGTTATATAAACGGGAGATATGGCGTAATATCAGATTTGACGAAACGCTGAGAAATGCCGAAGACAGATGGGCTTTGTTTCAGCTTTATCGAAATATAGACGGAATTGGTTTACTCCATAACGCATTATACTTTTATCAAGTACATGAAAGCACAAGCAGTTCAGCTAACAGGAATCGAGACTGCGATTATGATGTTGGTTATAGAATGCTATCGACGATTGAAAAATCGGGGCAAAATATTTCACCGTATCTCGAAACATGTGTAATGCATTCTTTGGGACGTGCGAGAAGCGCAGCCAAGAAAAAGGATAGAGACAAATACTGGGATACATATAAGAAATTCAGAACGCTATTCACAAAAGCAAAAAAACAGATAATACATGCCAAAAGGAAGAATATGCTGGCGGCGGTAGGATTTCGATTCTTCCCTAATGTGTTTTATTGGATGATTGCCAAAGTTTGAACCCCTTTGATGGTATTATGGAAGTCTTAATTTACTTAATGAACGATACAAGCGCCATGATGGCGGGAAGCGCATTCAGCACAACAAGGGAGTATATATAAGTTATGACACATAAAGAATATAGAGAAATTCTTAAATACGAAATGTTAAGAGTCTATCGAGGAGTAGTTATGTAAAAGCATTCAAGATCCATGGAGACGGAGAACCGTTGCTGTTTCATTACGAAAAAGAGGGCATACGCTGAATCAATGTTGTCATGAAGCGTGATGTGGCAAAGGATGGGCATTTCCAAGGAAAAATAGAAGAGGGTCAGTATTTTGATTTGGCGACACCGTATGGATATGGCGGTTGGATTGTCGAGGGGGATGACAAAGCCTCTTTGTTCACTGTATATGAGGCGTGGTTGGAACAAAATGGCATCATCAGCGAGTTCGTTAGATTTCATCCAATGATAAAAAATCATGAGGATTGCAAAGATTTTTACGAGATCGTCCAGCTGGGAGAAGTTGTCCATATGGATCTGTCTTCTCCAGAGGTTATCTGGAACAACATCATTAGCAAAAACCACAATATGATCCGTAAAGCTGAGAAAAATGACATCAGAGTTTACAATGGTAGATTCCCGGAAATTTATAAAAGATTTCGAGATATCTATAATGGGACTATGGATAAAGATAATGCCGAATCTTACTACTATTTTGATGAAGAGTTTTATGATTCCGTGTTGGATGATTTGCCGCAGAATGCGCAGGTGTTCTTTGCGGAGAAAGATCGTGTCGTGATAGCTGCATCAATTATGCTAACAGCGAATGGGCATATGAATTATCATCTGTCAGGTAGTTTAAAGGAATATAACTCTCTTGCTCCCACTAATCTACTTCTTTATAATGCAGCTCTTTGGGGCTGCGCAAATGGATACAGAACTTTGTATCTTGGAGGAGGAGTTGGATCGGGCGAGGATAGTTTGTTCAGGTTTAAGAGAACCTTTTATAAAGGCGAATTAAATCATTTCTATATCGGAAAGCGAATATATAACCGTGCAAAATATGATGCGCTTCTCAAAATGAGAACTGCGATAGAAAATCAGGGATATTTCCCTAAGTATAGAGGTTGAACATGATGAAAGACAAGAATAAAGTCAGCAAAAGGTTGAGATAATGAAGATACTGTACATAACCACAATTGGTTCTACGATGGGCTTTTTTACATCCTTTATCAGGCATTTGCTTGACGAGGGACATACGGTGGATATAGCGACAAATGAAAAGAATTCAAAGGTTCCGGCGTGTTACCGAGAATGGGGCTGCATAGTATATCAAATCGACACCTCCCGTTCCCCACTTGATATTGGGAATCTCAAAGCCATCGGGCAGATCAAACAGCTTGCCGAAAAAGGACAATATGACATCGTTCATTGCCATACGCCGATCGCTGCGATATGTACCCGTCTTGCTTGTCGAAAAGTCAGAAGGAGCGGAACGAAGGTGTTTTATACCGCTCACGGTTTTCACTTTTACCAGGGTGCTCCGCTAAAAAACTGGCTGATGTATTACCCTGCGGAGAAGATTTGTGCACACTTTACTGATGTTCTGATTACCATCAACAAAGAGGATTACGCTCTGGCTCAACAGAAAATGAAAGCGAAGCGAGTGGCGTATGTTCCCGGCGTCGGCATCGACCTGAGCAAATTCGGGCAAGCCACAGTCGATAAAGCCACAAAACGTAAGGAACTGGGCGTTCCGCCAGATGCGACATTGCTCTTATCTGTTGGTGAGTTGAATACGAACAAAAACCATGAAACAGTCATCCGTGCAATTTCAGATTTAAATGTGTACTACATGATTGCCGGAGAAGGCGATCTGAAGGGGCATTTGCAGAGTGTTATAAACGAGCTTGGTCTGACTGAACGGGTGAAGTTGTTGGGATACCGCAAAGATATGACCGAACTGTACAAGACAGTGGATATTTATGTATTGCCATCCATCCGAGAGGGTCTAAATGTTTCTGTTATGGAGGCAATGGCAAGCGGATTGCCGGTAGCCTGCGGCAGGATACGAGGCAATACCGATCTGATTGATGAAAACGGCGGCGCATTGTTTGAACCTCAGAGTGTGGATGAATGCAGAGATGCGATTTCCTCAATTATACGGAGAAACAAGTCCGAAATGGCAGCCTATAACCTCAAAAAAATACAGGTTGCATCTATAGACGAAATTATAAAAAACATGGATGAAGTATACAGAGGGATGGTATAGACACCTGACAATGTTACTCCTGCGTGTGAAAAAAAGAAGATGGACAGGCTATATCATAGGAGTTAGGAGGCACTTGAAATGTCCGAAATAAAGTTATCTTTCGTAGAAAAAATAATACGCTCAAAAATTCAGCATTATGATGCCGACAGATACTGGAAATACCGCAAACTTGTGATAGAAAATCGGGGGGGGGAGTCTCTTTGCTTCTGTACTTAATCGGTTTCGGCTTCTGTATATAAAACGTTGTGATGCGTTTAATAACGCCAGTTTGGGGACGCACATGGGATTTGGAGCTGTGTTTAAAACCGTTCCCAACTTTCCCCATGGCTTATATGGAATCATTGTCAGCCATAATGCCGTTATCGGAGCTAATGCCACGATTTTTCATCAGGTAACAATTGGGGAAGGTAAAGGCGGAGCACCTGTGATCGGCGATAACAGCTTTATTGGCGCGGGGGCGAAGATTATTGGTAAAATTACAATAGGCAGCAACTGCAAAATCGGGGCAGGATGCGTTGTAACGCACGACGTTCCGGACGGCGCAACAGTCGTGCCGGAGCCGCCGCAGATTATTTCGAAAGGATAAAGGATATGCAGAATCGAGTTTCCATTATTATGGGTATATATAATTGTGCTTCGACATTACCGCGAGCAATAGATTCAATTTTGGATCAGACATATGACGGATGGAAGCTCATTATGTGTGACGATGGTTCGGCAGATGATACCTATGCGGTGGCGGCTGAATACCAGGAGCGATATCCAGAAAGGATTACCCTGATTCAGAATGAGAAAAATATGGGTCTTAACTATACGCTGAATCATTGTCTCAAGTATGCAGACACAGAGTATATTGCTCGCATGGACGGGGACGACATATCGCTTCCGGCAAGGCTGGAAACAGAAATTCGCTTTCTAGATGAACACCCGCAGTATGCGATTGTCAGCTGTCCAATGATTTACTTTGACGAAAAAGGTGATTTCATGACGGGCAGAGGGAACGGCGAGGCTGATATTCGATTCATATCCAGAGGCACGCCGCACTGTCATGCGCCATGTGTGGTTCGCAAAGAGGCGTATGATGCGGTAGGTGGTTATACGGTAGCTAAAAAACGACTTCGCATGGAGGATTGGGATCTATGGGTCAGAATGTACGCCAAAGGGTACCGCGGTTACAATCTTCGCGAACCGCTGTACAAGATGTTTGATGGCAGAGACGCATATAAGCGAAGAGCGTTCAAGTTCCGATTGAACGAGGCAAGGATGAGCGCTTTTGCAACAAAGGAACTTCATCTTAGCCCTGTAAACTATATCTATTGCCTGCGTCCGATTCTCGTCGGCCTGCTGCCAAGCCCGGTTTATTCCTATCTGCATAAAAGAAAGGGGAGACGTTGATGATCCCAAAAAAAATACATTACTGTTGGTTTGGAAGAAAGCCCAAGCCAAAGCTGGCTGAAAAGTGCATCGCAAGCTGGAGAAAATATTGCCCGGATTATGAGATTATCGAATGGAATGAGGATAATTTTGATGTCAATCTGAATCCGTATACGCAGATGTGCTTCGAGCAGAAAAAATGGGCGTTTTTAAGCGACTATGTTCGGCTTTGGGTGGTTTATAAATATGGCGGCATTTATTTTGACACAGATGTTGAACTGCTCCGTAATCCGGATTTCCTTCTAAATACTGAATCGTGGTTCGGCTTTGAAACAGAAGGTGAGGTTGTTACGATGAATAGTGGCCTCGGCTTCGCCTCGGTCGCAAGTGGCCTCGGCTTAAAAATGATGCTTAAGGAATATGACGCACTGCTTGACGGAAAGCATGGGGTTCGAATGTGCCCTGAGCTGAACACACTGGCACTTGAAAAACTGGGTTTGCGCAGGGATGGGAGATATCAGAAATTTGATTGGGGGACGGTATACCCCAAAGAGTATTTTAATCCATACGAAAGTACGACCGGAAGGATTAGAAAAACAGAAAATACGGTTTCCGTCCATTGGTATATGGGCGCTTGCTTGTCAAAAAATGATATTCTGAGATCGAAGATCACAAAGCCCTTCCACCGGATATTCGGAGTAAACTGCTTTGCGTGGCTGAAGAAAAAATGAGATTGACGATATTTACACCGACATATAACAGAGCGGATAAGCTGGACAGGCTCTACCAAAGCCTGCTGCGCCAGTCCTGCCATGAGTTTGAGTGGCTGATTATTGACGACGGCTCATCGGACGACACGGAGGGAGCAGTCACCGCATTCCAAAGCAGCGCGCAAGCTTTTCCAATCCGCTATATCAAACAGGAAAACGGTGGCAAGCACCGAGCCTATAATAAGGCACTGGAGCTGGCTAAGGGAGCGTATTTCTTTTGTGTGGATTCGGACGACTGGTTGATGAACAATGCGGTTGAGTATATTCTGAAAGCCTGCGAGGGGCTGAATGAGAAGCTGTTTATTGCCGCCTATAAGCAGGATGAGCAGGGAAAGCGGCTGAGTACGGAGTTTCCGAAAATACAGGAGTGCACCCTTTGCGAGCTGTCCGCCAAATATCAGTGTAGCGGCGAGTATTCATTGATTTTTCCAACCGACTTGGCGAGAAAATTTCCTTTTCCCGTATTTGACGGTGAGAAATTCATCACCGAATCTGTGATTTATGACCGGATCAGTGCGGTCGCAGATGTTCGGTTATTGCCGCAGGTCATTACGATTTGTGAATATCAGGAGGACGGATTATCCAACAATCTGAATCTCGTTATGAAGAAAAATCCTTCCGGCTACTGCCTCTATTTTATGCAGCGCATCGACATTGCTACGTCATTGAGGGATAGGATTATTACGGCCGGAAAATACCATTGCTTCTGCATGTTTGCGAGAGAACAAAGGAGCAAATATATTGGAAATCACAGGTGGCTGGTAAGGCTGACAAGGCCACTTGGCGTGTTGTTTCGTATCTATTATGTGAGAAAGAGAGGTTTTTGATATGCAGTTCATAATAAATGTTGGAATATTGATTTTATTATGGGTTGCAAACCTCTTTAACGGTACGGGGCTGGATCAGGTATATCATGTAACAGACTGGGCGCAACGGATTACGATTCTGCTGTTTATAGTTTGTGTTGGTTATAAATTTTTGACTCGGCATGGTATGCAAGTCGGAAAAATGAGCTTCTATACCTTTGGCATACTGATATTAATCTTCATCTTTTCACCGCTATTGAACGGATATGGATTTACGGCAGGGATTGAATATCTCTGGGTTTTTTGTCTGATATATTTGCTCGCACATATGAAAATCGATGAAAAAACCATGATGTGGACGGCTCTGGTCTACGGCATGATGGGCTTTGCAATCCTTTACATATATGATTTCGGATCTGCGCTGAAAGGCTGGAACGAAAATTCCATTGCCATGATCGGTATGCACAGCTATCTGATCATGCTTGTGCCGTTTTTCAGGAGACATCGTTTCAGGATCAAGCTGATTCTGGTTGGGTTGGCGTTTTTGTTCTCCTATATGGTATCGCCGACAAATTCCAGATCCGGAATTTTGTTTGGCTTCATTGCAGTGTTGCTTGCAATCGGCATAATTCCGCGAAATATAGTGACAGGAAGCCGAAAAATTACATGGCTCTGGTTATTGGTTCCGCTGTTTATAGCTATTATTGTTGTTATGTTTTCCAAAGGCGGGTATATGTCGGCTCTGAATCATTGGAGTTATCAACAGTTTAATAAACCCATATTTAACGGCAGGGATGAACTTTGGAGCAGGGGTTTTGACCGCCTTGGGGCAAGCCCGCTTTTTGGCACAGGAAACCTGAATGCGGCAAACTGGCATAACAGTGCCGTTACATGCCTGTATGCTACAGGAATTGTGGGATTCGCATTTTGGATTGCGGCCTTTGCCAACATTCTGAACAGGACGAGAGATTATTTGGATGATTATATTGTTACCGGCTGCTTTGTCGGCTTCATTGTTTTGTACGCACAGCAGAGTGTGGAGTTGGGATTTATTTCGGGCAATCCAACACTGCTAGGTTATGTCTTGCTCGGTATGATGCTGGGACGGGTGAACTATTTGAGAAGGGAGAGATTGAAACGATGATACCGAAGGTCAGTGTTATTGTTCCGATATACAAGGCTCAGGATTTCCTCTCCAAATGTGTGGACAGTGTTTTATTACAGGATGAGGAGAGTCTGGAGCTTGTTCTGGTGGATGATGGCTCTCCCGACCACAGTGGCAAGATTTGTGATGCATATGCCGGGAAAGATCATCGAGTTAAGGTGATCCATCAGAGAAATGCTGGAGTATCTGCGGCACGAAACGCTGGAATCCAAGCAGCGGAAGGGAGATATATCGGCTTTGTGGATAGCGACGATTGGATCGATCCCGATATGTTCTCGCGGATGTTAAAGGTTGCGGAGGAAACGAAGGCAGATGTCGTCATGTGCGATGCGACCACAGTTTATTCCGATGGCAGAACCCAAGCGGATACAATGACTCAGTTATCGGGAAATCAGATTTTTTCAAAATCTGATTTTACACCATCTCTATTATTAGAGATGGCGGGTTCCGCTTGGCGTTGTATTTACATAAATGATAAATACAACGACAAGCTTCGCAAGCATCCGCTTGCGTTTCCGCTTGGCGTCAAATTTTCCGAGGATCGTATCTTCAACCTATATGCGTTTGGGCAGGCTGATCGGGTAGCGTATGTCAAAGAAAGCTTTTACTATCGCTATATGAACGCCGGAAGTGCGGTACACCGCTTTCATGCGGACTATTTCGAGGCGTATAAGAAAGCGGCGGCGGCCATTGAAAATGCCGTATGCGATGTGTGGGAAGACGACGAGGCTCTGCAAAAAGCCTATGCGCATCAGTTCTTTTGCGGGGCGTTGGGCGCGGTCTGCAATTATTATTACAAGACCTCTCCCATGACAAATGCGGAGAGAAAAGCCGCTGTAAGAAGGCTCTGCGAGGATACGCAGCTGCAGGACATGCTTGCAAAGGCAGATAATCTTGAAAGAAAGGAACGCTGGCTACAAGAGAAAAAAACAGCCCTGCTGATTGCTTACGCACGGCTGGCAAATATAAAACATGGGAGATGAGGGAATGGATAATAAGAAATCGTATGTTACGGTATTGTGTAATGATGCTTATCTGGGGGGGGCACTGGTTCTCCTCTATTCATTGAAGAAAACTGGTACAACTGTTCCGATTACAACAATATGTTCTAAAAATGTGTCAAAAGACAGTATAAAAAAGCTTGAAAGACTATCAGATGTTATTGTCATGGATGATATTCCGGTGACAAGTGCAATAATAGAGGACAATAACGATGGTTTTGAAAAGTGGAATACTACTTTTTTTAAACTAAATGTTGTTGCATTGACTCAATTCAAAAAAATTGTGGTTCTTGATGCAGATATGGTCGTTTATAGGGATATTGATTGTTTATTCGATATGCCGCATATGTCCTGTGTACCTGCTGGAAAAATCGTGTCGAAACAAGAGAACTATGGTCTTAACAGTGGCTTGATGGTCATTGAACCATCAAGAAGTTTGTATGAAAAATTGAAGGAGGCCATTCCTGCAATGAAGAAGGAAAAAAGTTCGTGTCCAGTAGGAGATCAAGATGTATTTAAATATATGTATCCAAATTGGACAAGTAATAAACAACTTGAATTACCAGAGCTGTTTAACTGTTATTCTACAGAAGTAGATGAGTTAGTTGAGCAACATTCTTTTAAATTTGAGGATGTTTATATCATTCATCATGCAATGATAAAACCGTGGCTTGTAAATTGGAAATATCCAGTTCAAATGATACACAGTCAAATTGTCAATCATAAGAATTTACACTGTTTTTATCAGTTGAAAACATATTTTGACTGGAAGAAAATATATAGGCATGTTCGAAGAGAACTATAATCGCATATTTGGATAGATAAATAAGGTGATATTGCTGATCGCTTACGCACGGCTGGCAAATATAAAACATGGGAGATGAGGAAATGAAGTTAAGCGTAATTGTTCCGGTGTATAAGGTAGAACCCTATTTAGAGCGCTGTGTAGAGAGTATTCTGAACCAGACCTATCGGGATTTGGAGGTAATCCTTGTGGATGACGGCTCCCCCGATAACTGCGGGAAAATATGCGACGCATTTGCAAAGAAGGACAAACGGGTAAAGGTCATACATAAGGAAAACGGTGGGCTATCCTCCGCGCGAAACGCCGGTCTGGCTGTATGTGGGGGGGGTATTTTGCCTTCGTAGACAGCGACGATTGGCTTGAACCTGAGATGTATCAAACCCTGATGAACATAGCGGAAAAATATGATGCGGATATTGCGGAGGGCGGCTATCGTTTCTACCGTCCGTGGAAGGTAGAGAATAAGATTTTGGAGGCAGAAGATACCGAAGAAATAAGAGAGTTTACCAATATGGAGGCACTGCATGAACTCTACTATGGACCGCAGATGTTTGGCGGGCTGACGATTATGGTGTGGTCTAAAATATACCGTACCTCCGCCCTGGGGCATCTACGCTTTTCCGAGGGCTATATCATGGAAGATGTGGAATACACGCCGAAAGCGTTTTATGCTGCAAACAAAATTGTAAAAATTGAAAAGACATTTTATAACTATAACATCCATTTAGGAACCGCTTCTACCAGCGGCATGGGAACAAATCTGCTGAAAGTTCGTTCCGGCATCCATGCCAGAAAGAGTCTGCGCGAGTATTTTGCTCATTGCCCGACAGAGTGGCTCAGAGATTATGAGCAGTCGGCGTATTACACGACCTTGATGAACGCCTACTATGAAAGTTGGAATCAGAGGGACAAACCGGAGTTTGCAAAATTGCAGAAAGAAACCTTGAGAGAATTAACGGAGAACAGAGAAAAGGTTCTCCTGAAATGTCCCGGGAAAAAGACAAAGCTGTTTTATCTGTCTCCGCTGCTGCTTTGCATCGCAACGAAAGCGGTCAGAGAATATAAAAAATATCGCTATAAGCTGCATGTTAAAATTACAGGAAAGAATTAAAAAACTCGAATACCAAAGCTTGGTATGAGAGCCCATATAATCGGAGGAAATGTCATGACATTTGCAGAATTGAGAGAAATGAAGCTGATGCGGTCAATATACATGTCAAAAAAATCAGAGGTTGTTTTATGCCAAAGATCAGTGTGATAATGCCCGTCTATAATGCGGAGAAATATATAGCGGAGGCGATTGAGAGCATCCTGAACCAGACCTTTGGCGATTTTGAGTTCATTATTATTGATGACGGCTCTACAGATGGCACGGTGTGTGTGGTGAAAGGATATAGCGACAAGCGGATCCTCTTCTATCAAAATGAGCACAATATGGGTGTGGCCACTACGCTGAACCGCGGACTGGAGCTGGCGACAGGCGAATATATCGCAAGAATGGATTCGGATGATATTTCCCTCCCGGAGAGATTTGAAAAGCAGGTTTGCTACATGGACGAGCACCCAGAGTGTGCAGTGTTGGGCGCGGGGATCGAAATGTTTTTCGCACAAAGAGGGCAACGTACTTTTTCGCAAGCTGCAGAAAAGCTTAAGGTGGACTTGCTTTTTGGTTGCTGCTTCGCGCACCCGGTCGTTATGCTACGGGCAAGGTGTTTTGGAAAAACAGGTTTTCGGTATGATAATGACTTCAACAAGATGGAGGATTATGACCTGTGGGATAGAGTCTCGCAGGAGTATGATATTGCCGCATTGCCGGATATACTCTTGCAATACCGCATTCATCCAAGTCAGGTAACACAAAGACCATCGGAGGAGAATAAACGGCAGATGAGGGCTTTGAAGCAGAGACAGCTGGAACGGCTGGGAATTTCCGTGAGCGAGTGGACAGCGTTTCCCTACATAGCCTATTGCCTTGGAGAACTGGAAACGACAGAAGAAAATGTGAAGGCGCTTGCAGCCGCCTTTTCGCTCATGGAGCAGCGGAATAAAACAACAAAAATTTATGATGATGAGGTTTTGAAAAATTATCTGACCGGTATCTTGAAGGGACTGCTCAACAGCTTCCAAATGAGCACCGCGGTACGGCTTACAAAGGCGTGCGGCCTGAACTCAGCATGCTATGCTGCGGAGCGGAGCGCCCGCGGTGTGATAGCCAGAGTGGGGGTGGCAATCCGGAAAAGGAGCAAGCAATCAAAGCTCAGATCAAAAGATTTCTCCATCATTTCAAATAACTGCTGGGGCAGCTTTATCTATCAAAGATATGGCTTGCCGTATGCGACCCCGACGGTGGGACTGTATATTCTGGGCCATGATTTTGTGAAATTTGCGGGGAATCTGCAGTACTATTTGTCCTTGAATCTGGAGTTTATCCCGTGGGAGAGCTGCACGAATTATATCGAGATCAGGGACGAATCCCCATATCCCGTTGCAAGGCTAGGGGATATTGAAGTGTATTTCATGCATTACCATTCCGAGGAAGAAGCTGCCGAAAAATGGTATCGCAGGGCGAAGCGGGTAAATACGGAGCATATCTTATACAAGCTCTCTCAAAGGGAAGGATGCAGCAGGCAGGACGTTGAGGATTTCATGGCATTGCCCCTTAAGCACAAGCTGTGCTTTGCCTATGATGAGGTTCCCGGCACAATTCATGTGCCAGAGTTGGAGGGCTTCAGAGGAGATGAAATGTCAATTGTTGATTTCTATGTGAACGAAGTCGATATACTAAATCAGTTGTAAAGGTGTGAGTTTATGTCAAAGGTGTCTATTATCGTTCCAATCTACAATGTGGAGAATTATGTAAAAAAGACAATTGAATCTGTGCTACGTCAGACCGAGTCGGAGATTGAAATCATTCTTGTGGATGACGGATCGACGGACGACAGCGGGCGAATCTGTGATGATTTTGCCAGAAAGGACGAAAGAATACGTGTGATCCATAAGCCTAACGGCGGTCTTTCCTCTGCCCGGAACGCTGGAGCGGAGGTGGCTTCTTCGGACTATGTGATGTTTCTGGATGGGGATGATTATCTCAAAGACAATGCGGTGGAGAAGGTATATGAGACTATGCTGGAGTATCCGTCCGATTTTGTGCAGTTTCTCTACAGGGAGTTGGAGGATGGACAGGAGCCGGTGGTGCAGCCGGAGACGCAGCCAGTCTACTGGGCGCATACCACGAAGGAACTTTTTGAAAATCTTTATAGTTTGGGCGGTGTGGCGGCATCTGCCGCAACAAAGCTATTTCGGCGGGAACTGGTGTTGCAGATTCCATTTGAGAATATTCGGCACGAGGACGAGATGTGGTGCACAAGAGCGTTTCAGAGAAATCTGGCAGTAACCTATCTGCCTGAGGAGATTTATTATTACGTGATGCGCAATGGCAGCATTATTCATAGCGAGTTCAACAGAAAAAAGCTAGATATTTTCAGCGTGTCGGAAGAGAGAGTTAATGCACTGCGGAAAGCCGGTCTTGACGATTTGATGGGTCGGGAGTATGCAAACGTGTTTTGCAGTCTTCTCGGATTATATAATGAAGCTCGAAACGCCGGTGACCGGGAGGCGGTATCAGAGCTGCGTGA
>CAVKOQ010000037.1:0-20200 GCA_963657995.1 bacterium
GTTTTACTGTTCATAGTCAGTTCCTCCTGTGTAAAATGTCAGATATTGATATTGGATTGTAACTGCCCACTCATTATAAGAAAGAATAGAAAAAAAAACAATACGACATAAGAAAAATGTAAGAAGTTGAAAAATAGTGGTTTTTTACATAGACAGACACTTTTAAAGTCAGAAGTGGCATAAGATGACGTGGCAGTAACTAAGAGTTGAGAAAAGTGCCTGTTATGGTGTATAATGAGTATATTTGTGAGATGAGCCGTTTTTAGGAGGAAAATCAAGATGAAACAGAAACTTTCCAATTATATAGCAGAGAAACTTCTTGCATCCGGTATTACAGATGTATTTATGATAACCGGCGGCGGTGCTATGCACCTAGATGACGCACTTGGACATCAGGAAGGACTTCACTGCCTCTACAATCACCATGAGCAGGCATGTGCCATGGCAGCAGAAGCATACGCACGTATACACAACAAGATCGCAGCCGTATGCGTGACTACCGGACCTGGCGGAATCAATGCCATGAATGGTGTAGCCGGCGGATATTTGGATTCTATTCCGATGTTTGTCATATCCGGTCAGGTAAGGTATGACACCACAGCACGAAGTACAGGACTTCATCTGCGTGCCATGGGTGATCAGGAATATGATATTACAAAATCTGTTTCCAATATGACAAAATACTGCGAGATGGTGATCGATCCTATGCGTATACGTTTCTGTATGGAAAAAGCACTTTATCTTGCATACAATGGACGTCCGGGTCCTACTTGGCTTGATATTCCGCTCAATGTGCAGGCAGCCATGATCGAAACAGATGATCTGATTGGATTTGACCCTGAGGATTATGAGGCAGGCGGAACCGGCTGGGCAGCAAAAAGCGATTGTGAAATTCCTGAAGATACGGCCGGAAATGGTGAATATCGTGCCAAGATGCCTCCTCACGTGACCAAAGAGACAGCTCTTGCTATCATCGATAAGGTACGCACGTCTAAACGTCCGGTCATCAATGCCGGTAACGGCATCCGCATCGGTGCGGCACATGATGTATTCATGAGAGTAGTTGAAAAACTTGGAATTCCTGTTGTGACAGGTGCAGACAGTATTGACTGTATATATGATGAACACCCGCTTTATATCGGAAAAGGCGGCAATGTCGGAGATCGTCCGGGAAACTTTGCTATCCAGAACAGCGATCTGGTGCTCTCGCTCGGAAGCCGTCTAAGCTTTCGTCAGGTAGGATACAGATTCACCACATGGGCACGTGAGGCATATGTGATCGTCAATGATATTGATGCAGAAGAGCTTAAAAAGCCAACATTGCATGTAGATATGCCTGTTCATGCGGATGTAAAGGACCTTCTGACAGTCATGGATGAGATCTTATCAGATGAGGAAGATACATTTAAAGCAGCACCGATTGCTGACGAGTATCGGGATGCACAGGATGAGTGGCTTAAAATCTGTCAAGGTTGGAAACGTGATTATCCGGTTGTTCTTCCTAAACATATGGAGGGCGGAACAGATACAGAGGCCAATGTATACGCATTTGCTTATGAGATGAGCCGTCGATTAAATGAGAACCAGATCGTGGTTGTAGGAAATGGATCTGCTAACGTAGTATGCGGACATGCCAATATTGTCAAAAAAGGACAGAGATTTATATCAAACTCAGGTATAGCTTCCATGGGATACGGACTACCGGCATCTATAGGTGCATGCGTGGCAGACCACAGCCAGGATGTCATTCTTATAACCGGTGACGGAAGTATTCAGATGAATCTGCAGGAGCTTGAGACAGTTGTTAGCCATCGTATGCCGATCAAGATTTTTATCATCAACAACGGCGGTTATCATTCAATCAGACAGACCCAGAAGAATTTCTTCGGAGAGCCACTTATCGGTATAGGTGTTGACAGTGGTGACCTTGGCTTCCCGAGTATGGAGAAACTGGCATGGGCATACGGGTTCCCATATGTATCAATCCACGGCAATAAAGAGCTTGGAGAGAAAGTGGAAGAGACTCTTGCCATGGACGGACCGGTTATCTGCGAAGTATTTGTCACATTGGATCAGAATTTTGAACCGAAATCAGCCGCAAAGAGACTGCCGGATGGCACACTTGTATCTCCGCCACTTGAGGACCTTTCTCCATTCCTCTCAGATGAAGAGATGGATCGGATCATGCTGATTCCAAGAATAAAAAAGTAGGAAAATAATAATGAAAATAGTTGTCACAGGAGCCACCAGCTTTGTAGGTCTTGGGGCTGTTCGTGAGCTTATAAGCCGCGGACATCATGTATATGCAGTACTGCGCGAAAATTCAACAAAAACAGAATTACTTAAGCAAAACGAACAATTTCCAACCAATCTTACCGTTTTATATGAGGATCTGGGAAATTTAAACAGATTGCCTGACAAGATTTCAGAGAAATGCGATGTGTTTATTCATATGGGATGGCGCGGTGCCGGAAGTGATTCCAGGAAGAATGAATCGGTTCAGGAAGAAAGTGTCTTGGATGCACTGAACGCTGTCAGAGTGGCGAAGAAGCTCGGATGCAGAAGATTTCTGTTCACAGGTTCACAGGCAGAGTATGGAATAAAAAGTACATTGACAGATGAAGAGGCTGTATGTGAGCCGACTTCTCCATACGGAAAGGCCAAATTAAAGGTAAGATACGAGGCAGAATTGCTCTGTAAGGAACTGGGACTTGATTATGGACATGCAAGGATTTTCAGTACATATGGCCCGGGAGATCATCCGTGGTCACTTATCTCATCATGCGTAAGGACATTTAAGGCGGGAGATAAGATGACCATGACAGCGTGTACCCAGCAGTGGAATTTTATGTACATAGATGATGCAGGACGAGCTCTCACAGATTTGGCAGAATATGCCGGAAATCTGTCAGAGCATGGCCCGGTATACAATCTTGGCGGCCCGATGGATGAGACAGGAGAACTTAGGGGATTTGTAGAAAAAGTTTATGAACTTTGCGGAAAATGCGGCAGTATGGAGTTCGGAGTGCGTCAGCCGAATGCAGAGGGAATAGTCAACCTCATTCCGGATATCAGGAAGATGGAGAGAGTGATCGGATGGAAACCCCAGGTTCATTTTGAAGAAGGTATGAAAAGAATACTTGATAGCATAAAGTAATATGCATTTGCCGAAATAAAATCTTATATATAGCTGCTTAACGATGCCATAAAGAGAATCGTTAAGAAAATTGTATGTTGTAAAAACCAGCAAAGATGTATAAAATGTTACCAGAATAAAAAAGTTGGGAACCAGAATGATATGAAAAAAATCAGTATATTAATTCCTTGTTACAATGAAGAAGAAAATGTAGGTCCGATAAGTGAGGCAGTAGTGGAAACTATTGAGAGGGATCTTCCCGGATATGATTATGAGGTTGTGTTTATAGACAATGATTCTACTGATAAGACGCGCCCGATCCTTCGGAAAATCTGCAGTGAAAATCATCATGTCAAGGCGATTTTTAATGCGAAAAACTTTGGTCAGTTCAATTCTCCTTATTATGGTATGCTGCAGTGCACAGGCGACTGCGTGATCAGCATGGTGGCTGATTTTCAGGACCCGGTGGATATGATCCCGAAATATGTCCGCGAGTGGGAGAATGGATATAAAATTGTCATCGGCATCAAGACGGGAAGCAAAGAAAACCCGATCATGTATGCTTTAAGAAGCTGCTACTATAAGATGATCAAGAAACTTTCAGATGTCGAACAGATTGAACATTTTACCGGTTCAGGTCTCTATGACCGTGATTTTATAGAAATATTGAGAAATCTAGACGATCCGACACCGTTTTTACGCGGTATTGTGGCAGAACTAGGCTATAAACGTAAAGAGATTCCTTATATTCAGCCTGAACGAAGGGCAGGAAAGACACATAACAATTTTTACCGTCTCTACGATGCGGCCATGCTCAGCGTGACCTCTTATACGAAGGTAGGACTGCGGCTTGCAACGATATTTGGAAGTATCTGTGCTGCGATAAGCATGATTGTTGCAGTGATTTATCTGGTTATGAAACTGATTCACTGGTATGAATTTCCGGCAGGTATGGCACCGGTTCTCATAGGCATGTGCTTCTTGGGATCAGTTCAGATATTTTTCATCGGTCTTGTCGGTGAATACATATTGTCGATTAACTCCAGAGTGATGAAGAGGCCTCTAGTAGTTGAGGAAGAGAGGATCAACTTTGACACCCCGGCTAAAGAAGATAGAGAAAGTGACGGAAAAACAGCATGAAATGTAATGTCGACGTAGTTCGTATACGCGAGAACTCGATTCAGCTCAATGGCTGGGCGATCGGAAAGACACCTGAGACCAAGATTACCTATCAGATCGAAGATGGAACACATCAGCCGATTCAGTTTCAGTATGTGGCGACCAGACGTGACGATGTAAGCCAGATTTATTTTGGCCGTACTGTGGAAAAAGAGTTGGGATTTGATATTCAGTTTCCATATGAAAGAGGAAAAGATTATTATCTGATCATCCGCGGAGATGGAAGAAAAATTCGAGTTAAATACAACGAAGAACTGATCAGAAAGCGCAGCAGTGTAGCTCACAAGCGTATGCAGAAGATCAAGGATCTTATGAATATGGAAACTGTGAGAGTATGCTTAGATTTCTGGAAGGAAAACGGTCTTAAAGCTCTTATAGTTAAATCCAAACATAAACTTCAGGGAATTGACAATGACTATGATTACGGTGAATGGTATTCACTGACCAAACCGACCAATGAAGAGCTGGAAAATCAAAAGAATACTGTATTTGATACACCGGTTAAGTTTTCGATAATCATTCCGGTATATAAGACACCGGACCATTTCCTTAGAGAAATGCTTGATTCGATTCTTGATCAGACATATCAAAACTGGGAAGTATGTATAGCTGACGGAAGTCCTGCAGGGAAAAACTGCGAGCGTGTCCTCAAACAGTATGCGGATAAAGACAGCCGTTTTAAATATGTGATTTTAGGTGAAAATAAGGGTATTTCAGGAAATACGAACGCAGCGATGGACATGGCGACAGGTGATTATATAATCTTAGCTGATCATGATGACAAGCTGACACCGGACGCACTTTATGAATGTGCGAAACTTCTTGATGAACATCCGGGATGCGATTGTTTCTATTCAGATGAGGATAAATTGGATATGGACGGCGGTGCACTATTTGATCCGCACTTCAAACCGGATTTCAATATTGATTTGCTCTGCAGTGTCAACTATATCTGCCATCTGTTTGTGGTAAGCCATGATCTGGCTGCCAAAGTGGGCGGTTTTTGTCATGAATTTGACGGAGCACAGGACTATGATTTCATTTTCAGATGTACGGAAAATGCAGCTGAGATTAGACATATTCCGAAGGTGCTTTATCACTGGAGATGCCATAAAGATTCTACGGCCAGCAATCCTGAAAGCAAGTTATACGCATTTGATGCCGGTGCACGTGCGATTATGGCACATTATGAGCGTGTCGGCATAGAGGCAGAACGCGTGGAAAAAGGCGTAGATTACGGAATTTATCATTCCATTTATAAAATTAATGGTAATCCGAAGATATCGATAATCATTCCGAATAAGGATCATCATGCGGACCTTGATCTGTGCGTGAGAGCGATTGAAGAGCGTGCCACATACCGCAATGTTGAGTTTATCATCGTAGAAAACAACAGTACAGAGAAGGAAACCTTTGAATATTATGAGAAGATTCAGAAAGAATTTTCAAATGTTCATGTAGTAAGATGGGAGCGCGAGTTTAATTATTCTGCGATCAACAATTTTGGTGTGACATATGCAAAGGGCGAATATCTTCTGTTTTTAAATAATGACACAGAACTTATAGCCGAAAATTTCATCGAGGAGATGCTTGGACTTTGCCAGCGTGAAGATGTAGGTGCTGTAGGTGCAAGACTTCTTTATCAGGATGACACGATCCAGCATGCAGGCGTGGTGGTAGGCTTCGGTGGTATAGCAGGACATACGTTTATCGGTCTTCATAAGGCTGAAAACAGTTATTTCCATCGTGCGATGAGCACACAGGATTACAGTGCCGTGACAGCAGCGTGTCTGATGACGAAAAAGGCCTTATTTGAAGAGGTTGGCGGCTTTACCGAGAAGTTGGCTGTGGCGTTTAACGATATTGATTTTTGTATGAAAGTTCGAAAATCAGATCATCTTGTTGTTTACAATCCTTATGCATTGTTGTATCATTATGAATCGAAGTCAAGAGGACTTGAGGATACACCTGAAAAAGTCGAGAGATTTAACCGCGAGATTAAGATTTTCTCAGAGAGGTGGCCTGAGATCCTTGAAAATGGCGATCCATACTATAATCCGAATCTTACACTGCGAAAGTCCAATTTCGCACTGAGAGATCTGAAAAAGGAAAAAATCGGAGAGCCTTATCATCTGGAGGTATAACCTGAGATGGAGATTACAACAACTATTGTTATTCCAAATTACAATGGACTTAAGTTTATGGACGAGTGCATAAGTTCACTGAATGCACAGACATATCAGAACTTTCGTACATTGGTCGTGGACAACGGATCTACGGACGGAAGTGTGGAGTGGCTTAAGGAACACGGAATAGATACAATATTTCTTCCTGAGAATACCGGATTTTCCGGTGCGGTCAACGTAGGAATCAAGGCGTCAGATACACCATATGTACTTCTTTTGAATAATGATGTACGCGTGGACGAGTATTTTGTAGCAGAGATGGTGCATGCGATCGGGCAGTCAGATAATATATTTTCTGTGAGCAGCAGGATGATCCAGATGTATCATCCGGACAAGCTTGATGATGCGGGAGATATGTACTCCCTCCTTGGATGGGCTTATCAGCGTGGTGTTGGTCGTGGACTTTCACATTATAGGAAGTCTGGCAGGGTGTTTTCGGCATGTGCCGGAGCTGCTATTTACCGCAGAAAGGTATTCGAAGAGATAGGATATTTTGATGAGATGCATTTTGCCTATCTCGAAGACATCGATGTCGGATACAGAGCACGGATAGCCGGATATGACAATATATACTGTTCGTCCGCACTGGTATGGCATGTTGGCAGCGGAACCAGCGGATCCAAGTACAATTCTTTTAAGGTCAAGCTGGCGGCACGAAACAATGTATATCTGAATTATAAAAATATGCCGTTATTGCAACTCATCGTAAATGCACTTCCAATTGCAGCAGGAACTCTTGTGAAGTACTCTTTCTTCAAAAAAATGGGCTTTGGAAAAGATTATATAGAAGGTCTTAAGGAAGGCATAAAGACAGCAAAAAAATGCAAAAAAGTAGAATATCGCCCTGAAAGGCTTAAAAATTATCTGATGATAGAGTTTGAGCTCATAGCAGGGACATTTCTCTATATCTATGAATTTGCTGTCAGACAGATGGAGAAAAAGAAACAGTAACATGAAGGTGAAAGACGAGGTAGCTTATGAATTATGAGGATGATGAGCTGGAGCGTATGAGGGCAAGGCGTGAAGGAAGAACAACCGGCAGAACGGTCCGTTCTTCACGAAATACCTCTGCTTCAGGCACAAGCCGCAGAAAAACAGGCGTTACAGCGGAGAGTGGAAAGGAAAGTTCTGCAAAGGGTAGCTTAACAAAAGGAAGTTCCACCAAAAGAGGCAGACACAGACGCAAGTCGGCCCGCAGAAAAAAATATATCATTATTGCAGCCGAAATTCTGGTAATTATAATGATGGTTCTCGGCGGTGCGTTCTGGTATGTATATCACAAAACATTTGGTTCTATGCAAAAGATCGAGTTCGATGAGGATCAGGTTAAAAACTTAAGCCTTTCCGAAGAGCAGATCGAAGAAATGAAGGGCTATATGACGATAGCCTGTTTCGGTGTTGACTCACGAAGTGAACATGGCACGATGAACGTAGGCAAGGGTACAAACTCTGACGTTAACATCATTGCCAACATGAATCTTGAGACCGGAGAGATAAGACTTGTATCAGTATTCAGAGACAGTTATTTGAATATAAATGACAAGAATTCTTACAATAAAATCAACGCTGCATATGCACAGGGCGGACCTGAGCAGGCGGTTAAGGCTCTTAACAAAAACCTTGGTCTTAATATCACGCAGTATGCTACATTCAACTGGAAGGCGGTAGCCGATGCTATCAATATTTTGGGCGGTGTGGATATAGAACTAAGTGATGCCGAGTTTTCATGGATCAATGCATTCGTTACAGAGACTGTAAATGAAACAGGTATACCTTCAACACCTGTGGCTCATGCGGGCAACGTACATCTTGACGGTGTTCAGGCTGTTGCATACGGACGAATCCGTTATTCAGATACTGACTATGCACGTACAGAGCGCCAGAGAATTATCATCCAGAAGGCATTTGAAAAAGCAAAGGTAGCTGACTGGGCGACACTTAACTGTATTCTGGAGACAGTTATGCCGCAGCTTGCGACCAATCTGTCACTTACAGATATCGTTCCGCTTGCAAGAAGTATAACTAAGTTCCATATAGGTGAAACAATGGGCTTCCCTGCTGCCAGAGGCGAGCAGGATGTAGGAAAGATAGGAGACTGTGTTATTCCTCAGACTCTGGAATACAACGTTGTAGTTCTCCATCAATTCCTGTTTGATGAAGAGAATTATGAGGTTCCGTCCAATGTCAAGGAATACAGCAATCATATTGCTCAGGTAACAGGACTTACCAAGAATGCTAAGCTTATCGAGCATGTTCCTGTAGATAAGGGTATTAGTGCTACGAGCTTCATACAAAAACGTGCCAGTCGTATAGCTGCACAGGCAGCCGCAGAGGCAGCCGCGAAGAGTGCATCTCAGACAAAGTCGACGGATGAATCGGGTGATGAGACTAAATCATCAGAAAGTGAAAGTTCGATCGGACTGGATGAAATCTTTGATCCGGATGAAGACTGGATTGACGCAGATGATGAGACAGGCTCTGGCAAGGAAACAGGAAGCGTTAAGGAGTCTGGCAGTACTAAGGAAAGCACGGCAGCGGTTTCACCGGGAAGCACCGGTAAAAACAATTCTACTGAGAAGACAGCAGAGACCTCTGGCAACTCATCAGGACCTGGATCGACTACAGCTCCAACAACATCAGAGACTAAAACATCAGTAGCTAAGCCGGGTTCTACCACTACAACCGCAGCGGAAACATCATCTCCAAACGGAAGTACATCTCCGGGAACATCAAATAGTTCTAACAATGTGGTAAGCCCGGTTGCAGATGTAAAAGAAGAGGGAAATTCCGGAAACACTTCAAGTTCAAATGGTCCTTCAGGACCGGGTGCCTGATCCGGATTCAGGTGACATATTATGATTAAGGACAACCAAAAACGACTTAACCATTTCCACGTAGTGTTAGACGCATGTGTAATAGCATGCGCCTACGCACTTGCGTGGTTTCTTGTCAATGGGACGTCGTTGTTTAAGGTAACAGGACAGAATAAAAGTGCAATGGCGACCGTATATCTTATGGCCGGTCTTATAATTGTACCTTTTTATCTGATTTTATATGCATTTTTTCATCTTTATACACCGAAAAGAGTACAGGGAAGACGGGTGGAGCTGGCCAATATTTTCAAGGCCAACGTCATCGGTCTTTTGGTGATCTCATTAATACTTTATCTTGGCGGTAAAAATGATTATTTTCATAACTTTTCCCGTCCTATGGTATTTCTGTTTTTCGGAACAAACATCGTTTCAGAAGTTTTGATGAGAAATGTACTGAGGACGATGCTTCGCTCGATGCGCTCAAAGGGCTATAATCAGAAGCATCTTCTTTTAGTTGGATACAGTCGTGCAGCGGAAGGTTTCATTGACAGGGTAGGTGGTAATCCTGAGTGGGGATACAAGATACGCGGTATTCTGGATGATCATGAGCAGTGGGGAAAAGATTATAAGGGAGTGCGTGTGATCGGAAAGATAGATGATCTTGATACGATTCTTGCACTTAATACACTTGATGAGATTGCAATCACCCTCAGCATCAAGGAATATGGCAAACTGGAAAAGATAGTGGCCGGATGTGAAAAATCCGGTGTTCATACCAAATTTATCCCGGATTATTATAATTTCATTCCTACCAGACCTTTCATGGAGGATCTGCAGGGGCTTCCGGTTATACATATTCGCCATGTGCCGCTCACCAATATGCTGAACGCGATGATGAAGAGGGCGATGGATCTCATTGGCGGAGTGATGGCAATCATTTTGTTTTCACCGATTATGCTGATCACAGCACTGCTTATAAAGATTACTTCTCCGGGACCGGTTATTTTCTGTCAGGAGAGAGTCGGACTTCACAATAAGCCGTTTAAGATGTATAAATTTCGTTCTATGGGAGTACAGTCAGCCACAAAGGAGAAAAGTCAGTGGACGACTCCGGGGGATCCGAGGGTAACACCGGTTGGAAGATTTATCAGGAAGACGAGTATAGATGAGCTGCCGCAGCTTTTCAATGTGCTTAAGGGCGATATGAGTCTTGTCGGACCGAGGCCGGAACGACCATTTTTCGTTGAAAAATTCAAAGAAGAGATTCCACGTTATATGATAAAACATCAGGTTCGTCCCGGCATGACAGGATGGGCTCAGGTCAATGGCTATAGAGGAGATACATCTATCACAAAGCGCATTGAGCACGATCTCTATTATATCGAAAACTGGACACTCGGATTTGATTTTAAAATCATGTTTTTGACGGTTTTTAAAGGCTTTATAAACAAAAATGCATACTGACGAGGAAGACCATATGGGATATGACGATGAAAGAGACAGGCCTAGACGAAGACGGAGCAGAAGGGCAAAACCGTATGATATGGAAGATGACGGGTTGACGCTTATCACGGATTCATTTCAGAAAAATCATGATAGGGATGAACGTTCGCAGAGCCGGTCGGATATATATTCAGATCCGGTGAAGGTAAAAGCACGAAAGAAAAAGAAAAGAAAAAAGAGAATATGGATTGTTTTCTTTGAGATTATCGCGATGCTTGGAATTCTTTGCTTTGCGGGGTATATGTATGTAAGCAGCCGTTTTGATCTTATGCAGCGCTTACCGTGGGATCCGGATGATATCAAAAATATTGATATTTCTGAAGAAAAGCAGGAACAGATGAGCGGTTACTGGACTATTGCGATCTTTGGTGTTGACAGCCGAAATTCATCGGTCGGAAAAGGCAACAACTCAGATGTAAATATTATCTGCAATATAGATCAGGGAACCGGAGAGATCCGCCTGGTATCAGTTTATCGAGATTCGTATTTAAGTATAAGTGATAAGAATTCCTATAACAAGCTCAATGCAGCTTATATGCAGGGTGGTCCTGAACAGGCAGTTAAGGCACTCAACAAAAATCTGGACATTGATATTGACGATTATGCGACATTTAACTGGAAAGCTGTTGCAGATGCGATTAATATATTGGGCGGAATAGATGTTGAGATTACAAAATCAGAGTTCTACTACATAAATGCATTTATTTCAGAGACTGTCAAAGCGACTGGTGTTGCCTCAACACAGCTTAAGTCAGCCGGAATGAATCATCTGGATGGTGTGCAGGCAGTAGCGTACGGCAGACTCAGACTGATGGATACTGATTTTGCCCGTACAGAGCGCCAGAGAAAGGTTATCGCACTGGCATTTGAAAAACTTAAAAAAGCGGACTGGTCTACAATCAACAATATCATACAGGTTGTATTTCCTCAGGTAGCGACAAGTATTGATATGAGTGACCTTATAAAGACAGGACGAAATATTACAAGATATCATCTGACCGAAACTACAGGTTTTCCGTCTGTGCATAAGGAGAAGAAGGTGGGACGCAAGGGCTCATGCGTTATTCCGCAGACACTTGAAAGTAATGTTATAGAACTGCATCATTTCCTTTTTGGAGACGAAAGCTACGTGCCTACGGATACGGTTAGAAGCATAAGCAAGAAAATCATATCTGATACCGGTGTCCAGGCTGATAAGCAGTCTGAGACGAAAGCTGTGCCTAAGACGACGGAGGCAACTACAATTTCGATCTTAGCTCCTACGGAGGAAAAACAATGAATTTGAATGGTCTGTACCGTATGCAGGGAATGCTCTTTTCTTTGATGCTTTTGGGAGCTTTTCTGAAAAAAAAAGGCATCATCACAGATGAAGGAAAAAAAGTGATTGCGGATCTGGTTATTCTTGTGACACTTCCATGCAGTATCATAGAGTCCTTTGAGGTAGAGTTAAGTGTAGATATTTTAAAGAGCAGTGCACAGGCACTGCTCATATCGTGTGTGCTTCAGGTGACTTGCTATATTTTAAATATGCTTTTGTATCAGAAAGTGGAAGATGGAAAAAGAAAGGTTCTCAAATATGCAACCATGGCATCCAATGCAGGAATTCTTGGGAATCCTGTAGCTGAGGGAATCTTTGGCTCCATGGGACTTTTTTATGCTTCTTTTTTTCTGATTCCGCAGAGAACTGCGATGTGGTCACTGGGAATGACATATTTTACCAAAGCACCTGACCGTAAGACCCTGATTAAGAAGATATGCACGCATCCGTGTATTGTATCTGTTTTTATAGGATTTGTGCTGATGATTTTGCAGATTCAGATTCCGGGATTCCTTGGAGACACTGTGCACAGTTTAAATAAAGCCAATACAGCGATTTCCATGATTTTCGTAGGAACTGTACTGGCTGAAGCGGATATGAAAACGATGATCACGCCTCTTAGCTGCTACTATGCTGCGACCCGTCTTGTTATAATTCCGGCAATGGTGTGGTTATTTTGTGTACTGTTTCATACGGATACGCTGATTACCGGTATTTCAGTGGTACTCGCGGCTATGCCGGCGGCAAGCACTACAGCAATTCTTGCGGCGAAATATGATGGAGACGAGGTATTTGCGACGAAATGTGTTGTATTTACAACGTTGCTTTCTATGGTATCAGCACCGGTGTGGTGTATGGTGCTTGGGCACTAGAAATGATAAAATTAGGTTGAATATATCCTAAAATTTAAGTATACTATAGTTAAATATGAAATTGGAGGTGTTTCAAATGACTATAGATACAAATACAATGGTTTCTATTTCGGAAGCTAACCAGAACTTTTCGAAGGTTGCAAGACTGGTAGATGAGCGAGGCTCGGTGATTATATTAAAAAACAATGTGCCAAGGTATCTTGTTATTGATTTTAGCAAGGCTGATAAGGATATAGTCGCTTCAGATGAAGATGTTCTTAGCATTTCAAAGAGGCTTATGAAACAGAATAGAGAAGCCTATGAGGTGCTTGCTAAATGAAAAAATTAAACATAAAGCAGATTCTTATGCTTCATTCCGAGCTTGTCAGAGAGACTGGGGGAAGTGATGGTGTAAGAGATTATAACCTATTAGAATCAGCTATTCAAACTCCCTTTCAATCTTTTGCTGGAGAGGAGTTATATCCTACAATTCAGGCCAAGGCAGCCAGATTGGGATATGGTCTTATTAAAAATCACTGTATGATTGATGGAAATAAAAGAATAGGAACTCATGCAATGTTAGTATTCTTGGAATTAAATGGAATTGAGCTATCATATACGCAGAAAGATTTGTATGAAACAATTCTAGATGTTGCAGCTGATAGAATGGAATATGATGGACTATTGGAATGGGTTCTTAAACATCAAAATTAAATGACATGTTATAAATTATGAACCGTTTTACACTTTTCCTTGCATCAACTCATAAGATATGTTATATTATGCGTAGAAAAAGGGAAAGCCAGAGAAGCGGCTTACCCAAATAAATTAAGTAACTGTTTTATCAACAGCCGTCATTATTCGCAGTAATGGCGGCTATTTTCGTTTTCCCTTGAAAGGTAAGTCTGTCTTTTATTTCTCCTCCACCACCTGAAAAATATAGAACTTCAAGTAATACGACGTCTCATCCCCGGCCCAAAGGATCGGATGGTCAGCGGCCTGTGTGCGGTATTCAACCTGTCTTAAGCGCTTATGAGCACTTCTTGCGGCTTCCTGAACTGCCTTTGTGAAAAGTTCTGGTGTCATGAAATGAGAACAGGAACAGGTTGCAAAGTATCCGCCGTCTTTCACAAGACGAAGGCCACGGATATTTATCTCACGGTAACCCTTGATGGCATTTTTGACGGAACTTCTGGACTTGGTGAAGGCCGGAGGATCAAGGATTACAACATCAAATTTTTCGTTCTGTGCTTCCAATTCAGGAAGAAGATCAAAGACATCTGCACATCGAAAAGTGGTAGTCTCTGAAACACCGTTTAATTCGGCATTCTCACGTGCCTGTGTGACTGCAAGTTCTGAGGCGTCCACACCGATAACTTCCCTAGCTCCGGCTACGGCCGCATTTAAGGCAAATGATCCGGTATGTGTAAAGCAGTCAAGGACACGCTTTCCCGGGCATAAACGCTGGATTGCCAGACGGTTGTATTTCTGATCAAGGAAAAAGCCTGTTTTCTGACCGTCTTTCACATCAACCATGTAATGGACACCGTTTTCTACGATCTCAACCTTAGTGTCAAAAGGCTCGCCTATAAATCCTTTGTATCTTTCCATGCCCTCGTGTAAACGAACTTTGGCATCGCTTCTTTCATAAATACCTCTGATATGAATTCCGTCCTCAGCCAGAACCTTAACCAGTTTGTCGATAATCACCGGCTTTAAGCGGTCGATTCCCAGAGCGAGGGATTCAACAACCAGAACATCTGAAAACTTGTCTATCACGATGCCGGGAAGAAAGTCAGCCTCACCGAAAATCAGACGACAGCTGCTTGTATCGACGGTCTGACGTCTGTATTCCCAGGCATTTCTAACTCGCATTTCAATAAAAGCCTCATCAATCACGGTATCCTTTTTTCGTGAGAGCATACGGACAGTTAATTTTGATTTGGTATTGATAAAGCCGCATCCGAGTGGATAGCCATCAAAATCTTCTACACGAACAATATCCCCATTTTCAAAATTTCCATCAATTCTATCAATTTCATTATCATAGATCCACATTCCGCCGGCTTTGAGAGAACGAGCCTCTCCCTTTCGGATATGGACAATAGCGTTTGTATTCATCATGGATATAGTACTCCTTTCATGTCGACCTTTCATAAGTATACAGGAGTCATGAAAAACTGACAAGAATAAAAAAACACAGATTTATGATTTTATTTTCACAGTTAAATCACAAATGATTGATAGACTATGCCATGTAAACGGAAAGGAAAACCGTATATGCCTTAAAAAAGGAGGTATGAATATATGTATGACGAAAATGAAAGAAATGAAAAACATGATCAGGATGTAGATTACACTGAAGGATCTTCTTCTGACAGCAAATATTATGAAGAAAGTGAGAGAGAATCTGATAACTCAGGCTACGGAGGATATCACGACTCACGTTATCGCGGAAATATCGAAAATGACGAGGATTACGAAGAGAAAAGAAGCTTTGCTGACACGGAAATTGAGATTGAGAGTGAGGATGTCTCAGAAGATAAAAATGTCCATAAACAAGGCTCTCATCATACCGGAAAGAAAATAGCCGCACTTGTGATGTCAGGAGTGCTTTTTGGTTGTGTGGCAGGTGGAACCATGGTAGGTGTTGACAGATTTTCAGATAAACTGTTTCCGAAAGAAACAGTGCAGGAAACTGTCGCAGATGCATCTTCGAATAGCCAAACTGATGTAGTGGCAACATCGCAGGCATCGACTGGAAATGATGTTTCAGCTATTGTAGAGAAAGCAATGCCGTCTGTTGTAGCGATCAACAATACGATGGTCTATACACAGAATAACTGGTTGTTTGGACAGCAGAAGTATGAAGTGCCAAGCAGCGGTTCGGGTATCATAGCCGGACAGAATGACAGTGAACTTCTAATCATTACTAATAATCATGTCGTAGAAGACTCAGAAGAGCTTTCTGTAACATTTATCGATAATCAGAGTGTGAAGGCGGCTGTAAAGGGAACTGATTCAGATTCTGATCTGGCAGTTATAGCTGTACAGCTTTCAGATATACCTGATGAGACAAGAAAACAGATCAAAGCGGCAGACCTTGGCGATTCGGATTCGCTGAAACTTGGTCAGGGTGTTGTGGCTATCGGTAATGCACTTGGACAGGGACAGTCTGTAACAGTCGGATATGTCAGCGCATTAAATAAGAAGGTCACGATCGAGGGAGTGGAACGTACGCTTTTGCAAGTCGATGCGGCTATAAACCCCGGCAACAGCGGTGGTGCACTGTTAAATATGAACGGCGAGGTCATCGGCATCAATGCCGCGAAATATTCCAGCACCAGTGTTGAGGGTATCGGCTATGCAATCCCGATATCACAGGCCAAGGATATCATAGGTGATCTGATGACGAAGACAACAAAGATTACCGTAGATGAGAATGAGCAGGGCTACTTAGGAATCCAGCTTCAAAATATTGACAGTCAGATGGCAAAAGCCTACGGAATGCCGGAAGGTATCTATGTATACAAGATTGTTGAAGGCGGTGCGGCGTCAAAATCTGACTTAAGAGAGCGCGACATCATTACCAAATTTGACGGTGAGACAGTGAAAAATGGCGATGAACTCAAGAAACTTTTAACCTACTATAAATCAGGTTCGACAGTCACTCTGACAGTTCAGAGTCTGGAAAATGGTTCCTATGTAGAACGTGAGGTACAGGTCACCTTAGGTTCCAAGAGTGAGGCGACAAAGAATCAGGACAGTCAGAATGACCTTCAGGCAAGTCCTCAAAGTAAAATAGGAAGATAGTCAGACGTCACGGAGTGCGTAAGAACAGGGTTCGTGAGTCTATGATAAATCAAATCAAAAACGGCAGGTGGGATATTGCTCATCTGCCGTTTTTGTTGTTGCTTATTCGTTACGTGAACAGCAACGGAAACTGCCGTTTGTTCTTGCGGTATCGTGGTTTTATAGGGTATAATATAATATCAACAAAGCTAAGAACAGATTTCAAAGTATGCAATCGGAGGAAACAAATATTATATGAGTGATAATCAAAATATAGATAATATAGATTCAGTGACAAATAATGACGTAGACAGCACGACTCATTCTGATGAGTATGAAAAGATTTGCTATGTCTGCCGACGTCCTGAGAGTAAGGCAGGCCAGATGATCACGATGCCGGGCGGCATGAATTTTTGCCATGAATGTATGCAGAAGGCATTTGATTCTATATCGCAGTCTGGTATGGATCTGTCAAAGCTTCAAAATATGCCATTTATGAATATGAATCTGAATGATTTTTCCGGAATACAGATACCAAACATGGAGATTCCGAACAAAAATAAGATAAAGAAAAAGACTAAGAAAGAAGAACCGGACGAGATCCCGACTATCAAGGATGTTCCCGCACCTCATCAGATAAAAGCCAAACTTGATGAATATGTGATTGGACAGGAGAGGGCGAAGAGAGCACTTTCTGTAGCTGTATACAATCATTATAAGCGTGTGATTATAAGAAAGCAGGATGAACTTAAGACTGCAGAAGATATCACAGAACCTGAGATCGAAAAATCCAATATTCTTATGCTTGGTCCTACGGGAAGCGGTAAAACATATCTTGTAAAGACCCTGGCGAAACTCCTTGACGTGCCGCTTGCGATTGCAGATGCTACATCGCTTACGGAAGCTGGATATATCGGAGATGATATAGAGAGTGTGTTATCTAAGCTTCTTGCGGCAGCGGACAACGATGTCGAGAAAGCCGAGCACGGTATCATTTTTATCGACGAGATCGATAAGATAGCCAAGAAAAAGAATACGATGAATCGCGATGTCAGCGGTGAATCAGTACAGCAGGAGCTTCTAAAGCTTCTTGAGGGCAGTCAGGTGGAAGTACCGGTAGGTTCTAACCAGAAGAATGCACTTACACCTATGACAACGATTGATACCAACAATATATTATTTATCTGCGGCGGTGCATTTCCGGGACTAGATGAGATTATAAAGGAGCGTTTGAAAAAACGTTCTACTATGGGATTTAACTCACATCTTAAGGATGAATTTGACAATGATCCAGATATTCTTGGAAAAGTGACGACGGAGGACCTTAGAAATTTTGGCATGATCCCGGAATTTTTGGGACGTCTTCCTGTAATTGTGAGTCTGCAGGGACTTACCAAAGAGCTTCTGATGAGGATACTTAAAGAACCGAAAAATGCGATTCTTAAGCAATATGAACGTTTGCTGTCATTAGATGAAGTTAAGCTTGTATTTGAGGATGACGCCCTTGAATGGATCGCAGAACAGGCTATTGAAAAGGATACAGGTGCCCGTGCACTGCGTGCGATATTGGAAGATTTTATGATGGATATTATGTATGAAATTCCAAAAGATCCAAATATCGGATCAGTTGTGATAACTCGTCCATATCTTGAGAAAAATGGCGGTCCGAGGATCGATATGAGAGGATAGCAAACCATTGTATAATGCCCATGAGGGGAGGTTTTTAGATATGAAGAAATACATATATATGATAGCTGCACTTTTTGGCATTGATTATTTTTGCAAAGAAAATATAGAAGCTCAGAAGCAGGAAGATTTTCCACGTGATATGGAGAAGACTCACGGGAAAATCAGACTTTACAGAAATCACAATGATGGTTTTTGCTTTGGAGTGAAAAAGGATGATAAAGAACTGGTTCGCATGGTGCCGATAGTATTTACATCTGCAGCGGCCGGCATATTGACATGGCTTTTATGTCGCGGTGAGGGCAGAAAGGCAGATAGAATCGGCCTTGCCCTCGTCACGGCAGGCGGCTTAAGCAATCTCTATGATCGCATAAGGCGCGGTTATGTGGTAGATTATTTCAGCATCAGATGCAAATATCTTGAAAAAATAGTTTTCAATCTGGGAGATTTCTTCATATTTGCAGGAAGTGCCCTGATAGCGATTTCCGGTATGTTTGGTTCGGCAGACAAGGTCAATTCTTCGGCGAAGGATCAAAGGGATCACATAGAAGTGATCCGACAGCAGTTGCAAAAGATGCGTGAGGCGGAATGATGTAATTTAATCCGAAAACCTCGTGCATATTGTTAAATATATCATATGCTGTTTGTGCCGGGGCAAGACTTGCCAGTGAACCGGTAAGGACTACATCCTGTATGGTATCTTGCTTAAGAGATAGTGATGCCATAACACCTACAACTTCATAAATCATGTTGAAGAGAGCGGCAGCTAAGTCTGAATCAGTGGCACCGTTCTTTATCTTTCCAAAATTAGCAGCGGTTAAGTCAGCAAAAAGTCCGGGAACATCCTCATTTTGCACATCTGCAATGCGAAGATCTGCCATGGCTTTATTGCCATGAAGTGCCATATCGGACAGCGTGAGGATATCATCGATACCGAGAAAACGCCTTGCCATACCGGAAAGTGTGCCTCCACCTACACCGCTGCCGCCAAGATGCTTAAATCCGGTGGCTTTGGAAGCCCTTATAAATGCGGAGCCGGTTCCGATACTTACAACTAAAGCTTCATCAAGCCCTGAAAGATACAGACCACCGCGTCCGATGGCGTCAAGCTCAAGAGCATGGGTGGTAGGTATTCCAAATATATCCTCGTGAAAATAAGTCGATCCTAGTCCGGTAAGGACAATTTTTTCAAGATCATTTAATGAGACATGATGTTCTTCCAGAAAGCGGCCGAGTATACCGTATGCGGATGTGCGTGGATCGCTTGCACTGACCCTGAGTGTGCCGATCAAGGTGCCGTGTTCGTCCAGAGCCGCTGCTTTGGTGCTGGAACTGCCGATGTCTATTCCTAAAGATAATTTCATAAGTTTCTCCTTTTTTTACTGTGAAGGTACTGAACAATTATAAGCGTATTATATTTGTATGAAAAGAAAATAACAAGAAAAATTACATAAATAATATATATGTTGTAACTATTCAGAGCTAACATTTAAAGTGTATCGAATTTTGTTGATGTTGCTCTTGCGTTACAAATCCTTTATAAGACTTGATTCTCAAAAAGAATTATGTTAATATGCAATGTAACAAAGGTTTATCATGATGTTAGAGTGATTGTATCGAAAAAAGATGTGAATAATGTGAAAAGGAGGTTGACAGGTATGTGGAAAAGGGCGATAATTAGTCAGTTCAGTTCAGTTCAGTTCAGTTCAGTTCAGTTCAGTTCAGTTCAGTTCAGT
>CAVKOQ010000038.1:0-19964 GCA_963657995.1 bacterium
GTGCCATGACTGACATCGTAAATCCGGAACAGTCAGCACCATTTGTAAGGCTTGTACCACCCCATACATATGGATTTCCAAGGAACTGCGTTGCATAATTGGCAATCTGTGCACGCTTAGATGAACCGGCTGAGGATGAATTCGAACCACCGGAACTGCTTCCACTACTTCCCTTACCGCTATTTTTGCTACTTGAACTTCCCTTGCTGCTGTTAGCCTTAGTCTCTGGTTCAGGAGTCTCTACAACCGGAGTAAATTCAATTGCCTCATTAAGTGCATAACGCACATCGACGAATTCTGTAGCTACATATGCACTGGTTTCATCAAGTGCGATTTGCACCCAGCCGTCTTGCTGACTCATTACCGAATATCTCTCACTGTTGGAAATCTGTGTCCAAATCGGGGCATCTGTATTTGGCTCAGTTCTGGCATTCAGCTTGTCAGTTGAAACAATGGCCATAAGCTGTGCGACATTAAGTGCCTCCTGTTTTGCCGCCTCACCTGTCAGAATGAATTCCGATTTAACATATCCGGTTACCGGACCGGATTTGATTTTATACCAGGCTCCGTCCTCAGTGGTCTCAAGAATTTCACCACCTGATTTACTGGTCATCTTACCGATGATCTTTGCATCTTCTTTCGGTTCAACACGAATATTTAAATAGTTGTTAACATTGGAAATACCAAGATTATCATACATATTGAGAACCATTGTACGAAGATCCAGTTTTCTTGCTTCATTCAGAGCATATCTGACATCAACATAATCGGCGGAAATATATCCGTTACTTATCTGAATCCAGCCATCCTGCTCGCTGATGATGGAATATCTCTCATTTTTGAGTGCCTGCTCTACTACCTGGGCATCTTCGCTTGCCTCACTACGGATATTCAATTTATCAGCTGTTATGACAGCCATCTTTTTTACTAATTCAAAAGCTTCTGTTTTAGCTGCCTCGCCGGTTATGACGAATTCTGAGCTTATATAACCTTCGATACCACCAGAAGATATCTGATACCAGCCATCTTGCGAATCATCTAGGATCTCGCAGGCACTTCCTCCCATAAGTTTACCTACAACATCAGCGGTTGTGCTGGCACTCTCGCGAATATTGAGATAACCGGATACCTTAACTATACCCAAATTATTGTAGGATTCTACCACATTTTTCTTTTCTTCGTTTTCTTTCGTCTGTTCATCATCTATTGCAATAGTCTCACCGATTGCAGTCTCTGCGATTTCTGTCTCGCTCGCAGTCTCTACTAAAGAAGATGCCGTATCTTTTTTGCCTGCTCCAAAAGTACCGCCTTTTACAAGCTTGACTATGATAACCAGTATGAGCACTACCGCTATGGCACATCCGACAAGCATAAGAGTACGCAGCGGATCTTTTCCATTTCTTTTCTTTCGGGCTTTTAGGAGCCGCTCTTTATAATCTTCTGTCTTCTGTTCTTCCATGCTTTATTCTCCTATCAGTCTCCAATCATATTGACAATCCGGTATGGATTTCGGTAATTCCATGTAGAAATTTTAATACCACTCTTTCTGCTGGCTGCATGTACAATCTGACCATTTCCTATATACATAGCTACGTGATTGACCGTTCCGGAACGATTGGTATAAAAAATCAGATCTCCCGGGCGCATCTTGGAAGAATCGATCTTGGTACCTGTCCGTGCCTGATCTCTTGATACACGCGGCAAAGTGATACCAGCCACATGACTGTATACGTATTTTGTAAATCCTGAGCAGTCAACACCGGTATGAGGATCATTGCCACCCCAGACATAACGATTTCCCACAAACTGAAGTGCATAGTTGACAATCTGACTTCGTAATGAAGATTTTTCTTTTAAAGAAGAAAACGGTATAGCCTCCGGAAGTGCATAACGCACATCGACATAGTCAGTTGCCACGTAAGCACTTGTGGTATCAAGAGCTATCTCAACCCAGCCATCCTGCTGACTTATGACGTCATAACGTTCATTGTTGGAAATCTGAGTCCAGATCGGTGCATCGGTACTCGGCTCAGTACGTGCATTTAAACGATCTGTTGATACAATAGCCATAAGTGATGCAACATCCATCGCTTCCTGTTTGGCAGCATCACCTGTAAGTATATACTCTGCCTTTACATAACCTGTGACAGATCCCGACTGAATCTTATACCACTGACCATCCTCACTTGTTTCAAGGATCTCTCCGGCAGATTTACTCGTCATCTTACCGATGATATTGCCGTCTTCACTCGGTTGATCTCGGACATTTAAATAATTATCAACGCTTGAAATACCGAGATTTTTGTATAAATTCAGTACCATTGAACGCATGTCAAGCTTTCTGGCCTCGTTGAGTGCATATTTGATCTCTGCATAATCAGCAGAGATATATCCGCTGGGGATCTGTATCCAGCTGTCACCTAATTCATCTTCAACTACATAACGTTCATTTTTAAGTGCCTGACCAACTACTTCTGAGTCTGTATTAGGCTCTTTTCGTATGTTCAGTGAATCTGCTGTGATGATTGCCCTTTTTTTTACAAGTTCTTTAGCTTTCTTTCTGGCATCATCGCCTGTCAGAACAAATTCTGAGCTTATATATCCGGAAATACCACCGGATTCTATCTGATACCATCCTTCTGTAGAATCATCGACAATTTCACATGCACTGTCACCCGATAATTTGCCTATAATATTTCCGTCAGTACTGGCCGTCTCCCTTATATTCAGATAACCGGATACCTGAACTATACCAAGGTTTTTATAAGAATCTATGACCGCATCGACTTCTTTTGTCTCATCCTCTGATTTTGTCAAATCTTCATTTTCGGCTGTTTCGGATTCTGTTACTGTATCAATATTTGATGTTTTATTTCCGCCAAGATGGCCAACAACAGATTTTCCGACAAATGTTGCAATGGCTATTACCAGCACAGCACCGGCAGCTAAGGCCACATAGCGTGGAGTGCGGTTTGGCTCTTCACCCTGACGTTTACGAGACTTTCTGACAGTTTTTGTAATGGTACTTTCAGATATTTCTGTAGGTGTTTCTTTAAGTATTTCTTTTTGTATTTCTTCTGATGAATTAACATTCACTGATTCAGAAACTGATTCAGGATCATTTTCCTGTGGCGTTAATTCTTCTTTTTTTTCTTCTAACATATGGAATCTCCTGATTTTTCATATGGTTCAAATGGCAAAATCCTTGTGCAAACAAACTTACACTGGAATCGTGATTTTTGACTTAAGGATTATTTTACCATATTCTTCATGAGTTGCCAAGGAATGAGATTGTGAAATTGTGAAATTTCTATGAAATTAAGGTTACAGATATGTTAAATGAATCGATTATATTGGTTTATGGGCAAAACCTTTCCCAGGATCAAAGAATGGGGTCAAAATAGCTTTTGACCCCAACGCTTTATTTCGCTAACATCATACGATCGTTAGCAAACTCTTCGCCACTTACTTTTTCGAATCGTTGCAGAAGATCCTCAACCTGAAGATTCTTTTTTTCTTCTCCGGCTACATCATATATGATTCTGCCTTCGTGCATCATGATAAGTCGATTTCCTATTTGGATGGCATCCTTCATATTATGTGTAACCATAAGAGCAGTTAATTTTTGCTCATCTACAATCTTTTCTGTAAGATCAAGCACCTTTCTGGCGGTTTTCGGATCCAGAGCTGCTGTATGCTCGTCTAAAAGCAAAAGCTTTGGTTTCTGAAGCGTTGCCATGAGTAGTGTAAGTGCCTGTCTCTGTCCGCCGGAAAGAAGTCCAACCTTGCTTGTCATTCTGGTCTGAAGTCCCAGATCAAGCTGTGCCAGAGATTCACGGTAGAAATCTTTTTCATTTTTTTTGATACCCCAGCCAAGACCTCTGACTTTTCCACGTCTGAGTGCCATAGCCAGATTCTCCTGAATCTCCATATTGGCTGCGGTACCGCGCATAGGATCCTGAAAAACTCTGCCGATATATTTTGCACGCTTATATTCAGGATCTCTTGAAATATTTATGCCGTCTATCTCTATTTTTCCGGAATCGATCGGATATACACCGGCAATCATATTCAGCATAGTAGATTTACCAGCTCCATTTCCGCCTATGATGGTAACAAAATCGCCCGGTGCGAGGTGCAGATTGATGCCGTTTAATGCTTTCTTTTCATTGACAGTACCTTTGTTAAAAGTTTTTCTAACATTTGTTATTGTAAGCATTATTCCTCGCCTCCTTCTGAATATTCTTTTCTAAGTCTGTATTTAGCAAGTGCTACCGGAATACAGAGTGCGAGTGCAACGATAATTGCTGAAAGTAATTTCATGTCATTTGCATCCATACCCATACGAAGAACAACGGCACGGATAACAAAGTAAATGATCGATCCGACAACTACGGATGTGAGTTTCCAGTAAAATGATGTAAGCCGTCCCATCAGGACTTCACCTATAACTATTGCAGCAAGACCTATAACGATGGCTCCTGTACCGCTGCCTACATCACCATATTTCTGACTCTGGCAAACCAACGCACCGGATAAGCCAACCAGACCATTGCTCACCATAAGTGATAAAAGTTTCATCATTCTGGTGTCTACGCCGAGAGCACGAACCATATCTTCATTATTACCGGTGGCACGCATAGCACTTCCGATCTCTGTTCCGAAAAACCAGTAAAGTAAAAAAATAACGATTGCGGCCAGAATAAGGCCAACTATCATAGATGCCTGTGCCTGAGTCATGCCAAATGAAGATGCAAGACCGCTGATAAGAGTTGTAACCTTTAAAAGAGGAAGGTTACTCTTTCCGCCCATTATGCGAAGATTAATTGACCATAAAGATATCTGGGTCAGAATACCGGCTAAAATTGCAGGAATTTCAAACACAGTATGCAAAATTCCTGTTACAGCACCGGCTACTACTCCGGCAGCCGCTGCAACTAAGAGGGCTAAAACCGGATTTACGCCTTTATTAACTACTAAAACTGCACATACACAGGCACCAAGAGCAAAGCTTCCGTCTACAGTCATATCTGCTATATTCATCAGACGGAACGTGATGTAGACTCCCAAGACCATGATTCCCCACAGAACGCCCTGTGCGACAGCTCCCTGAAGAGATACTAATAAACCGCTCAAACAATTACCTCCTATTATCAAAGAAAACTGTCAGACCCGCATATTTTTTTCATGAAGCCGATCTGACAGTCATTCTTAAGTTACATTTTTCTGCTTGTTATTCAATAGATGAAACGTCAATTCCCAATGTTTTTGCTGTCTCTTCGTTGATTGTCAGCTCACACTTGGATGCATCAAGGTAACCAATCGGCATCTCAGAAATATCTGCACCTTCAGTCAGAATCTTAACTGCCTGCTCACCAGCCATATATCCCAACTGGTAGTAATCAATACCGTATGTAGCAAGTCCACCGGCATCTACCATACCCTGTTCGCCACAGATTACCGGGAGCTTGTTCTCGTTAGCTACCATAGCTACAGTTGCCATACCGGCTGCAATCATGTTGTCAGTTGGTGAATATACACAATCAACCTTGCCAACCATTGACTCTACGACTGTCGGAATCTCATTGGAGTTAGATACTGTAAAGTCCTCATATTCGATACCGGCTGTATCAAGTGCTTCTTTAGCCATGTCAATTTGGAGAACTGAATTGGCCTCTGCACTACAGTACAGAAGTCCTACTTTTTTAACATCCGGAACTATCTTCTGCATCAGATCGATCTGTTCTTTAACTGGAGTGAGATCTGAAGTACCTGATACATTTCCGCCAGGATGTTCATTGCTCTCTACCAGACCTGATGCTGCCGGATCTGTAACCGCGCTGACAAGAATCGGAATAGTATCTGTCACACCTGCAACAGCCTGAGCTGCCGGAGTAGCAATTGCGAAGATTAAATCATTCTTATCGTTAACCAGCTTTTCAGCGATTGTCTGACATGCAGACTGCTCACCGGCTGCGTTCTGCTGGTCGATCTCATAACTGATACCTGCATCATCCAAAGCGGCTACAAAGCCTTCATTGGTTTTATCCAGAGCCACATGCTGTGTCAGCTGTAAAACACCGATCTTGTATGTCTTACCATCGTCTGTGTTCTCTGCTTCTTTGCTCTCAGCAGCGTCTGCGGATTCTGCTGCTGTCTGACTTGAATCAGAGCTGCCACCACATGCTGCTAAAGATGCTGCCATAACACCTGCAAGCAACAGGGCAGCCAATTTCTTAGATTTTCTCATAATGCCTTCCTCCTAATACCTTTACGCTAAGACAGTAACTCTCTAGCACGTCCACACTTTAAAGAGTTGAACTGTTGAACTTTAAAGTAATCATACTACAATTAATAAAAAGAGTCAACCACAAATTCTGTTGCAGTTCGTACAACCGGAAACTGTAATGAAATTTATGGTTAACCCCTTTAATTTCTTTATGATTTTTTGGCTTCTGCTATCTGCAGTTTGACGGTAAATGTTGAACCCTTTCCAAGCTCTGACTTTACGGTAACTGTTCCATGATAATAATTTACAATATGTTTCACTATCGAAAGACCAAGTCCGGTGCCGCCCTGTTTGCGGCTGCGTCCCTTATCAACTCTGTAAAATCGTTCAAATATACGGTTTTTGCTGTCAGAAGGTATTCCCACTCCCGTATCACGTACAGTAAGCACCATATCGGCACCCCAATGTTTCACAGAAACCCATATTTCACCGTTTTCATTGTTATATTTAACAGCATTGGTAAGCAGATTGTTGAACAACTCCTGCATCTGTCTTAAATCGGCATGGATGGTAAAATCTTCACATTCTTTATGAACCGTAATACCGCGGGATGCAGCCTGAGCATCGATTGATGAAAGGCATTCGTCAAGAAGTTCAGCAGTATTTATGGAGATGATATCTACCTTCGCACCTCTCGATTCCAGGCGTGAAATCATAAGTATGTCATCAACAAGGTTTGTCATACGCATGGTTTCTTTCTTGATACGGCCTAAAAAATCTTTCTCCGTATCCGGATTCTTAACCATGCCGCTCTGAAGCAGCTCTACGTAACCGCGGATCGATGTGATCGGCGTTTTAAGTTCATGGGAAGCATTGCTGAAAAATTCCTGCCTTATCTGCTTTTCTTTTTCGATTCGTTCCAGATATTTTTTCATATTTCTGGACATTCTGGTCGTGGTATCAGCAATGACATTGATCTCATCATACTGACATTTTTCAAACCTGAAAGATGTGTAATCATTGTCCATGCGGACCATCTCATTAGAAATTTCCTGCAGAGGACGAGTTATAGACTGCGAAAAACGTTCGGCTTCAGATACCGAGGCAAAAAAAGCAATTCCAAAGCTTAAAAATGCCGCTGGAATCAGCATAAGCAAATATTCTCCAATTCCTGTCGATCGTGCAGAAAGGCGAAGTATATAATTACCGTCTGACGACGGAATTGCTGCATAGGCCATCTGCATTCTAAGCGTTCCGGAACGATGCACAGAGTATCCATATCCATCAGAAATAGCTTCCTTAACTTCCTGACGTTTGAGATGATTCTCCATCTGTGAAACATCTACAACCTCAGTATCTGCCACCACAGTGCCGTCCATAGCTATGAGTGTATATCTGCTCTTATTTTCATTGGCCAGATCGCTAAGTTCCATCAACTGTTCTTTTACATTTCCTGTATAATCCAACATACGGTCAACGGATTCCAATGCAAAATGCATGTCCTCCCTTGACCGTTTGAGTAAAAGACTGCTGGTAACAACAAATGCGATAAAAGTATTGAGCACAAGGGCCAGAAACAGCAACTGAATAAATTTAGTCAAAATTGCCTTTCGCATTATCTTGTCACTTTCCCGCTTCTATTTCTTTTAAAAAGCGATAACCTACACCGCGAACTGTCTTGATCTGAGCACCGGCTTCGTGAAGTTTCTGACGAAGTGTCTTGATATGCATATCAAGTGTTCTAGTCTCACCGTCATAATCATATCCCCAGATATGATCCAAAAGCTCATCTCGTGTAACTACGCGGTTTATATGTTCCATGAGATATGTAAGAAGTTCAAATTCCTTGAGCGTAAGCTCGGTATATTTACCACAGGCAGTAACTTCTCTTGTTTCTTTATCAATGCTGACATCACCGATCGCTATGCGCGAGACATCTTCTTTGACATTTTCTACTCTTTTTAGAAGATTTCGAACTCTGGCTGAGAGTTCAAGGATGCCAAATGGTTTGGTCATATAGTCATCGGCACCATTGTCAAGTCCCTGAACAATATCCATCTCACGGTCTTTAGCTGTAAGCATAAGAACCGGTGCAGCCGCAAAATCCGATTTTTCCCGAATCTTGCGGATTGCAGACATGCCATCCATTCCCGGAAGCATCCAGTCAAATATAAACATGGACGGGTAGTCGTGTTTGGCTTCCCTGCCACTGTGAACAAGTTCTGAGAGTCTTTCCAGAGCCTCTTCCGCTGTTTCAAACCCCATGGCACTGTAGCCAAAATTCTCCAGTGCCACACATATCAGATTTCTAATATTTTCATCATCTTCAATGACATAAATAAGATACTTCATTATTGCATCTCTTCCTTTACATAGCCAGCCACATTCTTGGCATGATCTGAGATCCTCTCAAAATTTGCCAGAGCATCTAAGAAAATAACACCACCTGCAAACTTGCAATCACCGGCTGAAAGACGATTCATATGACTTTCACGCATTTCCTCTTCCATATTGTCGACTTCCTCTTCCCATCTGGCAGTCTGGCGAACCATCTGCATATCACGATCTTTGCGTGCCTCAACCGCTGCTTCGACTGATTTGAGAGTTGCATCAGCAATCGTTCGGATCTCTTCAATAGCCTGTTCTGAGAAAGCTGATTCTGGATCCTCAATCTGCTTTTTAGCAAGTTCGGCAATGTTTTCGCAATGGTCACCGACACGTTCTAAATCACCGATAGAATAATACATATTCTTTACAAGAAGATGCTGTTCATCATTTAATGACAGATTGTTAATCTTAAGAAGATACTCTGTAAGCATCTTCTCCATTCGGTCAATAGTGTCTTCATTTTCAAAGACCTGTTCACAGAAATTGATGTTTGAATCTAGCATGGCAGCAGTCGCTATCTTAAGATTAGCAATCGCTACTTTACCCATATTAACAACTTCGTTGCATGCAGTTTCAATTGCGAATGAAGGTGTTTCAAGAATACGTTCATCAAGATGACGAACCATCTCGGTCTCAACACTGTTGGCAGACCATTCTTTTTCTTTCTCTTTTGGTTTCGGAACTATAAGGTCAGAAACCTTTACAAGGAGTCCGGCAAACGGGAAGAGAATACATGTATTTACAATGTTAAATATCGTATGGAAAATGGATATTCCTATGCTGTCTGCACGCATGACTGCAAGCTCCGGATGAATAACAAATACAATATATAAAGCCAAACCAAATATAATAGCACCGGTTACATTAAAGAGCAGATGAATAACTGCCGCACGTTTTGCAGTTCTGGTTGTTCCGATACAGGATAAAAGTGCAGTTGCACAAGTACCGATGTTCTGTCCAAGAGTGATAAAAATAGCGGACTGCCAGTTTACCATGCCATTAATCGCAAGCATCTGGAGAATACCTACTGATGCAGAACTACTCTGGATAATTGCAGTAACAGCAAGACCTACCAAAACACCAAGGAACGGATTCTGTCCAAGCACACGGAATGCATTGGAGAATATCGGTGCTTCACGATAAGGTTCAATTGATCCTGACATGAATGAAAGACCGATGAAAAGAAGTGCAAAACCGATCAGGATCTCCGCACCCTCTTTTTTCTTGTGGCTCTTTGCAAATATGGTGATAAATGCACCGATACCAAATAAAACAGGTGCGAAAAACTCTGGTTTTAAAACCTCGCCCCACTCACTCATAGATACAATCCAGCTGGTTACGGTTGTACCGATATTGGCACCCATGATGATACCAGTCGCCTGAAGCAGATTGATAATTCCTGCATTTACAAAACCTACGACCATAACTGTAGTTGCAGAACTACTCTGAATAATTGCAGTGACACCGGCACCTACCAGTACACCGAGCAGACGGTTCGAAGTCAGGATTTCAAGCACACGCTGCAAACGGTTGCCTGCAAACTTCTGTAAACCATCAGCCATGGATTCCATTCCGTACAGAAACATTCCCAGTCCGCCTATGAACTGAAAGAGTGTTCCTAAGGTATTAATTGACATACATACTCTCCCATCATCTTTTTATACTATCACACTTACGTAATCACTATATCAAATAAATGTAAAAATAACCATAGATGAATGTAAAATTCATGTAAAATAATTTGACATAGGGACTGGCCATACATTTATTGTATAACGAGCTCTATGTCAAATTATCTTTAAAAACTTATTACATTAATCACTTCTAAGTGCATCAATAGGATTGAGTGCAGCAGCACGTCTGGCCGGCATATAACCGAACAATAGTCCTATTCCTACAGATACACCAAAAGATACAAGAATTGAACTTAAAGTAGGAACAGCTGTCATTCCCATGATATTACCTATAATTCCTGTGAGTGTACATCCAAGAACAATTCCTACAAGACCGCCAAGCGAGCTTGTCACGGCTGCTTCAATAACAAATTGCTGAAGAATAGTGCTTTTTCTGGCACCAAGAGATTTTCTTATGCCTATCTCACGAGTTCTTTCTGTTACAGATACCAGCATGATATTCATAACTCCGACACCTGCTACTAAAAGAGAGATACCTGCTATTCCTCCTAAGAGCATCGACATCATGGCAATCATGGAATTCAGTGAATCGAGAAGTTCACTCATGGCTGTTATCGTATATAAATCCTCATTTTTAAAGATCGGATACAGGAAATCCTCAAGAAGTTTCTTTACATGTTCTGTCTGATTTTCGTCTTTCATGGAAAATAAATAATTATTTACTGTTCCGTTTCTTGCAAGTTTAACGGCAGCAGTATACGGAATATAGACAAAATCATCACTTCCGCCTTCTTCTACATCATCACTCTGACTTGTCTGCCTTTCAACGCAGCCTACTATCTTATAGTTAGTTCCGTTGATTCTGAGAGATTCTCCTATTGCCTCACTGGGGCTGTTAAAGAGTTCTGTAGCAAGATAATAACCTATCACGCAGACTTTTTGTCGAGATGTAAGATCTGAATACTGGATAAAACGCCCGGATAATAGGGCCTGAGATTTGAGATCAAGATATTCCTCACTGACACCGGTTATGGAAGTACTTGTAAGTGACTCATTTCCTGATTTGACGGTACCATTTATACTGACCATGGGTGACATACCGTCAAAATACGACTCATTTTCTTCATAAAACTCATACATCTCATCGGCAGAGACAGATCTTGAACTTAAATTAACCAGATTTACTGTTATCTGGTTTGTTCCCATGCTAGAAAAGCTTTCTTTCATATAGGACATCTGGCCGTTAACAAGACCGACCAGAATAATTACTGCTGCCACACCTATGATGATGCCAAGCATAGTCAGAAATGAACGTAATTTATTACTCCATATGCTCTTTAGTGCAAGACTAAATGATTTTCCCATATTCGCTCACTTCCCCGTCAAATGTGATTTTGCCGTCCTGTATACGTACAACTCTCTTTGCCTCCATGGCAATGGTGTTGTCATGTGTAATCATGACGATAGTGTTTCCCTCGTCATTAAGTTCTTTTAAAAAGTTTAGTACGTCTTTGCTTGTTTTTGAATCAAGTGCACCTGTAGGCTCGTCAGCAAGAATAAGCGACGGATTTCCGGCAAGTGCCCTGGCAATCGAAACACGCTGCTGCTGACCACCTGAAAGCTGTGAAGGCTTATTTTTCCATTTATCAGCCAGTCCGACTCTCTCAAGTGATTTCATGGCACGTTCCCTTCGCTCTGCTTTTGAAACTCCCGCATATAAAAGCGGAAGTTCTACATTTTCAATTAGATTATCACGTGGAAGCAGATTGTATTGCTGGAATATGAATCCAATCATTTTATTGCGGATTCCGGCGAGCTGATTATCACTCATATGGCTGACGTCTTCTCCTCCGATCCAATATTCTCCGCTTGTAGGAACATCCAGTGCACCGATAATATTCATAAGTGTCGATTTGCCGCTTCCTGATTTGCCGACAATGGCTACAAATTCACCATGGCATATAGTAAGGCTGATTCCATCATTTGCATGAATTTCTTCAGAACCCATCTTATAAATTTTATAGATATCCTTTAATTCAATCAGTGCTTCGCCGTTTTTCAATTTATCAGCCTCCAAATCCGCCAGAGCCTCCTCTGCTGCCACCGCCAGAACCTCCCGGAGCACCTCCTCCACCGGAACCGCTATGACCACCACTGTCGCCATAGCCACCAGGGCCTCCTCCAGGTTCACCGCCACCGAAATCTGTGCCAGGGCCGCCTTCCATGCCATTCATCATATCTGAACCGCTTTCTGTGCTGCTTGCAGAAATATAAACCTGGTCACCTTCGCTCAGATCACCTGAGGTTATTTCTACATAATCTGTGTTTACAAGTCCTGTTGTCACTTCCACTTCTCTGAATCCGGCAGGTACACGTCCATTAGCTTCTTTTACAGTATCGTCTTTAACGTAAACTTTATTGCCTCTTTGCAGTGCGTCAGCCGGTACGGCAAGTACCTGACTCGCAGAGTCTAAAATGATCGTTCCGTCTACGTTCATACCCGGAAGCAGTCCTTCGGCATCATTTAGTGTAACAGTAACCGGATAATATGTAACACCATTTGAGCTGGTTCCTTCAAGGCTTACATTTGTAACTGTGCCTGAAAATGTCTGACCCTCAAAAGCATCTGCAGTAACGTCAACGCTTTGCCCTGCTTTGACGCTGGAAATATCAAGTTCATCAATATTCATCTGGAAATTGACGGATGACATATCGTAAATAACTGCGAGTGATGTGGTACTGTTTCCATTCTGTATCTTATCTCCAGCTTTAACACTTTTTGTAATCACAGTACCCGAGATCGGTGCAGTGATAGTATAGTTATCGTAAGTATCCTGAGTCGAATCAAGACTTGATTTTGCAGATTCGAGTCCCGATTGAGCCTGATCAACTGAATCTTTATATGTCTTTAAAAGTTTAGTTGCCGTGCTGGATGTCATCTGAAAGATCGGTGTTCCCTCTTCAACATAGCTGCCTTCATTTACAAGAAGCTGTTCTACCTCTACCGCTGACGACAGGTCTGCACCAAGCACTGTATCAACTGTCGCTTCAAATGTGGCATCACCGCTTGAATAAAAACTGCCGATCTGTGCTGTGGCACTCATGGAAGTGGTGAGACCGCCCGGATTTTCAACCTCTACGGTCACGTATCTTATAAGGCGTCCTCCAGTGAGAGTTTCATCCATGCTGCTTACACTTTTTACTGTACCATCAAGCTGCTCCATCGTATCGCTAAGAGTAAGTACTACTGACATTCCGGGCGTGATCTGTTCTGCTTCTATATTGAGAAACGGCACCTTTATTTGCATGATTTTGTCATTATAGATATCAGCGATCTGTGTACCTGAATTAACCTTGTCACCGCGAGCTATGTAAAGCTTTTTGATATATCCTGATTTTGTTGATTTGTACGTATTTCCGCTATATTTAGTCTGAGCTTCGCTATAATCGCTCACAGCACTGCTGTAACTGTCTTCGGCCCTCGATACAGAATTGTTTGCTGAGCTGAGTTTTGAATCCATAGATGATGCATCGATCCGGTAAAGAACCTGTCCTTTTTCAACGATATCTCCCTCTTCAAAATTCGCCTCTATAACCTCGCCTTCAGCCATAGATGTGATTGTATATGTATCTTTTGGTGAAATGGTGCCGGAGCCCGAAAGTGAGGACGTGATATCCATTCGGCTTACCGTGGCGGTTCGTGCCTCCTGATTTTTCTCTTTTGAAGATGCAGTACGCGTTTTTAGAAAAATTCCGACAGCTGTTGCAATTAAGACAAGTACAACCACCCCGATTATAATTTTCTTCTTTTTATCTAAACTTATATTAAAAAACCTTATCTTTGGCATTTTCATATCCCCTTTTAGATATAATAATGTTTCTATTAATCGATATAGTCAATCAATGTCTTTTCGATATCTTCATCAGAGTCACTGCTGTCATTTTCTGCCTTTGATTCCCAGATTACGGTAATGGTATCTCCGACTGAAAGATCTCCATATACTGAGAATGCAAATTGCATGTCGGATGTTGAAAGTGCGTACTCTACACCATCAACCACAATTGATGTCGGGATCATGACATCGCTTGATTTATAATATATAGCTTCAAGTTTACCCTCAGTGGCTCCGCGTCCTCCGCTTCCTTCTTCGGAAAAACCGTAAACTGCTTTGGTCTGGTTGTTATAGTAAACAACTACTGCATTTTCTTCCAGATCATCCTTAGTAGCAGACTCTCCATCCAGATAAAAACTTGCTTTGGATAATGCAAATGGCACGATAGCACTTATCTTTCTGCCTGAGACTGCGTATGGGCCTTTAAGTTTATCTTCAAGGGCTTCCAAAGGATTGATCTCTCCGTCTGATGTCAACGTGAAGCCAAGTACAGATGCATAAACAGTATTGCTTGTCTTTGTCTGTCCTTCAGAGTCTTTCTTATTTGTTTTAAGAAGATTATAGAACAGATTTACACAGTCAGACTTTGTAAGTGCATCAGTAGCTGCTTTTCCAATCTCCTCGTCCAATTCAAGATATGACATTTTTGCAACCCTGTTAGCGGCCTGATTTCCAGAAAAATCTTCACTCGTATATCCTAAGAGTGAAAGCACGGCTCTGGCTGCCTCCTGAAGTGTAACAGCCTGATCAGGCTTAAACTTGCCTCCTAGGTAACCGGTCATCCATCCCTGTTCCGCTGCAATTCTTATATATGCTGCATTGTCATCACTTCTCGCAACATCTGAAAATAATGAGATCGAATTATCTTCACTGACACTGCTTCGATATGAAGAAGCCATCACAAGCATCTTGGCAAACTGAGATCTGGTAACCAGTGTGCTGTCATTAGTAAATGATTCCATGATATTTGCTGCTATTATGACTTTCTTTCTCATACTGTAGCTTGACGCAGCAAAAGATGTCATTGGAGTTACAGCTGTACACGTTACAGCTGCTGCAAGAAAAAGAGTTACATGCCTTCTTGTAGATTTAAAATCTGATTTTACACAGTGTTTCATTAGAATCATCTCCTTCAATTATGACGAATGCCAGATATAAATTAAATATAAAGTATCAGTAAAATGTGTATAAACTGTGTTCAGGCTGTGATTTGGCTGTGAAAAAGGCTCTGCACTGCACTGCGGTAATCTGATATTTTTTGTGCTTTCTTTATCTTTTTTAACTCTTTTTCACAGTCAGGAAAATGGCACTTGAAATAAGACCAGAGCTCTTTCATTTTGAACAAGGTGTTCCTGTCACCGGACATTATTTTCTCATAGCCTTCTAACAGATGGTCATGAAATTCTTTAAATTTTTTGGCGGTATTTGAAGAATCAATTCCCATTACTTTGTCAAATATCCACGGATTGGCAACGCCCCCGCGTCCGATCATCATTCCTGACAACTTGTGGTTATCTTCATCTTTTGTTTTGCCGTCTATAAAATCTCCCATGAAATTAGTCACATCTTCATGCGTAAAAAGATTGCCGTTATAACATAACCGGTTTTTGCTGTGTTTTAAGGCATAACGAAAGATTTCCATGCGTGTCGAACCGTTGTAATAATCTTCGCGAAGTCTCGGATGAATGATAAGTTCTTCAAGAGGATATTGATTATATATTTCAAGCAATCTGAAAAATTCAGATTCTTCCTTCATGCCAATTCTTGTTTTTACCGACAGACGCATTGTTTTTCCATCTGATGTATGAATTTTCTCAAGTCCGTCACATACTTCTTCAAAGAAAATATTAAGTTCGTTTGGTTCAGATAAAAAACCTGCCCCCTTCTTTTTGGTTACAACCGTTGCAGATGGACAGCCTAGGTTAAGGTTTACCGTATCATATCCGTATTCAGCCAGTTCCCTGCAGATCCACAGAAAATCTTCTGATGAATGAGTTAAAATCTGCGGAATGAGGCATATTCCTTCATTGTTTTCCGGTAGAATATCATTTCTTTCTCTAGATGAAAGCTTATGGCTGGAGCCAGGTGCGATAAACGGACTGTAATATCTGTCCACACCACCGTAAATTAAAGAATGTGCCTGCCTGAATACGAATCCTGTGATCCCTTCCATAGGTGCAAATTCAAGCCTGACACCAGTATTGAAATCACAGTTAGCCTTAAGTACTTCACTCAATTGTCATTTCCTCCCAATGTTATGATATAAATTGGATTCTGACCTTTCATCAGGTGACTTGAACCGATCTTTTCAGCTTTCGAAACCTGCATAGAAATAATTTCCGCATCTATATTATGTTGATTTAGATAATTCATCACACCGGTAAGTGATTCAAGGGCTATCAGATTGATCACTATGAGGATATCTGGATTTATATGAAAAAGCTCATCAATAATTTCCGTCATATGCCCCGTGGTTCCGCCTATAAATGCCCTGTCAGGTATGTTCTCGTAAGCGTATTCAAAAGTCTTGGGTGCTTTTCCGGGTATGATTTTGACTGACTTAGTACCGGCCTTGTCACAATTCTTCTTAATGAGTTCAAGCGCCTCTTCCTTGTATTCAAAGGCACACACATGAATATTAGGATAATTTAATGCAGCCTCTACACTGATAGAGCCCGTTCCGGCACCTATATCCCACAATTCGCAGCCATTATATAATTCAAGTTTTGAAAGTGAAACTGCCCTCACTTCACTTTTAGTCATAGGAACTTTTCCACGTACAAACCATTCATCGCGCATAAATCGTACTCCTATTTTTAAATCGTACTCCTATTTTTGCATGCCTTAAACCAACCGGACAAAAAATCCTTGCAGGACGGATAATATAAATGTGGGAACCCGCCTATCTGTGCTCCGTTTTCATGTATACAACGCCAGTCTCGCTTACCGGTTGGTTTCACCGCCTTCCAGTCTGTACCGGGATTCTCACTCTCCCAATAGTGAAATTCATGTCCATGAATTTCTAAACCTGAAGGTGTTAAAAGCCGCACATATCCAAACCGACTAAGTTTATTAGTTTTGTATGCTTCGTAAGGATATATACCTGCCATCTGCCATATTCTACCATCAAGGCCTTCAAGAGATTTATGTAAATACATAAATCCCCCGCATTCTGCCAAAAACGGCATGCCGCTTCCTATCCCACTTCGTACACTTTCTAACATCTCGGTATTTTCTGAAAGCTCCTTAGCATAATTTTCAGGATAACCACCGCCAAATATCAGCCCGTTTATACCGTCAGGAATTTTCTTATCTCTAAGTGGACTAAAATATATGAGTTTAGCTCCCATTTGTTTTAGCATGTGAAGATTTTCCTGATAATAAAAGCAAAAGGCCTCGTCTCTTGCTACACCTATGATAAGTTCACTGTCCTCTGAAACTGCTTTTTCGACGGTTTCCGGTAGTATTTCCGTTTTTTGATTAAACTTATTATGTTTAGACGTCAAAGCCATCCCGGCTATTTCTAGTATCCTGTCGACATCAACAGATTTTTCCATCTGATCGGCCAGTTTCTCAATACTCTCTCTTAGATGATCGATCTCTCCCGGCATAAAAAGTCCTAGATGACGGCTTTCCATGTGATACTCTTTAGATTCGGGCAGATAACCAAGTACCGGTATTTTACATAATTCTTCTATGGCACTTGCCAGTACACCGTAGTACATCGAAGAAACCCGATTTAAAATCACACCGGCTATATGACTGTTTTTTTTGAAATTTAAGAAGCCTGATATAAGAGCTGCCGCAGAAAGTGAGCTGCCTTTGCAATCAATTACAAGAATCGCCTTAGTATCTGTTATGTCAGCAATCTCCCAACTGCTTGCAGCTTCTTTGATCCCCCCAAGTCCGTCATAATACCCCATGACGCCTTCCAAAACCGCAATATCTGCTTTTTCTTCGCTCACTGCAGAAGACAGAATGTCTCTTACACCATTTGCCGGCAAGAAAAAGCTATCTAGATTTCTCCCAGAAATCCCAAGCACATATCTATGAAACATAGGGTCGATATAGTCCGGACCGCATTTGCATGCCACAGGATTCAGGCCGCGTCTGCGAAGAATTTCCAGCATTCCACATGTTATAAGGGTTTTTCCGCTGCCGCTTTTAGGAGCTGCGATCATGAATTTTGGAAATTGGGGAATAATCTTGTCCATTTTCTCCAACGAGTTCATATGATTATGGACATTCATATGATCGACATCATTCATACGGTCTGTAACATCTATAAAAAGCAGGCAAAGCTCAGCAAATTCAATTTTTGCCATATCTTTAGCGGATCCGCTTCTGATCTGCTCATTTTCATAGGATAAATTTTCCCCTACAGTAACACTTACATTTTCAAATCCGAGTTTTGTCAGTTCTTTACAAAATTCACCGGCACCGTTTTTGCCTCCCATGAGTACAAAGGCCTTTTCGAAATTCTCACTTGGATCAGATAATCGATTCACAACATCAATTACTGATAATTTCCTTCCATGTGCTGAATAAATAGCGGCATCTTCCCAGTTAACACCGATTTTGGCTGCCATATATCCAATACAGGAAATTCCCGGATATAGCTGAAAAGAATAGCCCACATCTTTAAGCTTTGCAGACATCTTTGTGGCACCGCTGAAAAAACCGGTATCACCGGAGTATAGGACAACTGCCTGTTTCCATTCGGGATGTTCTTCTATAATCCGCATAACATCATCCGGCAGATAGGCGTTATAAAATTTATGATCATCTGTAATTATATTTTTAGCGGATTTAAGCATACGGGAAGCACCGATGATGGCATCACTTTCACGGATTGCACAAACGGTCTCAACCGTCATTTGTGAAAAATTTCCCATGCCGATCCCCGCAAGAATGATATGAGTATTCGGTGTGTTATGAATATCATCTGTCATGGATGTATTCTCGAAAACGTGCTCGTCGCCAGCAATCTGGTTCATAGAAACATCCAAATTTTCCAAATTTGTCTTTTCTAAAGCTTCTTTAAATATTACCTTTTTGCATTCATCGAGAGTTATTCCATTTTCCTTCGGTCTTCTTATAACAACAACTTTTGTCCCGGTTTCATGTGCGGCTAAAATCTTCTCCTGAAAACCACCTGCAAGACCAGAATCTTTTGTCAATAGCCAATTAGCTTTTGTCTGTCTTAAAAAAAGTACATTCATCTCAGTGGAAAAAGGTCCCTGCATTGCAATCAGATGATTGCCGGTTATCCCCAAATCTTCACATTTTTTTAAAACCTTCGAAGTTGGAAGGACTCTTGCGAATAACCTTTTCTGATAATCAGGAATCCGGCATAATGCTTCAAGTTCTTTACTTCCGGTCGTGGACAAGATAACTCCGTCAACAGATGCAAGAAAATCCACAGCTTCATCAATAGAATCAACCATGACGCATTTATCATCGAGCTTGTTATCTCCCTCAAGGCGAATACATCTATAAAGTTGGCAATCAGTGCCGTTACACGCCTCTTTAATCTCTTCTGATACTAGTCTTGCATGTGGATGTGTTGCATCTATGACAAGATTAATTTTTTGAGATTTTATAAAATCTTCAATCTGGTATCGATCCATGCGCCCCTGCAATATTTTTAAGGACGTATTTGCCACTGAATCTAATATTTCCTCGCCATATTCTGATGCCACACTTAACCATGCCGGAACATTTTCACTGACACAATATTCTGCTAACAGACGGCCTTCAGTAGTTCCGCCAAATATCAGTATCTTACACATTGCGGTATCCTCTTGGTGTTATCAGGTG
>CAVKOQ010000039.1:0-19921 GCA_963657995.1 bacterium
TTCTTCCTGACGAATACCATAATCACTCATTTTTAACTCATCTACCCCACATTCTTCCATCAGTTTTTTAAGTGCAGTAATGAAATCCATAGACTCCTTTGCATCTGCGATTCCCATAGCCTTTGCCAGTTCTACAAAGCGTTCATCACAGATATGTTCATCAATCCATCGTGTAAAATATGCCTCCGAAATCATAATAAGTCCCGCTCCATGAGGTAGATCCTGATGACAGAATATAAAACGACCGCCGGATGAATATTCCGACGGTCGGTGGCTGTTTCACGATTTGTTCAATTTTCCCTTTCTTTTTAAGTTACAAAATAGGTTTTTGAGGCTTATTATAACAGTATCAAATCGTGTTATATTGTCCATTTTTTGCTGCATATTACTCATATATGCTTATTTTACTTACTTTCCAAATCCATCTATTATCTCACCGTTTGGCAGATAATCCCATGTACTGTCCGTAATCCTTACAGCGAGGTTGTTATCACCATCCCGGTATATAACTGCTGACAGACTATTACCGCTTGGATCCTCAAATTCGACATTAATCTTGTGGCTGTCATACGTACCTTTACCACCCTCAAGGGAACAGAGTCTTACAATGCCAAGATCTACATTAAACTTATAATCACCTGTCTTTTCAATGGTAAGCTCACTGCCGTCATATGATTTTACATGATTACCAATAAAATAGGTATCTATCTCTTCTTTAGCATCTCTTTCCGGATCGTCTGTTGTATCGCCTTTTCCGAGAAGATTGACAGCTTCTGTTGTGTTTTTAACCTGCTGTGATTTTGTATCAGCTGTCTCTGTCTTTTCACCAGAAGTTTCTTTTACTGTTTCTGCCGCTTTTGTGCTTGATGCAACAGTTGTTGATGGAACAGTTTCACTTACAGATTCAAGTGTTTCTACATCAGATTCTGTCTCTGTCTCATCTTCTGTTTCTGCTGCCTCTGCCACTGTGCTCTCCGCAATTGTTTCTGTCGCAGTTGTAGTGTCGATTTTTTCGTATTTTTTTGCACATCCGCTCATAATCACGGCACCTATTGCCATTGTTAAGATGATTTTTTTCTTCATTTGTCTCTCTCCTTTAGCAAACTTCGCTTACAGTAAAAAACCAGCGGGATTTATCTCATCCCTCTGGTTTTTTCGCCATATTTTATAACTTTGGGTATCTATTATCCTAGTATACGATCTTATACTTGTCAGAACCTTCTCCATTTACCACATAGTAAACAGCATGCTCCTCAGGTTTTACATAAAGAGTCAGAGTATCAATCTCCTCTTCCTTGTGCCCTAAAGCTACATATGCCCTCTTTGCCTCTGCTTCCAGTTTCTCGATAGAAACTTCTGCTCCCGCATACTGAACATATGAAGTTGTCTTTACTTCCTTCTTAGCAACTGTTTTCTTTGCTGCAGCCTGGGTTTTCGTAGTTTTCTTTGCAGGTGTTTTCTTTACTGTCACTGCTGTCTCCTTTTTTTCTACATGAGCAAGTGCTGTCTCTTTCTTAGGGACCTCAGCCACTGCCGTCTCTTTTTTCGCTACTTCTGCTACTGCTGTCTCCTTCTTAGGGATCTCAGCCACTGCTGTCTCTTTTTTCGCTACTTCTGCTACTGCTGTCTCTTTCTTATGGGTCTCTGCTACCGCTGTCTCTTTCTTCTCTACAACAGACGGAACCTTCTTCTCATCAATTGAGGCTTCCTTCTTTGCCACTGTCTTAGCCAATGTTTTCTTTCTCGGAACCATATGTTTTTCCTCCTCTTTTGATATGCAAACTTTCTGACCATACTATATATCTGTTCAGAAAATGTCTACCGACTTTCAGTAAAACTCTTACTCTATAGTATCAATCAGGCTGTCATCATCAAAATAATTGATCTTCATGGAGGCCTTTACATCTCTAAGGGTCTCAGCAGCCTTAGCCTCAGCAACCTTGCTTCCTTCTTTCAGTATGTCAAATACATCCGGGATTCTCTTCTCCCACTCCTGTCTTCTTGCACGAATCGGAGCTAACTCGGCCTGCATAACATTATTAAGGAATTTCTTGACTTTCACATCGCCAAGACCGCCTCTCTGATAATGTGCCTTGAGTTCATCAAGATTCTGATAATCTGGCAAAAATTCTTCAAAATACTCATCTCGGCAGAACGCATCAAGATAGATAAATACCGGATTTCCTTCTACCTTGCCCGGATCCTCAACTCTTAAATGATTCGGATCTGTAAACATTGACATGATCTTCTTCTTGACATCTGCTTCAGTATCTGACAGGTAGATGCAGTTTCCTAAAGACTTGCTCATCTTCGCTTTTCCGTCAATACCAGGCAAACGCAGGCATGCTTTGTTGGACGGAAGCAAAATCTCCGGCTCTGTAAGTGTCTCTCCGTATACACTGTTGAACTTATGTACAATCTCCTTACACTGCTCAAGCATCGGCATCTGGTCCTCTCCAACCGGAACCGTCGTAGCACGGAAAGCTGTGATATCAGCTGCCTGGCTGATCGGATATGTGAAGAAACCGACAGGTATACTTGCCTCAAAATTACGCTGCTGGATCTCTGCCTTCACGGTAGGATTTCTCTGTACACGTGAAACAGTAACAAGATTCATGTAGTAAAATGTGAGTTCTGTAAGTTCCGGAACCATCGACTGAATAAATATTGTTGATTTCACAGGGTCGATTCCACAAGCCAGATAGTCAAGGGCAACCTGCAGAATATTCTTTCGTACTTTTTCCGGATGATCTGCATTGTCCGTCAGTGCCTGTGCATCGGCAATCATAATATAAATCTCATCAAAATTGCCTGAATTCTGAAGTCTCACTCTTTCACTCAGAGAGCCAACATAATGTCCAACATGCAGGCGTCCGGTAGGACGATCTCCGGTTAAAATAATTTTCTTCATTCTATTTGTTTCCCCTTCCATTCTGGTGTTTTCCTAAATTGTATTATATAACCTGAAAAACAGACTGTCAATATTGCTTTCTCAAGCCCTTAGGATAATGATTTTTAAGCACTCCTGTGCTGATTTTCCCCCATCCTATCGAATATCCGTCAACAGTTACAAGGCACCATCCTTTTTTTGATTTGTCATCAAAAAGGGCAATCGATTCGCCATGAAGATACGCTGCTATTTCCTCGGAATCGGCTGAAAAATCAACACTCTGTTTCACTTCAGACGGATGCAGCGATAGTGCCAGTGCATGGGACGGTTCGAATCTGTTTTTCTTAAATTCTCCCACCTGTAGTCCAGGGCGTAAGACGCGAAGACCTTTAAAATCAATCATCTCTTCAGGTGTCAGATAAAGCTGGTCACCAAAAAGTGTCATAACCTTGTCCTTAATCCACGATTCTGGTTCAGCCATCACTTCTTTGCAAAATTCCTCATACACAGCGATTAACTTTTTATCCTTTATTGATGTAGGATATTTTCTCTTTATGCTCCCATACTCACCTTTTTTCCTTAGAAGTGCAGCATAATGTCCTTCTCCGTCAGTCTTATGTGGCCAGATACGGATTGTTTTATCAATCCCTTCAGAATCCTCCTTACACCATGACGGTTCGCCATGTGAAAGTCCGTCATAGTCAGGCGTCTCTTCTATCACAAATTCCGGATGTTTTTTCAGGAAACCGGCTATCGTCTGTTCGTCTTCATCTGGTGCAAATGTACATGTAGAATACGCCAGTCTACCGCCAGGCTTAAGCATCATAGCGGCATTATCAAGAATTTCCTGCTGTCTAGCAGCACATTTTTCTACATTCTCAGGGCTCCATTCGGTGACTGCCGTATCATCTTTTCTGAACATTCCTTCTCCGGAACACGGTGCATCTACGATAATACCATCAAAAAATTCAGGAAAATACTTTGTAAGTCGTCCGGAATCTTCATTGGTTACAACTGCATTTCTTATCCCCATTCTTTCGATATTTTGTGAAAGGATTTTTGCACGTGCCGGATGAATTTCATTGCTTACTAATAATCCCTTACCTGACAAAAGTGATGCCGCTTGAGTGGATTTTCCGCCCGGGGCAGCACATAGATCAAGGATTTTTTCTCCGGGTTTAGGATCTAAAAGTGCTACTGTTATCATCGCACTCGGTTCCTGGATATAGTATACTCCTGCGTCATGGTAAGGGTGCCGTCCCGGCCTATCCTCATCTGAATATTTGAAGCCCTCATCAACCCATGCGATTTTTTTTAGTGAAAATGAAGATTTTTTTTCAAAATCAGACGAATCAGCTTTTAACCCGTTTACACGAAGTCCATGGGATCGTTCTATTTCATAGCTTTTAAGAAAAGCCTCATATTCCTCTCCAAGCATCAACTTCATTCGTTCAAGAAATGCTGATGGCAAATTTATCATAATTATGTTAACCTTTCATTATGTTAGGATGCAAAAACAGCCGAAACCCCGTATAAATACTGGATTCCGGCTGTTGTAGGTACTTATTTTAAATTATTTACCCATCTGCTTTGCAACTTCTTCTGCAAAGTTCTCTTCCTTCTTCTCGATACCTTCACCGGTCTCAAAGCGAACGAATTTCTTAACGGTAATCTTAGCACCATTCTCTTTAGCAACCTGAGCTACGTACTGAGCTACGCTCTGCTTGCCATCTTCTGCCTTAACATATACCTGATCAAGAAGGCAGATTTCTTTGAGCTCTTTCTTGATACGACCCATAACCATACCGCTGATGATCTTATCATTAGCATCTGGTTTCTCGTTCTTAGCTGCTGCTGTAAGGATCTCTTTCTCCTTCTCAATATAATCAGCATCAACTTCGCTGTCGCTAGTATAAAGTGGTTTAAGAGCTGCAGCCTGCATAGCTACGTTCTTAGCCATCTCTTTGATTGCATCGTTTACAACGTCAGTCTCAACATCTACAAGAACACCGATCTTGCCACCTGCATGAATGTAGGAAGCTACGAAACCATTCTCCTCGGTTAACTGAGCAAAACGACGGATGTTCATGTTCTCACCGATGATGGAAATCTGTGAAGACAGAGCCTCTGCAACTGTCAGGGACGGATCTTTTGCCCATTTCTCAGCTAAGAATGCATCGATATCTGCAGCACTTGTGTTCAGTGCCTGATCTGCAACGTCAGATACGTAGTTCTGGAACTTCTCGTTCTTAGCTACGAAGTCAGTCTCTGCATTAACTTCTACTACAACTGCCTTCTTGTCATCAGCGGTAACCTTAGTCATAACGATACCCTCTGCTGCAATACGGCCAGCCTTCTTAGTAGCACCTGCAAGTCCTTTTTCTCTCAGGAACTCTACAGCTTTGTCCATGTCGCCTTCTGTAGCTGCAAGAGCTTTCTTACAGTCCATCATACCAGCGCCAGTCATCTCACGTAACTCTTTTACCATTGCGGCTGTAACTGCCATCTTAAATCCCTCCGTATATATAAACTCGTGTAACTGTTCGTTAATTAAGCCTCTGTAGCCTCTGCTTCGCCCTCAGCTGCAACTGCATCAGCCTCGCCCTGCTTAGCCTCGATAACAGCGTCTGCCATTCTGGAAACAATCAGTTTTACTGCACGGATAGCGTCATCATTACCCGGGATTACATAATCCAGCTCTTCCGGATCACAGTTGGTATCGATGATACCGATCAGCGGAATACCAAGAGTATGAGCTTCCTGTACACAAATTCTTTCTTTCTTAGGATCTACTACGAAGATAGCATCCGGGATCTTCTTCATCTCTTTGATGCCGCCCAGGTTCTTCTCAAGTTTCTCCCACTCTTTCTTCAGCTCGATAACTTCTTTCTTAGGAAGAACATCAAATGTTCCGTCTTCAGACATGGTCTCGATCTGTTTTAATCTAGCAATACGGCTCTGGATGGTCTTGAAGTTTGTAAGCATACCGCCTAACCATCTCTCATTTACATAGAACATACCGCATCTCTCAGCTTCGATCTTGATAGCGTCCTGAGCCTGTTTCTTTGTACCAACGAACAGGATTGTGCCACCATCAGCTGCGATGTCAGATACTGCCTTGTAAGCCTCATCTACTTTACCTACAGATTTCTGAAGGTCGATGATGTGGATACCATTTCTCTCTGTGTAGATGTACGGAGCCATCTTAGGGTTCCATCTTCTGGTCTGGTGTCCAAAATGTACACCTGCTTCGAGTAACTGCTTCATTGAAATAACGCTCATGTTTCTTTCCTCCAATTTTGGTTTGTCTTCCGCCGTCTTCTCATGCTTTCCGCGGGGACTCATAACGAGCACCGTCCTGCGCAAATCCAACCGGCGTGTTTTTTCAGCCTTATTACTATATCATACGTGGGATATACATGCAAGTGAAAATTTTAAAATAATATCCCTCTTTTCATCCTTAAAACTGCCTTGTTAGAATTAATAAGAAGTTTCTCTATCGGTATTTTTGCCGGGCATACCGATGCACATGCAAGCGATTTGCCGCATCCAGAATATCCGTGTTTCATATACTGCTCTCTTATTCTCTCCTGTTCGTCTCCTGAGAGTGAATTCAAAAGCCGGTTTGCAGGTACAAATCCAGAAGCTCCGAAAAATGATTCTCCCGGTGCAAAATTCGGACAGGCTTCAAGACAGCATCCGCATTGCAGGCATCTGGAAGCCTCGTATGCCTGGTTTGCTGTTTTATCGGTGTATGATGCCGGTGCATCACCCCAAAGCTGCATTTTCTTTAGATTTTCAAATAATATACTTCTATCGACAATAAGATCCGAAATAATCGGGAATTTGTGCAAAGGTTCCAATTTAACCTTTCCCTTTTTGGCAAATGTTCTAAGAAAACTCTCACAGGCAAGCCCCGGGCGTCCATTTATAACCATCGCACAGGCACCGCATTTCTTTTGAAGGCAGCTGCATTCCCATCCTATCTCGGTTACCGTATTACCTTCTATGTCTTTGTAATCTCCAGCTTCATTGATTGCAAGCAATGCACTGGCTACAGTTGTTCCCAGGTCCCTAGTCTCATACCTTATCGTCTGCCAATATGGTTTTTCCTCCGGTGAACTACGTCTTAATATACTTAATTCCACACTAAGAATCCCATTTTTTTCTAAAACCGGCATAATTTCACTTCTCCATTTCCATCCCTAAAAGAGGCCAGTGTCCGTCCCTTATAATTATCATCTGTTTTAGAATAATCTTCGCGGTAATGTGCACCGCGGCTCTCTTTTCGAATTCTGGCCGATTCTATCATAGCTATCGCAAGTTTAAGCCGATTTTCTTCCTCGATGCAATAAGCTTCTTCTTTTAAATTATCAAGTTTTTTCTTTGCCTCAAGAAGCGTTTCCTCATGACGAACAATTCCCATTGCACTCATGAGAATATCCCTGATTTTTAGGATAAAATCGGTCCGGCTGCGGTTATCATCATCTGAATATTTTATCTGATGCTTTGTCAGAGCTTCTTTTGAAATTATTTTTTTTGAAGTTATACTTTCTGAAGTCACACTTTCTGAAGTCACACTTTCTGAAGTCACACTTTCTGAAATCACGTTTTTTGAGCTTATGCTTGCTGAAGTCACACTTTCTGAAACCACGCTTTCCGAGAGCATACTCTCCGAAATCACATTTTCAAAAGTCGCATCTTTTTGACTCATTTTTTTGAAAATGCTTTCTGCCGTCACCTGTCCGCCATATATGGCACCCAAAATCGAGTTTCCGCCAAGCCTGTTGGCCCCATGATACTGCGAACAGCATTCTCCCGCTGCATAAAGATTCTCTATGTTAGTCTGATGATGCACATCCACATCAATTCCGCCCATAAAATAATGTATTCCAGGCTCAACCGGAACCGGTGTCTTTATCGGATCTATTGACTGATAATAGATAAGCTCATGGCGAAGATCTGCAAGTTTATTCTTCCAGATATCCTTTGAAAGCCCTGTAAGGTCGAGATACACCTGTCCATCGCATTCCGGAGTGCGGCAGACGAAATACATTTCCCTTGCTACCACATCTCTTGGCATAAGATTTCCAAGTTCAGGATATTTTTCTTCCATAAAATACCATTTCATCATGCCTTCTGATGTATTTTTCCACACAAAGAGTCTTCCGCCTTCTCCCCTTGCTGCCTCTGAGACAAGGCATCTTTTCCCTGATATTCCAATGGTTGTTGGATGATACTGTATCATTTCAAGATTTGAAAAATTAACACCGCGTGCAAAAACAGCTGCCGCAGCCGCACCGCTATTGGCTGTCGTACCGGTCGTCTTTTCAGGAAATATGCCATTCATACCTCCGTAAGCCAAAAGAACAACGCCTCTTATCCATTTTTTTTGTTTCGTATGAATATCTTGAACGAGCACTCCCTGACAGACATTTTTCTCAATCCACAGATCTTTCATCTCATGATGGGAAAGGCGTTTTATCATTCCATTTGCCTCATATTTCCTTGCCTCATCTATCAGTGAAGACATGATGACCTTACCGGTGCTGCTCTGTGCATAGGATGTTCTCTTTTTCTTCTGTCCGCCAAAATTACGCTGACAAATAATACCGTTTTTTCTGTAAAAAGGCACTCCTAAAGAGTCAAGCCACCGGATTACTTTCGGTGCATTATATGCAAGGCCTTCCACCGCCTGTTCGTCTGCAATAAAACATCCTGCCTTCATGGTATCTGCCTTGTGATATTCCGGTTTATCATCTTCTCCCATGGTATTTAATGCACCATTTATTCCGCCCTCTGCCAGCACTGACTGTGCTCTTTCAGAAGGCTGCACCGACACCAAAATACTTTGTATGTGTTTTTCCGCCAGCCTGATCGCAGCAGTAAGTCCTGCAAGTCCAGCACCTATGATAATAACTCTAAATTCTTCTCTTATCTTCTCCATATAAGATTCCACCTGAAATAATAAATCACAAATCCTGCCGCTGCTGCCATCATTACCACTGTTAATATGAGAATAATATCCCATAAATATTCACGAATACCCGTTCTTCCTATGCCAATCAGCAGTGGACGTATATTGGACAAAAGATGAATTGCCAGCGTAACCAGGAATATAATGCTTCCCACAAGTTGTCTTCCCTCAAATAAATGAAGTCTTAAGTATTCACCATTTTCTCCCATAAATAAAAAGATATGATACGAAATCATGATGATAAGTGTAAAACCACTTATTCTTCTAATCAAAAAAAGGATGTTTTCTCTCCAGTAAAAAACTCCTGATTTTCTACATGCACGAATTGTATCAATGGTCAGCTTTGCACCTATAATTACATGAATGACAATAAGTGCAATCATTATCCATGTAAGATATTTAAGCAGTTTTATTCCCCCGTGCATAAGGCCAGCTAGCTGATATGCCCCACAAATCGCATGAACAAGAAATAAAAGCAGTATACTTACGCTTATTAAGGCATTACATTTTCTCATTTACATTTCCCCATCTGAGCCACTCTGTAAGTTGTTTTCAGAGCCTATATGAATTACCATGGCATTTTCTTTACATTTTTCCGCATCAATACCGCTTTTTTCTGCCATTTCTTCAGATAGAATCACAACATCGTATTTCCCATATTCTATTCTTGATGTGAGAAGTGTGGCATCTTCCATTTGAATTCTCATCTGATTTTCAGGAAGTCTCGACTGAAAGCTTTTTGCCATATTAGTCGCTCCCGGATCTGATGATGACACCGAACAGACTATATCTTCAAACAGATATGTAAAATCTCCCCCTGAAAAGAAATCCACCCATGCCTCCAATTTCTTTTCATCAGAATGAATATCTTTTTCGATAAGCACTATATAATTGCCGGACGGCTGTTCAATAATGACAGATGCACTCGAAACCGCATCTGTACTTGCCCCGCTAAATACATTTTTTACCTTTAAAAGCGGAAGCCCCAACAGAAGGATAATCCCCACTGTCAGGACTGCCGCATGCTTCCATATATTTGGAACCATTATTTTGAATCCTCCGCCTGTTTTAAGGCATTATCTACTGCCTCAACAAACTCATTGTAGTTGATGGTTGCTCCGGAGATCGCATCAATTCCGTCTAAGGAACCGCTCTGAATCAGCTCACTTGCATACTCATCGCAAGCTGCAACTGCCTTCTGAGCCTTATTATAGTAATCACGGTTAGCTACATTTCCGCCTTTTTTGCCGTATTCTTCACCTTTCAGTGTTCCATCCGGCTCATAAGTCTTAAACGTACACTCTGTGATCGCCTGATCCTTGATGGTTATAGTGACAACTCCGTAACCATTTCCTGCCTCGGAATCATCGCCATCTTCACTTTCTTCATTCATATGAACTTCGCTTTTTCCTTCATATGTTCCATCAGCATAATTTGTGCTTTTCTGTCCGCATCCTGACATCAAGACTGCGGCTGTGGCCACAGACACTGCCACAATAGCTGTTTTTTTCATTTTTTCCTCCTGATTTTTCACAAAACACTTTCTATCGAAGCCGAAAATATCAGAGCTGAAAACGAATCTTTCCCGTGAAATTCGGATTGACTGTTTCTTTGGCTATCTTTCCGTTTCGAAGAATTATCTGTCTCTGTGCTACTTCTCCAACCTCCGGATCATGGGTTACAACTATAAGAGTTGCCCCCTCCTCGTGAAGCTGTCTGAACAGCTCTACGACTGTCTCTTCGTTGGCATCATCCAGATTTCCCGTAGGCTCATCTGCCAGGATGATTTCAGGATGATTTATAAGAGCTCTAGCAATGCATACTCGCTGCTGTTCTCCACCTGAAAGCTGGCTTGGCAGATGCTTTGCCCGATCCGCAAGTCCTACTCTTTCAAGTGCCTCTAAAGCCTCTTTTTCATCAGGAATACTGTGGTAATACTGTGCAAGCATGACATTTTCAAGCGCCGTCAGATAATTTACCAGATGAAATTGCTGGAAAATCAGTCCTATCTTATCACGTCTTATCGTTGTCAGTTTCTTCGAGTTCTCCCTAGCAATATCAACTCCGTCTAAAAGCACTTCACCCTTTGATGGCTTGTCCATACAGCCGATGATGTTCATCATGGTACTCTTTCCCGAACCGGACGGACCCATGATAGACACCCACTCGCCTTTTTCTACAGAAAAACTAACCTTGTCAAGTGCGTGCAATTCACCGTATATTTTCGATACTTCTTTAAACTCCAACAGACTCATACTTTATTCTCCTTTTAATACAAGTGCCGGCTCTATGCGGGTAGCACTTCGAATCGGCATCAGGCATGCAATACCCGTCACGGCAATTGATACAAGTATTGTAACCGGCACCAGCAGCGGTCGAAATGAAATATAGCTGCTGAATACATGTACACTTACAAACTGTGCAAATGCAAAACCGATAACAGAGCCAAGGACTCCTCCGGCCGCTCCTAAAAGCATCCCTTCACCCATGAATTCACATATAATACTCTGATCCGAAGCTCCTATTGCCTTTCGAAGACCTATCTCTTTTCTTCTCTCAGATACAACTGCCGTCATCGTTGTTGCCACACATATCATAGTCAGTGCCAGTACAATTACAGTTACTAAAAGTACCAGTGCCTGCAGCTTTGAAAGTACCGTCGTCTCAGAGGCTGTGACCCTCTTTACAAGCTTAGCCTGTACAGATGGATTTTCTGCATTTATTTTTTCCATATAGGATTTAAGCCCCTCAGAGTCTGCTGAAACACTGAGTTCTGCCAGGTCTATTTTACCTTCCTCTCCGGTAAGTTTGGCCATGTCTGTAAGTGAAATATAGACATAATTTTCCTCTGAACCACCTGTATTAAGTGTTCCTGTCACGGTAAAATCCATGCTGTTGTCAACTTCTGAATCTTCATCAGGAGTGAAACTTAGTGAAATACTGTCACCTGCCGCAATCTGCAGATTATCGGCCACATTTTTTCCTACAAGAATCTCTTTCTCGGATGATGGCCATTCACCTTCTACCAGCCAGTATGGACTGGTTTTCTGTACTGATTCCATCTGTGTACCGGCTGCAAGGATAGGCTGTTCATGGATTCTTACAGTTGTATAACGATACGGTGCAGCTCCTACAAGTGCTGATGCTTTTACAGACTGAAGACTTTTTTCAAATTCTTCCTCTGCAAAAGATTCGTCTGTGGCTGTCAGAATCATATTTGCTCCGTAATTTCTAAACTGTGCTCCCATCTGACGAGGTACATCATAATAAATCGTAACCAGACCAGAAAGAATAGTTGCACCGATTGCAATAGCAAGGAGTGCCACCGTCATACGCGATCTGCGCCGTAAAAGTGACGCTGTAATCATATGGAAGAACATTTTTTTCTTGTTCATAGCTTATCTACCTCCATGAAGTACCTCTGCAGGTTCAAGATGCAGAAGCATTCTGATTGCCGGAAGACTTCCAGCCAACGTCACAATCACTACCAATACTGCTACAATCGGAATTACCATGGGTCTTACCGTAATTGCGGAACCAAATACGCTCTGTCCGATAATCTGTGAGAAACCGACTCCGGCAAAAAAGCCAAATATACCTCCTATAACCGCCGTTATAAGAATTTCTGTGAGAACGAGACCTGTCACGGCACCGTTTTGTGCCCCGATTGCCTTCATAAGACCGATCTCACCGCTTCGCTCTATAACGCTGGCAGTTACAAGATTACTTATACCAAGTGCAGAGCCTATGAGACTTAAAATCGTGATAAGTATCATCAGAAGCTGTGTTTTGTCAAGAATCGCACCTTCTGACTCAGCGACCTGACGTACCGCAGATGCTACTGAATCTGTAATAACTTCCTGTATCTGATAGCATATTGAGCTTACATAAGCCGTACAGTACCACGTTTCATACTGGCTTACTGTCAGCGATTTCGGATCTTTTGCTGCCTTAACTGCCAGCTCATTATCCGGTGTTGTCAGTGCACTGACCTCAATACTGTCGATGCATCCGTCAAGCCCATCAAGACTCTGTGCCAGATTTAACGGCATATAGATCTCTTCATCCTCGGTACCACCAGACTCAAAAATTCCGACAATCGTGACTGTCGCGTCACCTTTGGTGCCACTAAGAGTGATGGTATCTCCAACTGAAATACCCTCTTTTTCAGCTATATCACTTCCTATCATTGCCGATGACATCTCCGGATCAGCCTGTTCATCCAGCCATTTTCCTTCCTTTATTTCCCACCAACTTCTCATACTACTCATACCGGCATCGAGCTGTTCTCCCGTCGGAAGCTCCATATGATGGTTAAACCAGCTTCCCACTACCGTCACATTATCTCCATTTTCAAGTGATGCACTGCCTCTGACAAATGGTGCATAATCTACAATATTAAATGCCCAGAAGATAGTCTTGATTTTTCCAAGCTCATCTTCTTTAAGATACGCTGTTCCGGTTGAAGACGATCCTCCTTCTATATCATAGAGATCATTTACGACTGATGTCTGTTTTGGAAGAACCGTGATATTGGCACCATATGTTTTGAGCTCCTGATTTACCTTATCTCCGACATCCAGCACGACACTTATCATTGCAGTCGCCAGGGAGGCACCAAGAGCTATAGTAAGGGCGATCATCACCATCTTCTTCCACTGGCGAATAAGCGTCCCTTTTATCATTCTGAAAAACATGTCTCATCCCTCCCTATTTGAACTCAGATTCATGTTCTATAAGTCCCGCTACCGGAACCAGAATTGCACCATTTTGTATCTCATAATCGATAACAATCGGGTTGCAACCGCCTTTAAATCCAATTGTATTGATATTCATAACAACATCGCAAAGATTGCAAACCACCTGACCTTCTTTTTCATAATATCCGGTCTCACCGCAGATATCACACGCGTCAAGCCCGATTCCGTATGCAGAAGATCCCGGTTTCTGAATGACAATAAATCTAATGGTAATTCCATTGTCTGTCGTATAGCCAAACCGATGAAGATGCCCGTCATTTACCTGTTCAAACGGTACAACAACGTTGCCATTTTCAATCTTTGCATCCTCAATCGGAGAAAGTTCAACTTTTCGATTCGCATATGCTTTTCCGCCCGTCATAATCAAGACAGAAAGAATGAAGCAAACTATCGCCGTCATGCTAAATCGGCGTCTGCTTCTCCACTTTGCTATTATTTTTCTTCGCTCTGCCGGATTTGTATACGGCTCCTTTTCGGTAAAACTCTGTATCCAGATCACAGCCATCAGAATCAGTGCAAAGAACATGATCGCCGCCCAGAAGATGAAACTGTAATTGGACGCATATTTAGATATAACAAATAGTGTGTGATTGGTCTTTATGATACGTTTTGCCAGCAATATACCAAAAGAGGCCGCCAACTGCTGTGCCGTATTAATAAGTGCTGATATGGTAAGAAAAGCTAAGCTAAATGTACCAGATACAACTGCTGTACTTTTATATACCGCTATTGCAGCCACAAACGTCAGCACAAATCCGGCAAGAACACCTATCATTTTGCAGATAGCTGATGTTGACCATATTGTCTTCTCCGCCAGCATAACAGCATGCGGCATTTCCATATAAAAAGGCAGGAAATATATAAGTAGCATTGCTGTATATATAGCAAGCATAACAGCGGAGATGTCATTTCCTATCTTCTTTTTTAGTGCCGATGCAAGCAAAAACAAGATAAATGCCGCAAATGTCACTGAATAAATTCTAAGATTCCAGATTCCTGTGTCTACTTTGTTTGTCATTACCTTAAACCAGGTCATGCATACAGAAAGTAAAATACCTATTGCCATCACCCATCTGAAAATATGCATCTGTCTATCTGCATATCTTCCGCGAACATATCCGGCTGCTGCACCCGCAAGTATCATGACCGTGATCAACTGTTCCGTAGACTGTACTAAATATTTAAGCACTTTTTTCTCCTTTATATAGGAAATGGCCGAGACAAGGCCAGTTTACATAACGCAGAAGTTCTTTAATAACTGCCGCTTATTACCCGCCTCATCTCAGCTCATTTATTTTTTTCACAGGATTAAATCTTACCACTCCTGCGGTACGTAATCCCAACCTTCAAATGTGTAGGTTAAGTTTCCATCTGCAAAGTACTCGTCAAAGGATCCGCCAGGACCGGTCTCTGCATCTGTATGAAGCAGGTATCCGTTCTCCTCCGGGCTATGGATTGTAAATGTTAAAGAATATGTATCTGCATTCGGAAGAGCAATGTTAGCACCATAGTGCGGGCCATCAGATGCACTCATCTCCATGAATGTACCCTCTGCTGCTGTGCTTCCATCAGAACCTACTACCTTGTAATCTACAGTCAGGTATGGTACCCAGTCACCAACACCGAATCCAAGATCGTTCTGAAGTGCAGAGATATCAGCCTCAAGATGGATATCAAATCCGTCAATGCTCTCATTTCCGTTAGACATAGGAACTGGCTGGAAGTAAACAGCGGATACGTTAAGGAATCCAACTTCCTCATCTTCGAAAATCGGATACTCTGTGAAACCTGCTGCCTCACCAGGAGCTGCTGCAGCATCAGCTTCCTCTGCCTCAGTTTCTTCTGCTTCTACTGCCTCTGTTGCCTCAGTCTCAGCTGCTTCTGTCTCAGCTGCTGCTGCAGTTGTCTCAGTTGCAGCGCTGCTGCCACAGCCTGTAAGTGCTACGGAAGCTGCAACTGCTGTTGCGAAAACGGTTGATAAAACCTTCTTCTTCATAAGTTCCTCCTTAAAATGTATTATTTATTTAATCCCGAAGCAAATAACTTCGTGAATTATCAGATGTTTAAAATTGGCACTCAATTATGCCTGTTTTTCGTTAAGAACCTCAATCACGACCTCACGGATCAGCTTTCTTAATGCTTCCTCATCAGCTTTTTTCTTCTCAGCTTCTGCTTTTGCACGTTCCTCGGCTCTCTTCTTTTCTGCCTCGGCGTGAATCAGATTATTCTTCTTGGTCTGACGTACAAAGATGACGATTGAAACAACTAAAAGTATGAGCTGCGGAACCAGAGTCTGAAGTGTAGGGTAGATACCCAGCACATCCATAACATCATTGGTCGGAATCCATGCAAGCCATGAAGGTGATACCATGGTAATCAAATCACCCTCGATAAGCTCTTTGATGCCGGCTCCGAGGAAGGAAATCGACATAAGGAACATAAGGATACTGGTTCCTGTAAAGAATGGCTTGATCGGAATCTTGATACTCATAAAATGAATTGCAAGGTATACAAATACGAGGCAGATACAGCCAACTACAAATCCAGCCCACACCATGTCTGTATTATCTCCTGCTAACATAGGCTGGAAGAAAAGTACAACTTCAGCTCCTTCTCTAAATACTGCAAGGAATGCTGTAAATGCCAGTGCGAAGTAGCTTCCTCTTTCAGATGATTTTTCAGCTTTTGTTTTAATATAGCTGGTCCATGCATCTGTCTCTGACTTTGAGAGCATCCAGTTGCTGACATAGTAAAGAACCACTACTGCAGTCAGTGCGGTAAAGCCTTCGATAAGCTCCTGTGATGCAGTATTTGCAAGCTTAATTGCGTTAAGAATCCACGCAAGAACAAAACTTAATGCAACACCCAGCACGGAGCCTAAGTATACCGGTGCAAGCTGTTTTCTGCGTCTTTCCTTATCATCTCCTGCTGCCTTGGTAAGGTATGCAATGATGGCACCTACAATCAGAATCGCTTCAAATCCCTCTCTAAGCATGATGGAAAAGCATGCTGCAAACGCTGCCATAGCCGCTGTTTTTCCTGTACTTGAGGTGGTGGTTGATGAAGCTGTATTATCAGACGATGTATCTGATTCAGAACTGCTGTCAGAAGTACCATCTAGGATATTGGCATCTGTATGAATCATTGATTTTAGAGTTTCAATCTCTTTATCAAAATCATCCGTGCTGCCACCCTTCTTTGTTACGGCCTTGCAGGCTGAAAACTGCAGCTCGACTTCTGTCTTTCTGGAACCTGCAATATAGCCCATTGCAATTCTTTCGAAACCTGTGGTCTCATAATATCCATAATAGCCATGATTTACTGCATCATAAGCTCCTTTTGCATCTCCTGATGCATAGAGCTCCTTTGCTTTATCAAATACTGCATCCATCGCATTGGCAACATCATTCCAGTTTGATGCCGGCTGCCCGGATGCCTGATATTCTTTCCATGTTGCATAATAAGCTTCTTCAGCGAAAGCCGTCTGTGCTCCGAACACTACCAGCATACACATCAAAAGTGCTGCTGCCGTTCTTCTAATCCAGGTCTTTTTATTTCCCTGTCTCATTGTACTTTTTTACTCCCTTCATTTATTCTTTGGTGTAATCTTTATAACATCATCTGCATATTCCATAACGCTGGGGTCATGTGTGACAACCAATACTGCTTTTCCTGATTTAGCGGCCTGTTTAAGACACTCAAGCACTATCTTAGTGTTGGCATCATCCAAATCTGCAGTCGGTTCATCTGCAAGAATTACATCCGGTTGTGAAAGCAATGCTCTCGCAACTGCCATTCTTCTAAGTTCTCCACCAGACATTTCTCTTGGCATAACTGCTCTAAGAGAATCTATTCCAAGTTTTTTCAAGAGTTCTTCTGCCCTGTCTTTAAGTTTTTCTTCCTGACCTTTCAGGTCTTTTCTGAAATAACAGGACAACAGTACATTTTCAATGACATTTAATGACTGTACCGCTGTCTGTCCCTGTGGAATCATACTTATATGTCTTGTTCTGAACTCAGTCTGAGCCCTATCAGACATTCCGTATAAGTCTTTGCCATCCAGAAGTATTTCGCCCTCTGTAGGTTTTAGTATTCCGGCAAGCATGGCAAGCAGTGTACTTTTTCCACTTCCGGACGGTCCGTATACTGCTATAAATTTTCCGTCCTCCAGTGTCAATTCTTCATCTTTTACTGCCCAGAAGACATTTCCATCTCCTCTTCGGCGGATAAATTGCTTGCCTGCTTTTTTTGCCTGAAGCTTCATATGGCTGCCTTCTTTCTATTTTGATTTTCTTTATCCCTTATTCTTTAATTCTCGCCGCGAAGGATTACCGCTGCATCCATGCGGCTGATACGATATGCACTGATAGCCGAAGCAAGTGCACCGGCAAGGACCGAAAATACTATTCCTCCAAAAAGTGCCATGGTTAACCCCACATTTCCCGGAAGAAGAAATGGAAGATTCAGGCTGTCTTCAATCAAATCCGAAAATATAATCATCAAACCAAGTCCGCAAAGGGCACCCAAAGTACTTCCAATCATACTGGTCAGTGTACTCTCCTTTAGAATCTCCACCGCGAGACGCATTCTTGATGCTCCAAGCACACGTAAAACAGCAAATTCTTTTTTTCTCTCATTGGCAGACATCGAAAAAGCAAGTATAAGTATAAATAGAACCAGAATCCATATAACAGCTATCAGGGCACTTGCCATGTCAGCTATTCCCGTCAGTTTTCCGGACACGTCAGAAACCATATTTTGTGTCTGTACCGCTGAAACACCGCGTACATGAAGATTTATGTCATTGGCAATCTCTTCAGCTGAATATCCGTCTGCCGCGTCAATCAACACACAGGAAACAATTTTGTCAGGATCAACATTTCCAAAATCGTATATTTTACTTTCTTTTGCTGACTTGATAAGTTTTTTTATCGTATTCACATTGGCATATACTGCTGTATCAAGGTATGTGCCCGTCTTGTCAAGCTTGCCGGCAACTTTTACTTTAGTTCCGTAAAATGTGAGTTCATCTCCACTGAATGCGTTCAGTGTATTTCCGACAAAAACTTCCATATCTTTAAGTTTGTCTTTATAAGAAATCTGTACCCACGGCTGAATCGTAAAATCAGTTTCAGGATCAAATCCAATGATTTGAACTTTATAGGAGCAACACCCCGAGCTTGCTGATGCCAGAAAGAACTGTGCCGATATATTTCCGATTCCGTCAATTCCTTTTATCTTTTCAAGGATCGCCTCATCCATATAAAAATATCCCGGATTACCCTGCAAAATCATATTACTTAAGTCGGATTTTGTGGTAGCCGCATACGGCACAACCATGATGTCAGCCCCAAGTCTCGCCTCCAAAGACGAAAGTCCACTTTTAAGTCCCGACACAAGAAGCGTCCCGCCAAGTATCGTCATACCAAGTATCAGTGATAAAAGTGTAAGTGCCACACTTCTTGCAGGACGTCTGATACAATTTTTAACTGCCAGACTGCCAAACAACTTATTCATGAATTACTTCCTTACTGCTTATCAACAAGCCGATCGACGACACTACAATAACCAGTACTTCCATCGTTATAACAAACGGACGCATCATCAATCTGCAATGCATTTGCGGCATCATACACAGAGAAATGATTTTTCCCGGTATCAGCATAGTTATCACAGAAACTGCTATCTGCATGACAAGAATTGCCTTTTGTACTTTTCTGTTCTTCAAAAAGCTGCCAAAAAGATCCACTGCAATCATCAGTGCCACCGATAGCTGTACCATCCTGCAAGCGGTATGGCAGTGCATAAAGCTTCCGTCTTCCTTAGGGCCGCATGATGCAAAAAAAGTTGCTGTTCCGATTATCAAGAGAATATTCAGAGCCATGGCCGCCATCAGAAATGTTTTTTCTTTTTTCATAGCATACCCTTCCTCCCCTGATGTGTTTACAATCTCAGGTTAGCCCTTCCTAACCCGCAAGAAAGAATAACACAACTCTATAGCATAAAGTGTTCTAATATTAACTTTCCACTCGCTTATAATGTTCTGAAATAAACTTTTTACTGAGATTTTGGAATTAGTATTTGAATTTAATGCTGATTATAGGTTATATTAATACAGGAAAGTTAGATTAGACTAACCGCTTATCAGAAAATAAACTGTTTAAAATCCAGCTATATTTTTCTGATTTCTAAACAGTCACAAAAAGAGGTACATTATGAATCGAATTGCAGATATTATAGTACTTAATAGATTTGAAGAAGGCATCACAATGGGTTGTCCGATATGCTGTGAAT
>CAVKOQ010000040.1:0-19918 GCA_963657995.1 bacterium
TATTCGGTATGTTAAAGGATATCCTGGCAAAAGGCAAACTGAGAAGATACAAAGCGAACGGAACCCTGGTGATGTATGTTTCCAGCGCCATTATGGATGCCCTGGAGCAGTCCACAGAGTTTACCCGTAAGATCGAGATGACCCAGATCGCAGAGGGCGGTATGGGCATTGAGACCCGTGTCACTGACATTGACGGCGTGCCGATCATGGAAGTGGTAGATGATGAGCGCTTCTATGATGCATTTGATTGGGAGCCGGAGAATGGAGGCTTTGCACCTCTTAAGAAGGTAGCGGCAGATACTTCCAGCGGAACAGAGGCTGTAACCGGCGCGCACAAGATCAACGTTCTGGTAGCGTGCGGCCAGACCTGCAAGATTGTTCCAAAGATCTCCAGCATCTATTACTTTGAGCCAGGCGCACATACAGAGGGTGACGGATACCTGTACCAGAACCGCTCCCTGTCTGATGTATTTGTGTTCCCAAATGGCAAAGACGGCAAGGTAGACAGTGTATACGTAGATGTGGATACCACAGAGTACGCAGGAGACTAATTGGAGGTGATCCTATGGCTTACGGGCCGTATGCAACACCGGAATACTACCAGGGCGAATATGAAGGCAGCACAGTGCCGGCGGATGAGCTGAAAAAAGCCCTCCGCCAGGCCAGCCGCCATATTGATTCCCTGACCTACAACCGGATCGTAGCGATTGGTTTTGGCAATCTGACCTCATTTCAGCAGGATGTGATCCGGGAAGTAGTCTGCCAACAGGCCGATTTTGAGACAGAAAACGAGGATGAGATCAATACGATTCTTCAAAGCTACAGCATCAATGGCGTGTCGGCACAGTTTGGAAGTTCCTGGAACGTATTCACAGATAAAGGGGTTGCCATGAAGCGTGACGTATACGCTCTGCTGTGCCAGACTGGCCTGTGCTGCCGTTTAGCGAGGTGAGACGATGAAATACCCATGTTTAGTGCCAAAAAGGCTCTGCAAGACCTCTGTGAGCGTTCATCTGGAATCGGAAGAACTGGATAACAGGGGCAGGCCAAAGTACAGCCTGGATACAGAATTGATGTGCAACTTCCAGGACAAGGCAAAGACCATCCTGACGGCGGAAAAGAAGCTGGTGCAGATCACCGGAACGGCGCTTTTCCCCGGTGACATTGCGCCGGATATGCCGTCTTTAAGCGGTGGAACGGTAACGGTATTTGGTGAAGAACGCCGGATCGAGCAGGGCTGCAAGAACCGGAACCCGGATGGTACGGTAAATTACTGCAGTCTGGAGGTGGTCTGATGCAGGTAAAATCAACTATAAAGATGAATATGCCACGTATTAATCAGATGACACAGGCAGCGGTAGTTGCTTTGGAGAAAACGGCAGAAGCGCTGCATACAGAAGTGGTACAGGCTCAGATTATGCCGTTTGATACGGGCAATCTGCAGAATGAAAGTACTTTTGTAGACTATAAGGAGTCTTCCGGCGGAAAAGTAACCCTGGTGTCCAGCACACCCTATGCAAGGCGGTTGTATTACCATCCGGAATATCATTTCCAGACAAAGGAAAACCCAAATGCAAAGGGAATGTGGTATGAAGATTGGCTTCCGGGCGGTTCGAGGGCGAACGATGCCCCAAAGATGTTTAAACAGTTTTACAAAAAGGCAGGTGGTGTATGATGCTGCGATTAACGGACATACAGGACTGGATCATTTCTCTTGGGATTGCTCAAGAGGATCATGTTTATATCGGCAAGCTGGATAATAAGCGCCAGAAATCCATTGGTATTTATAATCGTAGTGGTTCTGGATCGCCTAATATTGCATTAGGTGGCCTTACATGCACAAGCTATGATACGAAAGCCGTGTCTATCCTGGTTCATTGGAACAGGGACAAGCCGGAGAGTGAAGAAACGGCCTATGGGCTGTTTGAGAAACTTAGAAACATATCCAGCCTGGACATAGGAGATACCCATGTCAACTATCTACGTTTAATGGTTCCAGAACCGCAGGACGTAGGAACGGATGATAATGGGGTATATGAATATGTGATCTGGCTGGATCTTATTTATCAGAGAAAGTGAGGAATAAAAGATGAGTGAAGTAGGCGGAAAAGTATATCCGGTACACAATAACAAGTTTAAATTCGGTACAAATGGATTAGACAGTACAGATACCGACATGGTCATGCCGGCAGACCTGGAGAATTTTGCTCCATCCATCGATGGTACTACAGAGGAATGGTACGCAATGGATGCGGAAGGCTGGGCAAAGTCTGCGATGACAGGTAAGAAGCTTAGTTTTTCTTTTAAGGGCAAACGTTCGGTAGGAGATGCCGGAAATGATTATATTGCAGGTCTTGCATGGAAATTCGGACAGGATGTAATGACTAAGTTTGAATGGACCATGACATCCGGAGCTAAGCTTGCCTGCGATGTAGTTGTAAATGTTACAACTCCGGGCGGTGGCGATTCTACCAATATTGACACCCTGGAATTTGAAGTTACCTGTTACGGAAAACCAACCTACACAGCAGCGTAAAAGGAGAGTAAGAACATGGCGAAAGTGATTGATATTACGGATAAACTTACATTCGATGGAAATCCTTGTCTGATGATTAAAGGGGCAAAACTGGAAGTAAATGCAGATGCCCCGACATTGCTTAAGGTCATGGGTCTGTTTGGCGATTTTGAGAGCAAACAGCCAGGACCAAAGGAAATCATGGAGGCGTATAACTTGATGTTCCCGGAAAAATCCAGAAAAGAGATCGAGAAGATGAAGCCTATGTTCTCTGATCTGCTGGTTATCATCCAGGCGGCAGTTTCTCTTGCAACAGGAGATGTAAGCCAGGGAGAGTAGTGACCCGTACTACGACCTGTTTGAAGATTGGGATCTGATCATTTCCAGCTTCATGACGCAGTACGGGTTACGTATAAGGACGAAAGAGTTTGAGACAGTCAGCTGGGACGAGTTCCGTTCTCTGCTGGCCGGACTCGGTCCAGAAACCCCTCTAGGACGAATTGTGGCGATCCGTTCCGAAACCGATGATAACGTGATTAAGCATTTTACCACGGATCAGCGAAGAATCTATGATAACTGGCGCAAACGCCAAATGGAACGAATGACGCAGGAAACTTATGACAGGGAAATGGAAGGTCTGGAACGGATGTTTGCCGCACTATGCGGAGGGGGGTAAGCATGAGAAAACGGATCAGAAGAAAGGCAGGTGATATCTATGGCGGCGGATAGCGTCGGCCGGATCGGACTTGATCTGGTCGTAAATAAAAATGACTTTGAAAGCCAGATGAATGGCATACAGAATCTGGCAAGAAAAGCAGGTAAGGTTCTCGCGGCCGCTTTCACAACAAAAGCACTGTTTGATTTTGGAAAATCCTGCATAGAACTAGGCTCCGACCTGGCAGAAGTCCAGAACGTGGTGGATGTGACATTCAGCCAGATGAGCAACCAGGTGAATCAGTTTGCACAGAATGCGGCGGCTCAGTTCGGTCTGTCTGAGACTATGGCGAAGCAGTTTACCGGTACATTCGGAGCGATGGCGAAGGCTTTTGGTTTCAGTGAGAAGGCCGCGTATGACATGTCCACAACGCTCACTGGTCTGACCGGAGATGTAGCGTCTTTCTACAACATCAGCCAGGATGAGGCGTATACGAAGTTAAAATCAGTATTTACTGGTGAGACAGAAAGCCTGAAGGATCTCGGCATTGTCATGACCCAGACCGCCCTTGACAGCTACGCGCTTGCGAACGGCTTTGGCAAGACTACGTCCCAGATGTCCGAGGCGGAAAAGGTCGCTTTGCGGTACAAGTTTGTGCAGGATCAGCTGACAACTGCGGCAGGTGACTTTTCCAGAACGTCAACCGGCTGGGCAAACCAGGTCCGTATCTTACAATTACAGTTTGACAGTTTGAAGGCAACGATCGGCCAGGGATTAATCGCGGCTTTATCGCCAGTTATCCAGATGATTAATGCGGTTATTGGAAAAGTGCTCAGCTTGGCGAACGCGCTTCAAGCTTTCTTTGCCATGCTGTCTGGTGGGGGAGGTTCTGGAACTTCGGCAACCGTAGCCGGGATGGAGGCCATCGCAGACGCGGCGGATAAAGCCGAATCATCCGCGACAGGTGCCGGAAACGCGACAACGAAAGCCGCCAAAGATATCAAGACAGCTACCACAGGCATCGATGAGCTAAACGTTTTGAACCCAGATGATAGCTCTAGCAGTGGAAGTGGAAGTGGAAGTGGAAGTGGAAGCGGAGCAGGCGGCTATACTGCAGATACCTTTGACATGGGAACACTCCCGGAACAGGAAGATACGGTCAGCAGTAAACTGCAGGGAATTCTGGATCTGGTAAACCAGTTAAAGAACTCCTTTGTAGGTGGCTTCTGGGATGCCTTTGGTGATACATCCGTATTTGACTCGATCCGAAGCAGCATCCAATCCATTAAGGACAGTCTGGGAAATATATTTGCGGATGCTGATGTACAGACAGCGGCTTTAAACTTTGGCAATGCACTGGCAACAGCATTGGGGCAGGTAGTCGGAGCAGTCGCAAGCATCGGCGTAACAATCGCTGATAATCTTCTGGGCGGCATCAGCTTATTTTTAGAGCAAAATAAAGACCGCATCAAGGGCTATGTTGTTCAGATGTTCAATGTCGGAAGTGAGATTGCGGCATTGGTTGGAAACTTTGCAAGTTCCATCTCTGGGATCTTTACCGTGTTCCGAAGTGATTCCGCAAAGCAGATCACGGCAGACCTGATAGGCATCTTTAGCGGTTCTTTTGCGGGTGTTACGGAGTTGGGCGGTAAATTTATCCGGGATCTGATCCAGATTATAACAAAGCCGATAACCGACAATGCAGATCAGATTAAAGACCGCATACAAGGGCTTTTGGATGAACTGCAGCCTAAATTTGACAAGTTAAAAGAACTGGTGGACAAGCTATGGGACGGCCTGAATACGGCCTATGATTCCGTTGCAAAGCCGGTATTTGATGCATTTACAGAGGCGATATCAACAGTTGTGGACTGGATCACGGAAACACAGACACGTTTTGAAGTGGCAACTGGAATTGTTGCCGCATTCTTCGGAGCCTGGGAAGTTGTAAAACTGGGTGAATTCATCATTAATGCTGGTGGCGTGGTGGCTATGCTTTCCGGAATGGCAGCCGGCTTTGTGGCAAATGCGGCCGCTATTGCCACACACGCAGCAGTGCTTATAGCAGATAAGGTGGAGACAGCGGCTATTGTCGCTCTATACGCAAAAGACTTTGTTGTAAACCTGGCACAAGGGACGGCGGCTCTGGTAAAGCAGGCAGTCCAATTTGCCATCAATACGGCGGCAAAGATAGCGGATACCGCGGCCCAGATTGCTATGACAGCGGCTACGGTAGCATGGAATGCCGTATGTGCGATCGCAACAACGGTTACGGCTGCGTTAGGTGCGGCTATTGCATTTCTTACTAGTCCGATCGGTTTGGTCATCCTTGCTATCGCGGCACTGATCGCAGCAGGAGTCCTTCTGTACCAACACTGGGATGAAGTGAAACAATTTGCAGCGGAAGTCTGGGAAGCGATCAAAGAGACGATCAACAATGCCATCGATGCCGTTAAAGCATTTGTGGCGAATACGCTCGAACTGATAAAGACTGCATGGGAAGCCAAGTGGAATGCGATCAGGACTTTCATATCCAACCTGTGGAATGCAATCAAAAACCTCGCAACTTCCGTTTTTGAAGCGATCAGGGATAAGCTTTCGGAAATCTGGGATGCGGTAAAGGCAACAATCGAAGAAAAGTGGAATGCTATCCACGAGTGGTTTTTCGACATCTGGCAGAAAATCAAAGCCGTTTTCAATATCGAAGAAATGGTAGAAGTCGGCAAGGGTGTCATGAATAAACTCTGGGACGGTTTGAAGGACGTGTGGGAAGAAATCACTTCATGGCTTAGTGGAATCGTTCAATATGTCACAGAGATCTGGGATAGTGTTTGTAATACTGTGAAGAACATCTTCAAGAAGTCAAAAGAGGCCGACGATGATGACGATGATGAAAAGGGATCTTCGAAAAAGAGGGAAAAGTCGAGCATTGCCACTGGACCAGCAAGAGAAATCAGGGCTCATGCGAGCGGTGGTTTCCCGAAATCAGGAAATCTCTTTATTGCAAATGAAAATGGCCCTGAGATGGTTGGAACCTGGGGCGGCAGGGCAGCGGTTGCGAACAACCAGCAGATCACCCAGGGTATCACGCAGGCAGTACAAAGCGGAATGTATTCCTGCATGGCTCCACTTGTTTCCATGATGTCAAACGTGGCAAGCAATGCTGCGCCGCCGTTAGCAGTAACAGGGCGCGCAGCTTCTTATGAAACCGATGACGACAGGCTTACGGAACTTATGAGCCGTGCCATGACTTTGGCACAGAATAGTTCCGGGATGGATGATTCACGTAATGCACGAAGCCAGGAACTGTTAGAGCACATAGCGGATCTGATCGAAGCGATGGATCTGACGGTAAGCATTGATGTCCGCGATGTAAAGAAGAAACTGATGGATCTGGAAAAGAGAAGCGGCTATACGCTAAGGACAACATAAGGAGGCGGCAATAAATGGCAGTAATAACAATCAATGGGCGGGAATTCCCCGCCCCGGATGTTGGCGGCAATCTAGTTATAGCCACGAACGTAAGTGATGGAAAGAACGCAAACGGTGAATTCGTAGGCCAGAAAGTCGGAAGAGACCAGTACAAGTTTGATTCTTTACAGTGGAAGTTTTTAGACGCATCTACATGGGCGGCAATGCTGCAGGAATTCGATAAATTTGTAGTGATTGCCAGAATCCCGGATATGGTAAACAATTGTTTCCGGACGCTTCGGATGTATCCGGGAAACCGGACAGCAACACCGGTTCAGTTTGATAAAGACGGCCTTCCAACGGTATACCAGGATTGCAAAGTGAACATCATAGACTGCGGGGTGATAGAGTAATGCAGGCGGTAAGCAATGCATATAAGCAGGAAATGAAAAAGCAGTTCCGCGACCGCTCGTATATGAGGGTTACGATTGGTTTGATTAACCAGGAGGCGCAAGCCTCTGCCAGTATCCCAGATTCAGACAAGTATACCTATTACAGCAATCTTTCCTATCCACTCAATAACTATAAGGTGGAAGAATTATACGATTCCTGTGAGCAGGATTATACTGCCGTTGATGGCAGCATGTATTTCTTGCCCAGGAATTCCTCAGATGTAGTACTAAACCAGGGGATCGTTTCGGAAAATCTTCTTGGAGAGATCGGAATTCATTTCCCAGTCACATATGATATCAAAGGATTGACCGTTGAATTTGGAAAAGCATATCCGGTCGATTTTTCAATAATCTCTGACAACAACAGCGTTGAGATTACCGGAAACCAGAACGGACATTTTGTGACAGATGGGATTTTTTCCGGCGCAACGTTCCTGCGCTTCGTGCCAACGCAGATGGTCAATGGACAGGGACGCTTTCACATTCACCAGATCACGATGGGAATCGGTATCTATTTCGATAATCAGAAAATTCTTTCTGCGACAAAGAAAGAACGGATCAGCCCAATCATGGAAGATCTGCCATCCATCGACTTCACGGTCACGATTGACAATAAAAACCGTGCATATGATATTGAAAACGAAGAAAGCACCGTAAACTTCCTGGAGAACGGGCAGGAAATCAGCGTGATTTATGGGCAGGAACTAGATGATGGAAGCGTGGAATGGATGCCAGGAACTACGGTATACCTGCAGGAATGGTCAGCGGATGACGAGGAGATGAGTTTTACGGCTACGGATCGTTTTGACGGAATGGATGGGACGTACCGGCGCGGAATATATGAACCGGACGGAATTACTCTGTATGATCTGGCACTGGATGTTTTAGAAGATGCCGGAATTGATAGCCGTACCTACTGGCTCGATAACTATCTTAAAGATATCAAAGTTTCTAATCCAATGCCGGTTGTCACGCATAAAGAAGCACTTCAGTTGATCGCCAACGCTGGGCGCTGTATTCTTTATCAGGACAGGAACGGAAATATTTTTATGAAATCCAGTTTCGTTCCAGATATGATGGCCAGTTCCGAGAATGAGACTTATTTCTCGCACGCATCATCGGTATTGGAAACGACTACGAAGAATACCTACGCCACGGCTGAAAAGAATCATACCGATGCATCATCTGCACAATTCTTTTTGCCGCGAGATGGTGAAACCTATCTGGATGTCGGTTATGTGTCTGAGAGTGTCGCGGATGATTCCGGGAACTTTGACGAAAACCCGGTGGTTACGATTAACCTGGAAGCACGTTATAAGTGTTTTGGCCTTACGCTGGAATTTGGCAAAAACGTTCCCTTAGAAATGGTCTTTCGGTCTTATCTGGATGGCGTACTACTGGAAGAGTACAATACTATATCGCTATCAGAAACAACCGTTATCAACCACGAATTTCCAGAGTTTGACCAACTGCAGATGGAGTTTTTAAAGGGAACGCCATACAGCCGTGTGACTTTGAAGCAGGTAACATTCGGAGATAGTACGAATTACGAATTGACCTATGGGGAAGAATTAACCAAAACGCCAAAAGGTACACAGTTGTCAAAGGTTCGGGAATTGCAGGTAACCAGGACGATTTATTCCCCTGGCACGGAAAAACGCCAGCTCATAAAGGAAACCGTCCCTGCCGGTGAAACGCGATACACATTTTACCGAAACGTGGCATCGCATGGATACGAGGTGGACACGGCAACGGATGAACGTGTAAAGATAATCGCCAGCGGCTCCTATTACGTGACGGTAGAGACCTCTGGGGAGACCGAAACAGAAGTCATCATCAATGGATATGAGTACAATACCACCCAGGCAGTTGTAACGAAACAGCTGAATCCAACAGGAACCGTTGAGCAGTGGGAAAATCCATTGATATCAACGACCAATCACGCATCAGACCTTGCGGAATGGGTGGGCGATTATCTACGTGCAGACCGGGAGTATGAGCTGACGTATCGTGGAGAACCACGGATCGATGCCAATGATATCGCGTTCCTGGAAAATAAATACGTTCCCAATTTACTGCTGCGGATTTATGAGCATACGTTAAAATTCAATGGTGCATTGTCCGGGACGATCAAAGCAAGGAGGGACATGAGCAATGTGGCAACAGCCAAAAACAGACTGGCAGTCCAGTGACTATTTTAATATTGAGGATTACAACCGCATAAAGGGAAATCTAAATGAAATACGGGAACAGGCGTTGGCCCTCTGGCCGGATTTTTCGTTTGAAGATATGGGCGATGATAAAGCCTATACGGATTACGGATTTTATGCGGATGAAATCAACCGGTTTGAGGCGAATTTAGACCATATATGCGGTGGAACATTCCCTTTTTCGATAGGAGAACGAAAAACTTTTTATGAAAATCAGCCGTTTATCGACTGGAAGGAATTAAACCGAATTGAAGAGGCCTGCGGATTGATTTATAGCAATATCCAGGGGACGATAAACGGAAGAAGATATCTGAATTTTACACTGAATGGAGGCGAATTAGATGCAATTGAAAGAGGATTATAAAGATCCGATATACGAGGGTTCGAAAACATACCGCATTACCCAGAATGCAGACGGAAGCTCTGGAATACTTGACACAACTAAATACACGCAGGAAGGGGATCGGTTTGCGGCAAAGGATATCAACAGCACAAACGCTGCCATCAATCAGATAAATCACGTTACACCAGTAACACTGACCGCTACCGGGTGGACGGGTAATTCTGTCCCTTATGTCCAGACGATAGCGGTAGAAGGGGTTAAGGCTGACGATTCCCCTACCGTAGTAAGCATGTTGGAAGATGGGGCATCTGAGGAAGTGCAGAAAACCTACAGCAAAGCATATGGGATTATCACTTCCGGAACTGGTACAACAGCTGACGGCAGTGTCACTTTCAAGGTATATAAGAAACCAACTACCGATATTACAATCGGACTCAAGGGGGTGTAGTCAATGGGAAGAATCTGGATGCCCGGTGGAGGCGGTGGAGCAGATCTGGACGTTGTGACCGCAGAAGCAAAAGATGTATTAGCCGGGAAAGTGATTGTCGACAAAGACGGAAATCCTTTGTCCGGTACAATGCAGACCATGAGCGGTGGAACTTACACTCCAACAACTAGTCAGCAGAGAATTTCTTGTGCTGAGAAGAAAATGACGGGGGATATTATTATTCCGGCATTCACACTGCCGTCAGCAAACGTAATTAAAAAAGGTGTAACCGTTGATTTTTATGGAAAGAAAGTAACGGGAACCTTTCAAGGATATGTGGACGATAAGCTGTGGATTTACAATCACGGAACGTGGTCGAATATGACAACTCCGGGTTTTACATCTTATGACAGCTCTGGAGTTCCGGTCGATTCCGGAGGAACTATTACATTCACCCAAGGTAGTACAAAACGTGTAGGGGTAACTAAAACATCAATAGATTTCAGTGGTTATAAATATTTAAAAATGAACGTATACGGAGAAAAAAATTATTATGGAACTACCAGTGTTGGTGTCATGTTTTTAAATAACCCGAGTGACCAATCCTCTGCAAAAATTGATTCCGAAAGCTCTAAATTGCCAGATAAAGAATGGACATTGGTTACAATATCATTAGCTAATGTGCAAAAACAGGCTTACCTTTATATTAGCTTTTCCACCATTAGAGATAACATTGTGCAGACGACGGTTGACAGCAAGGTTAACGAGATCTACTTATCTAAATATTAATCGAAAGGGGTACACAAATGAAAGCATTGGTTATCTACGACGCAACAGGGCGTATTTGGAACATCTCCTACGGTGAGACAACCGTTCCACAGGGTTTGACTGCAATTTTCGTTGATATCCCAGATGGAGCAGTGCTGAATCACATTGACGTGGCAGATGTGAAGAACCCGAAACCTGTATTCGATTATGTCCCGGAGTCGGACATCGGAAGATTACAGAAAGATTTAAAAGAGGCAAATGCCACCATCGAGAAACTTGATTCTCAGTTAACTGAAACTCAGATGGCTCTTTGTGAGCAGTATGAGAGTAAACTCGAACTGGAAGAAGAAGTTACCAACACGCAGATGGCAATCTGTGAAGTATACGAAGCACTGGAAGCAAAAGAAGGAGGTGAGGTGTAATGGCAATGGTATACGCAGATCTTATTCGCAAAGGTCGGAAAACAATCGATGATGTACCAGAGAAACTCAGAGCAGAAGTCGAGGCACTGTTAAATGCTTAGACTGCTGCTCTTTTTAGTGCTGAGGAAGGAGGTGAACGATATGGCAGTTATTTATGCAACTTTAATTGTTAAGGGCAAAAAGACATATGTGCAGGTTCCAGACAAAATTAAACCGCAGGTTAAACAGATCCTGATTGACCTGGAGTGTGAAGAACTGATCGAGGAGTAAGGACATGGAGTTAATTATGCAGTACGCAGCCACACACTGGATCGCATGGCTTTTTGCGGCTATATCTGGCGCACTCGGTGTGGCCTATCGCGAATTGTCAAAGCAACTCAAGGAAGAACGGGTAAGAACTAAGGCTATCAACGAGGCGGTTCTTGCCCTGCTCCACGACCGCTTGTACCAGGCTTGTCAGCATTATCTGCAGCGAGGGTATTGCGGTTTAGATGATCGCGATAATTTAGAGTATTTGTTTCGACCGTACAAGGCATTGGGCGGTAATGGTACCGGAGAGGAACTGTATCGCCGAAGTCTAGCTATGCCATATGGTCCAACAGAAAGTGAGGGACAATAATGGAACTTGGAATTGCGAGTGTAGCAGCTATCACTGCTATTTGTTATCTGGCAGGCATGGGATGTAAAGCATCTGAAAAGGTTAAGGATGAGCTTATTCCGGTCGTATGCGGTGTTGCCGGCGGTATCCTGGGAATAGCAGGCATGTATCTGATGTCGGATTTCCCGGCGGGTGATGTGATTAATGCGGCTGCAATCGGTATTGTATCCGGTCTTGCAGCAACCGGAGCTAATCAGGTACTTAAACAGGTATCCAAAGCCTAAGAGGGGGTGATCCACCTATCTCCCGCAGCAGTCCGGGTCATGGCTGCTATTGCGATATCGCAACAGGAATTTGTCATAAAAATCATACAATAAAAGAAAAGAGTACAAATCTATGATGAAAGCAATGTTATCCCAGCCGATGGCTGGAAAATCTGACGATGAGATTATAGCAACCAGAGAAAAGGCAATCAAAGTGCTGGAAGCAAAGGGATATGAGGTAGTAAACACCTTATTTACAGATGAATGGTATAGCAATAAAAACATGAAAGAACGTGGTGTGGTACAGATTCCCCTCTGTTTCCTGGCAAAATCCTTAGAAAATATGTCTCTGTGTCATGCGGCGTATTTTTGTAAAGGATGGGAACAAGCACGGGGTTGCCGATTAGAGCATGAGGCGGCTGTAGCTTACGGTCTGACTGTTATTTATGAGGAGTGAGATTATGAGAGATATCACATTATGCCATCCACGTCTCCAGATGCTGACCGCACAACTCGTCGATAAGTGTGCCAGCGTAGGCTTGCCAATCAAAATCGGAGAATCTTTCCGGAGTGCCGCCGAACAGGACGCTCTGTATGCACAGGGACGCACACAGCCTGGCAGCATCGTTACCAATGCAAAGGGCAGTAGCTACAGTAGCCAGCACCAGTGGGGTATCGCGGCGGATTTTTACCGTGCCGATGGAAAGGGTGCGTACAATGAGTCAGGAGATTATTTCGAACGTGTGGGAGCGATCGCCAAGCAACTGGGACTTGGCTGGGGAGGCGATTGGAAAAGCATCGTAGACAAGCCGCACGTATATTTGCCGGATTGGGGCAGCGGCACCGGGATTTTGAAACAGAAATATGGTACATTTGAGAATTTCAAGAAAACCTGGGTAATGGACGGGGGCACAGTGACAGAACAGCCAGGCACTGTGCAGGTATCGGTCAGCGACCTGAAAGAAGTAAAGAGCGGCATACGCGGGTTGAGAGTCACTGCGTCCTCACTTATCATCCGGACAGCCCCAAAAGGCACGGACACAGGCAAGCGTTACACAAAGGATCAGCGTGTGCAGCCAATTAACAAATGCTTTGCCGAAGGCGATCCGTGGATCCAGACCACGGACGGTTGGATATCTGGCAAATACCTTGAGGGCTGGCTTTTACAGGACGGGCGCTGGTGGTACCTGCTGAGTGGCTACACCTACCGCCATGATACGGTCAGCCAAATTGACGGACAGGCATATGCGTTTGATTCGGATGGTTGGATGATTACTGCCGACCGGATAGCTGCCGATGGACACATCAAATAGGAAGAAAAAACTCCACGATATCATAAAAAACACGATATAAGCACATAGTAAAAGGACTGTTATCCCTTGAAAGTAAAGGAAAAACAGTCCTTTTTTCGTGTGATATTTCGTGTGATATTTACCCCGAAAAGGGGGTTCAAAATGCCGAAAATGGCATTCGCAAAGAAGCTCCTTAAAACACCGAGAACCCTTGTAAATAAAGGAAAAATCCAATATTTACAAGGGTTCTTGCGAGTGGACCAGACGGGAGTTGAACCCGTGTCCAAAAACCAATTCCCTGTTCTTCTACTATCATAGTCCGTTCTTTGACATTCCCTCTATCCTGCGGAAACGAACATCCTCAGAACTTCAGTAGTTCCTTATACGCCTGACAGTCCGGAACCCTCCCGTCATCGTTTCTCACATAGTCGATGCCAGATTCTTAAAGTGTGAGTGCTCTAAGGCTGACAACTGCCAAAATTAGGCAGCGTATGCTAATTTATTATTGTTAGCGTTTAATTTTAAGTTTGCCATTTGACGCATCGCATGCGGATAGCTTCACCAGCTTCATGATCCCTGTCGAAACCGGTACTGGCCCTTTTATTAAGAACCATATAATAATAGCACGAAACAGCTGTTCTGTCAATGTATGGAAAAACGAAAAACAATCTTGACAAAATATAAACAACTGATATAATCGTTTTGAGTGGATAGTCGGAGAGTGTCTTTGACAGAAAGCTAAGCTGTGTTGAAGCATGTATTTATCCGCAGCGAATAGTGTAAAGCTTTGAGAAGCCCAGTAAGATTACTGAAACTGCACAGAGAACGGTGCCATGAAAGTGTTAACAAATGAAGTATGGATACAAGCGTATTGATACGGACAGGATTTCATGGGTGGAAGCACCTGACAGGGATGTAAATTCTGAATACCAGCTTTGAGCGTCCCTTAATCGGGAACGGTGATTCCGTTATCATCAAATCAAGTGGAGTCGGATTTGAATAGTCCGATTCAATAAGGGTGGAACCGCGATTAATCGTCCCTTAGTCAGTTTTTCTGACTAGGGGATTTTTTATTTCAATCAAAAGTGAGGAGAGAAAGATGAAGATTACATTAAAAGATGGCTCTTTTAAAGAATATGAGAGTCCTATGTCTATTATCGATATCGCTAAAGATATCAGCGAGGGTTTAGCAAGAGTTGCATGTCTTGGTGAGGTTGACGGTGAGGGCGCAGACCTTCGCACGGTTCTTGATCATGACTGTCAGCTTAATATTCTGACTGCAAAGGATGAAAAAGGTCTGGCTGCACTTCGTCATACAACTAGCCATGTCATGGCACAAGCTGTTAAACGTCTTTATCCTGATACAAAGCTTGCTATCGGACCATCAATTGCAGATGGATTTTACTATGATGTAGATCCGGCAACTCCACTTACAGCAGAAGATCTGCCAAAGATTGAGGCAGAGATGAAGAAGATCATCAAAGAGTCACTTCCGCTTGAACGCTTTACTCTGCCAAGAAATGAAGCGATTGAGTTCATGAAAGAAAAAGAAGAGCCATACAAGGTTGAGCTTATAGAAGACTTGCCGGAAGGTGCTGAGATCAGCTTTTATCGTCAGGGAGAGTTTACAGATCTCTGTGCTGGACCACATCTTATGAATACTAAGGGTGTTGGAAAAGCATTTAAGCTGATGAATCTTGCAGGTGCATACTGGAGAGGCAGTGAGAAAAATAAGATGCTGACCCGTATCTATGCTACAGCTTTTGCATCCAAGGAAGATCTTGAGAGCTACATTACCATGATGGAAGAGGCTAAAAAGCGTGACCATCGAAAACTTGGCAAAGAACTCGGACTTTTCATGATGCACGATGCAGGTCCTGGATTCCCGTTCTTCCTGCCAAAGGGAATGATTCTTAAAAACACTCTGTTAGATTACTGGAGAGAGATTCATAAAAAGGCAGGTTATGTAGAGATTTCTACCCCGATTATCCTGAATCGTAAGCTTTGGGAGACTTCAGGACACTGGGATCACTATAAAGATAACATGTATACCACTGTTATTGATGAGGAAGATTATGCTATCAAACCTATGAACTGCCCGGGAGGTGTTCTTGTATATGGTTCTGAGCCACGTTCTTATCGCGATCTTCCGCTTCGTATGGGTGAACTCGGTATCGTTCATCGCCATGAAAAATCAGGTCAGCTTCATGGACTGATGCGTGTGCGCTGCTTTACACAGGATGATGCACATATTTTTATGACTCCAGAGCAGATCAAAGACGAGATCAAGGGAGTAGTTCATCTGATTAATCAGGTATATTCTCTGTTTGGATTCAAGTATCATGTAGAGCTTTCTACACGTCCTGAAGACAGCATGGGAAGTGATGAAGATTGGGAGATGGCAACAGAGGGCCTTCGTTCCGCACTTGAAGAGCTTGGTCTTGAGTATGTGGTAAATGAAGGTGATGGTGCATTCTACGGACCTAAGATTGACTTCCACTTAGAGGATTCCATCGGAAGAACATGGCAGTGCGGTACTATCCAGCTTGATTTCCAGCTTCCGCAGCGTTTTGAACTGGAATATACAGGTGCAGACGGAGAGAAACACCGCCCGATCATGATTCACCGTGTTGCATTTGGCTCTATCGAGCGATTTATCGGTATTTTGATCGAGCATTTTGCAGGAGCATTCCCAACATGGCTTTCACCTGTGCAGGTTAGAGTTCTTCCGATTTCTGATAAATATGCAGATTATGGAAAAGAGGTTCTTGACAGACTTACCGAGGCTGGAATCCGTGCAGAGATGGATACACGTTCAGAGAAGATTGGATACAAGATCCGTGAGGCACAAACACAGAAGATTCCATATATGTTGGTAGTTGGACAGAAAGAAGAGGAAGAAAAGACAGTTTCTGTTCGTAGCCGTTTCGCAGGAGATGAAGGTGCAAACAGTGTAGAGGGCTTTATCGAGTCTATCCTTAAAGAAATCAGTGAAAAACAGCTGCGTGAGACAGTAAAGGCTGATGAGGCAAAATAGTTATAAATGAGTGCCTCCTAGACATCTTTACATCTATACCATAAGATCGAGTAGGAGAAAATTTTTCTAGCTGGAGGAATTTTTTTCTACTCGATTCTTTTGTCTGTTTTCCTCGTTTTGTAAGAAAGCGTGTCATATAAATTAAAAATGATATGTATGAAAATCAAAAAAAATCAAGGAATGATATTGACATTTATAAGAAGATGTAGTATAGTTTGTCATGTTGTGAGAAAAACACAAATACAGGAAAGCAGGTTATCTACCTCACCTCAGCACGATACAGTGACTGTGAGTTCATAAGTTTGAGAAATGTCCTATATTGGATTTCCTATTATGAGTAAGTGGATGGTCTGTGCTGTCCACTTATTATTTTGTTTTATTTAGGAAGTTACACTATGATTTCCTACAACTGACACAGTAAACCAAAATCATCACATTATATGGGGGTGCACGACTATTAGCGAGTTAATGATTAACGAACAGATTAGAGACAGAGAGGTTCGTTTGATTGGCGAAGATGGAGAGCAGCTTGGTATCATGTCTGCAAAGGATGCTTACAAGCTGGCTAAAGAAGCAGAGCTGGATCTGGTAAAGATTGCTCCGGCTGCAAAGCCGCCGGTATGCAAGATTATCGATTATGGTAAATACAGATATGAGCTTGCGAGAAAAGAAAAAGAAGCTAAGAAGAAACAGAAGGTAATCGAGGTTAAGGAAGTACGTCTTTCTCCGAATATCGATGAGAACGACTTAAACACCAAGATGAACAATGCGAGAAAGTTCTTGGAAAAGGGCAACAAAGTAAAGGTTACACTTCGTTTCAGAGGTCGTGAGATGGCACATATGTCAAAGACAAAGTATATCCTTGACGATTTTGCAGAAAAGCTCGCCGATGTCGCAGCAGTTGATAAGCCGGCAAAGGTAGAGGGAAGAAGTATCGTACTTTTCCTTTCTGCAAAACGCTAGATATAATGAGATAACTATTATTAAGGAGGAACTTACCATGCCTAAAATGAAAACAAGCAGAGCAGCTGCTAAACGTTTTAAAACAACCGGATCCGGAAAATTAGTAAGAAATAAAGCTTACAAATCCCACATCTTAACTAAGAAATCTACAAAGAGAAAGAGAAATCTTAGAAAAGACATCGTTACCGACAGCACAAACAGCAAGGTAATGAAGAAGATTTTACCGTACTTATAAGATTCGAGGATTAAGAAGGAGGAATAACCGATGGCAAGAGTAAAAGGCGGATTAAACGCTAAAAAGAAACATAATAGAGTATTAAAGCTGGCAAAGGGTTACAGAGGTGCACGTTCTAAGCAGTACCGTGTAGCTAAACAGTCTGTAATGAGAGCTCTTACAAGCTCATACGCTGGTCGTAAAGAGAGAAAGAGACAGTTTAGACAGCTCTGGATCGCTCGTATCAACGCAGCAGCACGTATCAATGGTCTTTCATACAGCAAGTTCATGTTTGGCTTAAAGCAGGCTGGTGTTGAGATGAACCGTAAAGTCCTTTCAGACATGGCAATCAACGATGCAGAAGGCTTTGCAAAACTGGCTGAGCTGGCTAAATCTAAATTAGCTTAAGTTAATATTTTTATAAATATAAAAGAGTTATCGCATGAAAAATTCTCATATAAATGTATTTAAATGAGAATCTGAGTGTGATAGCTCTTTTTTGCGTGTGAATATAGTAATTTTTTTTAATAATGAAGTTTAAAAATACTTTGGTCTGGTAAAATTTATGCATTGTTATTATCTGAGTTTAGAATTTAGTTATGAAATTATATGAAAAAAAATATCCAGAAATTAATAAATATGTGTTATAATAGATAAAAATATGTATGGAGGTATCTTTAAGATGGCAAATGAGAAAAAGAAGCCGGTTAAGATCGTGGAAACCGTGCTGCGTGATGCACATCAGTCTCTGATTGCGACCAGAATGACAACAGAGCAGATGTTGCCGATTGTAGGAAAGATGGATGAGGTTGGATACTATGCAGTTGAATGTTGGGGCGGCGCAACATTTGATGCAAGCCTTCGTTTTCTTAAAGAGGATCCTTGGGATCGTCTTAGAAAGCTTAGAGACGGATTTAAGAAAACTAAACTTCAGATGTTGTTCCGTGGTCAGAATATTTTAGGATACAATCACTATGCAGATGATGTAGTAGAATATTTTGTGCAGAAATCTGTTGCTAACGGTATTGATATTATTCGTATTTTTGACTGTCTGAACGATATCAGAAACCTTGAGACTGCTGTAAAGGCAGCTAAAAAGGAAAAAGCTCACTCTCAGATAGCACTTAGCTACACTTTAGGTGATGCATATACTCTGGATTATTGGAAAGATATCGCAAAGAGAATCGAAGATATGGGTGCAGATTCACTTTGTATCAAGGATATGGCAGGTCTTCTTACTCCATATGATGCAGAGATTCTTGTGAAATCACTTAAGGAATCTGTAGATCTTCCGATAGATATTCATACACATTATACATCAGGTGTTGCATCCATGACTTATCTCAAAGCTGTTGAGGCAGGTGCTGACATGATCGATACAGCGATGTCTCCGTTTGCTATGGGTACAAGCCAGCCGGCTACTGAAGTTATGGTTGAGACATTTAGAGGAACACAGTATGAGACGGGGCTTAATCAGGAGTTACTTGCAGAGATTGCTGATTACTTCCGTCCGATGCGTGAGGAAGCACTTAAGAGTGGCCTTATGAATACTAAGGTTCTTGGCGTTGATATCAATACTCTGCGTTATCAGGTACCGGGCGGTATGCTTTCAAATCTTGTATCACAGCTTAAAGAGGCACGTGCAGAGAATAAATATTATGATGTACTCAAGGAGATTCCAAGAGTACGTAAAGATTTCGGTGAGCCGCCGCTTGTTACACCGTCATCACAGATTGTCGGTACTCAGGCAGTACTGAATGTTCTTATGGGTGAGCGTTATAAGATGTTTACAAAAGAATCCAAGAAACTTCTTATGGGTGAATTCGGACAGACAGTAAAACCATTCAACAAAGAGGTTCAGAAGAAGGCAATCGGAGATGCAAAACCGATTACATGCCGTCCTGCAGATCTCATCGAGCCGCAGCTTGAGAAGATTGAGAACGAGATGAAGCAGTGGAAGCAGCAGGATGAAGATGTACTTACCTATGCTCTGTTCCCGCAGGTGGCAAAGGAGTTCTTTGAGAGCCGTCCACCTAAGAAGAAACCGGTTGAAAAACGTGAAATTCTGAAAGCACCGACACCTGAAGAGAAAGAAAATCAGGTTTATGCTGAAGGAATGGATAAAAACGGAATTGATACATGGAGCGGCAGAAAGAGCCCGTCATATCAGATCTAATTAATTTCTAAAAAAAGAATGTGCCACGGCACATTCTTTTTTTTCATAGGAAAGTACGTCCTATGAAAAAAACGCTCCGCGTGGGTGCAAAAATGTGCCAAAGGCACATTTTTTTTACTTTATAGGAAAGACCGCCTCCGGCGCTCTCTTGAATTGAAAAATGCCCGCACGG